>JACVQK010000016.1:5585-35937 GCA_015661155.1 Dehalococcoidia bacterium | reverse complement strand
CGGCTCATCTATGATGGTGCCTTTGTTGGGCCCGTCAGGGACAATCATCATGTGGCAATGGCCCTTCATCCCGCACGCGCTGCACTGATGTCCCCGATGGGGGAACAGAGCACGGAACTTGGGAGGCTCAAACTCGTGGGCCCGCTCCGGGGCGGGATAGATGTTGGTGGTGTAGTTCTTGGTGGGCCGGGTTGCCGATGCAGCGCCTCCCTCTCCAGAGGGGCCACCCAACATACCCCAGGTGTAAACCCTCGCCTTTTTCAGCTCGTTGGAGATCATCTCCGCCGCCTGCATCAGGCCCGCCGGGTCATGCACCCGGACTGCCTTAGTTCCCCGCACTATCGCCACACACTTCACCCGCTTCTTCCCCATCACCGCTCCACACCCGCCCTTGCTGGCCACATGCCCGTAGTCCCCCTCGATTACGGCCCACCTCACCCCGGTCTCTCCCGCGGGGCCTATGCCATACACACTCATCAGGTGACCGCTTATGCCCAGCTCGGCCTGAAGGACATCCTGGGTCTCCCAGGTGTCCTTGCCCATGAGGTGGGAGGCGTCCCTCAGCTCCACCACGTCATCGTTGACGTAGATGTAGACCCACCTCTTCGCCTGCCCCTGCAAGACTATGGCATCGTATCCGGAGTACTTGAGGTTGGAGCCGAAAAAACCCTGGGCGTTGGTCACCACGGCCCCGTTGGTCATGGCGCACCGGGTCACCACATTGAGGCTGCCAGTCCCCCATACGGGCGTGCCCGCCAGAGGCCCTGAGGCCAGGATCAGGCGGTTCTCCGGGTGGTCCCACGTGATGTCCGCGGGCACCTCCTCCCACAGAATCCTGTACCCAATCCCCACGGCACCCACGTAGTACCGCCACTCCTCCGCCGTCAGGGTCTCGGTCCATATCCGCTCACTGGTGAGGTCTATCCGGAGAATCTTCCCCGCATAACCGCCAGGCAGCTGCTCTATAGCCTTCTTCGTCTCTGTAACCAAGTTGGCCTCCTTGCAGGGCAAGCCCTGCACCCACACTCAACTGTCGCTGCACTGGTCTGACCATGTTCTACGGTTCGTAAGGTGTGGGTCTGGACTAAACCCTGTGGGGGACACCCCCAGACCCCCGTCAAAGGGCTGCACCCCCCTGCACTCCCCCTTTTTTTCAGCAGCCTGCTGCTAACCGCTAGCCCGCCGGCTCCACAGCCACCACGTCCCTCGCCGGCACCGTGGGATGATCCAGCACCGTCACCGGCAGCATGTCCCTGATAACGTGACAGGCCACAAAGGGCTTCTTGAGGTCTTTCATGTGCTCCTGCAAGTACCCTTTCCATGCCCCCAGGTGGACGCCGGAGTAGATAAGACCCTTGAGCATACCGACGTCGTTGGTAGTCCAGATTCCCCTGGCTGGCCCCATGATGACGGCTCCCACTATCCTGTCGCCATCCCAGACCAGCTTCCGATAGATATGGCCCCGGGGCTCCAGGAGCACCGAGGTCTCCCGGTCGGCGGCGCTCCAGTTGCCAAAGCTGGCGATGTCCAGCTGCTGCACATCCAGGATGTTCATCAGCAGACTGCCTCTATAGGCGATGTCCCGGCCAACCATGTTGGCTCCCACCACTCGCCCATGGGCCATGGCCGTGGGCTCGATGGCGTGCACCTCCCGCTTGCCGGTGATGAGCTCAGGGCCCTCCGCCACATCTCCCGCGGCGTACACGTTGGACACGTTGGAGCGCAGGTGGTCATCCACCAACACACCCTGGTTGATCTCGATGCCGGAGCCCGCAAGCCATCCCAAATTTGGACGGATACCGGTGCCCATGATAACCAGGTCAGCCATCAGATCGCCTCCCTCGGCCAAGAGGAGCCGCTTGCGTCCATCCACATCCTCGATGGCCTTGACGGTGGTGCTGGTGTGGATATGCACTCCCCGCCCCCTCAGCCAGTCTTGCACCAGGATTGCCGCCTCACGGTCGATCATGCGGGGCAGGACCTGGGGCATTACCTCGATGACGTGGAGATTGACTCCGTGGCTCAGCACGGAGTTCAGGATGGTAAAACTTATGAACCCCGCTCCCACCATGACCACATCCATGCCGCCCTTTATCTCTGCCAGAACCCCTCGCGTGTCGTCCATGGCCCACTGGTTGTAAATCCTGGGGCCATTTGCCCCCGGAATGGGCGGGCGAGTGGCTGAGGAGCCTGTGGCGATGAGCAGGTCGTCGTACTCAAGGATGGTGCCGTCGTCCAGGGTCAGTTTGTTGTTCTTGGTATCCAGGGCGGTGGCACGCCTGCCGATGTGGGGCTTGACCCCCAGCTTTGCCAGCCTGGTGGCCGTGGCGGTGAAGACGTGAGACTCGGATATCTCGTGGCCCAGGTAGTACGGGAGCACCATGCGGGCATACGGCCACTCACCGGACAGGAGCACCACCTCCGACTCTCCTCTATCGTACTCCCGAATGGTGGTGATGGCGTTCAGGCCGGCAGTCCCTCCACCCACGATGACGTGACGTTTCATGGCCATGTGGCTCTCCTCCCTAGGCAGATGGAACGCCCACCAGATGGATGACGCCGCGCTCCGCGGCGAAGTCGCCCTGCCAGTCCTGCACCTTCTCCTCCACCCACTGGATGGCTGCCGTTGGGCAGGCCTCGGCACACGCCGGCGAACCTCCGCAGAGGTTGCACTTGAAGGCCTTGTGGGTGTCCACGTCGTAGAAGATAGTGCCGTAGGGGCAGGCGATGGTGCAGAGCTTGCACCCCACACACTGGTCCCTGATGACCACCTTGGCCCCAGCCGGGGAGATGGAGATGGCCTCCACGGGACACGCCGCCAGGCACCATGCCTCCTGGCACTGAAAGCAGGTGTAGGGAGAGTAGCTGGTGTGCCTCTCGAAGGGGGAAACCCGTATCACCGACTTCGAGGGCTGATACGTGCCCGTCTGCATGTAGGAGCACGCCATCTCACACCGCATGCAGCCGGTGCAGCTCTCTGGAACCAGCTTCAAGACCTTGCTCAACTCACCTCCTTATTGGGAAGCGCTTACCCCCCCCCCGTCCAGAAGGCTTCCGAGGCGGCCAGGACACCACGCCGACCAGTAAGGGTCGCCGAGGTGTTCCAGGTAGTATACCATTACCCCAAAAGAGCGTCAACGCTTTGTATGCATTTAATGAGGGTTATCCAGGAAGAAGTGGTGCCCCCGGCGGGACTCGAACCCGCGCCACTGGCTTCGGAGGCCAGTGCTCTATCCACTGAGCTACAGGGGCGCACCCGAGGCTACTATAGCAGTGGCATGACTACCTGGCAACATCCACGGCTCCTCCCTCTGGAGAGGGGTGCCCACGCCGCCCTGCCCCCCCTTTTCCAAAGGCGGAGACCATGATAATGGGCGCTATGAGGGTGGTCGCTATGGTCATCATGATGGACACCCCGAACAGGTCCGTCTCGATGACCCCCCGGGAGAGGCCGATGCCGGCGACAATGAGGGCCACCTCTCCCCGGGGCAGCATTCCGATGCCTATGCGCCAGGCCCCGATCCTGTTGAAACCCGTGGCCAGGGCGGGAATCCCACACCCAACCACCTTGCTCACAACAGCCAGGGCAGTGATTACCGTCCCAAAAAAGACCACCCCTCCCATGGCCGTCACGTCCACCATCATGCCCATGACCACGAAGAAAATGGGCACCAGGGCGTGATACACCGCGGTAATAGGCTCCTCCAACTGCCTCGCCAGGGGGGTCCCGGAGAGGGCCAGACCGATGGAGTAGGCCCCGATAATCATCGCCAGCCCGAAGCTCTCAGCCAGCGCCGCACAGAGAAAGGCTATGGCTAGGGCCAGGGCAACCCGAGCGCCGGAGACGCGAAAGGACCCCACGACCCTGGATATGTACCTGGACACCAGAATTCCCCCTCCCACCAGGGCCAACCAGAAACCCAGGGCCTTGCCCCCGATGAGAGCCACCCCGGAGGCGGAGACCTGCTCTCCGGGAGTGGCCATCCCCACCACCACCGTGAGCACCAGAATCCCCAGCACATCGTCTATCACCGCAGCAGCCAGGATAGTGACCCCCTCCGGGGTGTCCAGCTTGTGCTTCTCGCTCAGCACCCTGGCGGTGATACCCACGGAGGTGGCCGACATAACGGCCCCCATGAACAGGGCCGAGTAGAGCAACGCGTCTCCGCTGAGGCCACCGGGCTTGAAGAGCAGTGTAGCCCCCATTCCAAAGGCAAAGGGAAGCGCCACCCCACCCACGGCCACCAGGGAGGCGGGGCCGGCGTAGCGCAGGAACTGCTTCAGGTTGGTCTCAAGACCAGCGGCGAAAAGGAGGACCACCGCGGCTATCTGGGATAGGGAGAACAGCTCCAGGGAGACGGGTATCCCGCCAGAGGCTTCGACGGCTTTTGATGCCTTCTCAAACAGGGACTCCAGCCCCAAAAATGAGAGGCCGCCCAGGGCAAAGGGGCCGATAATGATCCCAGCCACCAGCTCCCCCAGAACCGGAGGCACCTTCAAGTACCGCTCGCACACCTCACCGCCAAGTTTGGCGGCGACCAGTATGATCGCCAGCTGAAACACCAGGCGAGTCACCAGCTCAGTGAAGTCCTGCTCCATCTCCACCTCTGACCCAGGGTGTTGAAATACCCTTTCGACCATCCCCCTGTCCCCCTTCCTGGCCAGGAAGGGGGAAGAACTTGAGTCTGGGGGACACCCCCAGACTCCCGTCAGAAGGGGCTTCGCCCCTCTGTACTCCCCATTTTCCCGCAGCCTGCTAGCCCAGGCTCCTGCTGCAAAATCGTTACGACTAGCACCGATTATACCAGATGTGTCCCTGAAGCATTGGGTGGCTCTCTTCGTGCTGCCCAACCTGGCAGCCTTCGCGCGTGTCAACCCTTTGGGACAAGCCCAGGGTCTTTCGATTTTCCAAAGACTGGCTCTTGCCCGCTCATATGGTTCGACAGGCTCACCATGAGCGGAGAGATAAATTCCGCTCATGGTGAGCCTGTCGAAGGGCCATCCTGAGCTTGTCGAAGGGCGTGAGCGGGGTCAATCCATGAAACCAATAACTAAAAGGCCCTTCGGGGTGAGCACGGAAGGTTGACACTGTTTTCTCCCCTGACCTATAATCTGACCTCAGACCAGGCCACGAGGAGGCATGCATGACCAGTGGGCAGACACGGCCTTATGAGGGAATGCTGGCGGAGACGGTGAGCTTCCCCAGCCAGAACGGCGATATCATAGGCGGCTACATGGCCCGACCCCTTGGGGCTGGCCCGCATCCAGGGGTTATCCTCATCATGGAGGTCTTCGGCCTGGTGGAGCACACCAAGGAGATGGCCCGCAAGTTCGCTGCCCGTGGGTATATCACCATAGCTCCTGACCTGTTCTATCGGGAAGGCCCCGGCGATACCGCGACCATCGCTGCCCTTATTCGTGAGAGAGGCGGCGTTCCCGACTCCCGGTTCATGGCCGACATGGAGGGAGCCGTTGGTGCCCTCCGCTCCGTAGCCACCTTCAACGGCAAGATCGGGTGCATTGGCCACTGCTCCGGTGGACGCCACTCGCTGCTCTTCGCCTGCAGCACCAGAAACCTGAATGCCGCGGTGGTCTGCTATGGCGGCGGGATTGTCACCGACCAGCTCACCCCCAGCAGGCCCAAGGCCGTCATCGACATGGTGCCCGACCTGCGCTATCCCCTGCTGGGCCTCTTCGGAGAGGCAGACCGCAACCCCAGCCCGGAGCACGTGGCCAGGCTGGATGAGGAGCTGAAGAAACACCACAAGGAGTACGAGCTCAAGTCATACCCCCAGGATGTGGGGCATGGCTTCTTCGCCGACTACCGCCCCAGCTACCGGCAGGAGGCCGCGGTGGACGGCTGGGAGCGTATCTTCGCCTTCTTCGGCAAGCACCTGCGGTAGCGCACCTCTCTTGGCGGAAGGGATACCCCCTCTTTCCATGGTTGTGCTGGCGCTTGGGGTGCGGATTTAGCGGCGGGCGAGGGGTTCATCAGGAGGAGAGACCGTGAGGAAACTGAAGGAGCTTGACTACCAGATGCTCTTGAGGCTGAACGAGAGCAGCATCCAGGCAGGCCGGAGGCAGAACCTGAGTCCCCGGCGCATGCCGAGCCATCTCCACGAGCCTTACCCGGTGAATGAACACCTGGTCCACAGGTGGGAAGGCCGCGAGGACATCCGCATGTCCGTGGTCCTGACCGCCGGGGGCCAGACGGCCTGGCTCGACGTCTCTCCCGAGGAGTTCGACGCCATCCCGGAGGTCGAGATGTCGGAGCTGGACTGGGAGGCCGCCATTTGTCCCGGCTTTCCTCCCACTGTGCCCTGAGGCAGGGCAAGCCCCTTCGGCAAGCTCAGGGCAGGCTCTGCACCCACGCTGAAGCTGTTGCTGCGCTCACTCTGACCATCCCGATTCATCGGGACGATTCGCCAGGTGTGGGTCTGGGCCAAGCCCAGTGGGGGACACCCGACCCATCCACTGGACGGGAGCCCTCCCCTCTGGACACCCCTTTTCAGCAGTCTGCTAGTCGGGACTCTTGCCGAAGGCAAGCCATCCGCAGCCTGCGGGCAGGACACAACCGGCGACCGCGGTCTCGGCCTTGATGTGGACCTGCCGCTCACCCGCCCGTCCCTGCAACTGCTCAATGCAATCGGCGAAGATGGCGCAGCGGGTGCGTCCTGTACCGTTGTTCCCCCCGCTGGAGAGGATGGGATGCGGCCCCTCAACACTGATATCCCCGGCGTAGAAGTCGTGGGCCTCCCCCTTCCCCACGCCCTGCCACCTGAAGGCCTCAAGGTAGTTCTGGGTGAAGAGGGTGTAGCCGTCGTACGGGTTGAACACGTCCACATCACCGGGAGTGAGCCCCGATCCCTCATACAGCCTCCGGGCATGGACCTCGCAGAACTGCTCGGCCTCCTCCAGAGTTTCAACGCTGCTCCGAATCCTGAAGCTGTTGTTGTTGTGGTTGAGGACGTAGACGGGGGGCAGCTTCATGTCCCTGGCGCGCTCAGCGGTGGTCATGAGGAAGCAGGTGGCGGTGTTGACCGGCCGGTCGGCATCGTGGAGGCACAGGGGCTCGCACACCCACCGGGATGTCAGGTAGTCCTCCTCGGTCAGGGGCGCTTCCGGGTGCTGGGCGTAGTACCCATTGGGAAACATGCGGCCGTTCCTGCGCAAATTCACCACGAAGGGGGCCATCCTGTCATGGTTGGTGCCGTACTTGAGGCAGTACTGGCTGAACCTGTAAGCGGACGACTGAATCCCCGTCCAGGCCCAGGGATTGACCCACTGAGCGTTTCCTTTGGCGTACAGCTCGGGTTCGTGCCGGTACCGGCCAGCCAGGTTACCCGTCGGGTACAGCACCAGGGCGGTGTGGCAGAGGCCGTTACCTATGGCCTGGGCGGCAAGGCCCAGCACCCGGGCGCTGTCGCCTGCCTCAGAGTTCATGAACTTGACGTTCTTCAGCCCCATGTTCCTGGTGAGCCACTCCGCGGTCACCAGGCTGATGCCGTCCTCGGAGTTGTACGGTGGGTCAAAGTACGCTCTGTCCCAGCGCGCCCCCAGGGGGCCCGGGGCGGCCAGGACTCCGTCCACTTGGTCCGGCCCGACCCCCGCGTCCGCGAGGGCGTTCTTGGCTGCGATAATGGAGTAGGCACCCAGGCTGTGCTCAAGGCTCTCGTCCCAGCGCCGGTCAACGGGGGAGAACCCTATCGACATGACAGCCACTTTGCCCCGATGCTCCCATACCCCCAGCCCATCCCTTGACCGATACAGCGAAGCCGCCAGTCCTCCTGCTCCCCGTGCTCTGGTAGTCATTGTTCACTCCTTACTGTGGTAGTAGGTATCTGCAAGGATGGGTTGGGCTAACCTACCACCCGCCCCTCCTGAAACACCACCTGCACGCCAACCCCTCTTGGGAGCTACTTCTTCCTCGGGCGGTATCCGCCGGTGGAGTTTTCCACCTGCCACTCGTGAATCAGCTGGCCCGGCGCCACCTGGTCAAACCTCACCTCCACCCTGGCCCCTACCGGGACCTGACCGAGGGGTACGCCGGGAAGATGGGAGAGGAACAGGATTTGCGGGTCCTCTTGCAGCTCTATGACCGCGATGTTGAAGGGCTGATCGGGCACGAGGGGCTCCATGCGGGTGTCACGCTCCACGACGTAGCCCTGTATCCTGCCTCGCCCGCTGGTCTCAAGCCACGTCAGGTGGTCTTTGGAGCCACATTTTGCACACGTCGGTTGCGGAGGGTACTGCCTCCTGTTGCAGGCTGTGCAGCTCTGCACCACCAGCTGCCGCTGGTTGACGGCGTCCCAGAAGGGCTTGCTCAACTCATCTGGTACCGGGATTGGCTTTGGCAAAGCTCGCCTCCGTTCTCGAATTCGGCACCACCTCCTTGGCGGCCACGCGCATCATAGGAGAGGTTTTTTGCCCTGTCAAGCATCTGCTCTCGTCCAGTGTTGTCTCACAAAAACAGGCGACTCCCCTGGATTGGATACTGAAAAACTCTCTCTACACATCGAGAGTTTTAGCAGGGTGTTGAAAAACTCTTTCGACCATCCCCCTGACCCCCTTCCTGTCCAGGAAGGGGGAGGAATTTGAATCTGGGGGACACCCCCAGACCCCCGTCGGAGGGGGCTTCGCCCCCTCTGGACTCCCCTTTTTCCGCACCCTGCTAGAGAGGCCTGCGCTCCCACACCGCACCCGCCACGCCTTTGGTGAGAGGCACGCTTGCCGTTTTGTTTAGCTTTATCCCAGGGTATACATACCACGGGATAAAGCTAAAGACCCCAAAGGCATATACCCTGGTATATGGAGAAGCGACGGCCCTGGCTGTATGATTACCTCGATAGGCTTTCCCCGAGAAGACCTCACCCCCTGCGCCCACACTCCTCAGAAGCCTTCATAGACAAACTGAAGCCAGGGTCTGTGAGAAGTGGGTCTGGGCTAGCCCAGTCTGGGGAACACCCCAGGGTCAGACTCTGGGGTAGGTCAGGGATTAGTACTTTTTTCACCCCAAAGGATGGTGTCAAAGGGACTTCCCAGAGAGTAGAGTCTGTCTAGAGCAGCCAATGACCATCAGTTGGCCCAACGGCCATGGATAACCCGGATCCATTTGGGGGGAGGCGCCACACCATCCGTAACCAATGTATACTAAGGACGTGAACATGCTGACCAGAGTAGTTGGCACTATCGCCGTCGCAATCTCCCTGGCCTTGCTTGCCCCTGGGTGCTCCCAGGCCAGGGAGCCGACTCCTACCGCAACCGTCACACAAGAGCTTCGAGTGAACCTGGGTGGCGAGCCCTCCACCCTGGACCCGCAACTGGCTACTGGCCTGCACGAGCTCTCCGTAATCCGCCAGGTGTTTGAGGGGCTCCTGGGTTGGAATCCTGACCTTACTTTGAAACCCGTGGTGGCTACCCAGGTGCCATCAGTGGAGAACGGGGGAATCTCTCAAGACGGCCTTGTCTACACCTTCAAGCTGCGGGATGACGTTACCTGGAGCGACGGGAGGAAGGTCACGGCAAACGACTTCGCCTTCGCCATCAAGCGCCTCCTCGACCCGGAAGTTGCGGCCCCCTTCTCCTATCTCTACCTGGGCATCCGGGGCGGGCAGGAGTACAGCGCCGCTGTCGGAGCAGACGGCTCCACCAGGCAGGCCCTGGAGAACGCTGTGGCCGTTGAAGCCCCGGACGAGCATACGCTTCGGGTCACCCTGACGGAGCCAAGCCTCACCTTCCTCCAGAAGATGGCCCTGTCATGGGTGTATCCGGTGCGGCGCGATGTGGTGGAGAACTCCGGCACCCGGTGGACCGAGGCAGGCACATACGTCGGCAACGGCCCCTTCATCATGACCGAGTGGGTGCATCAAGACCACATCACCCTTGAGGCCAACCCCAACTACTGGGGCCCCAGGCCCAGGCTCACCAGGATAACCTACAGGATGATCGCTGACCCCAACGCGGAGCTCGCCGCCTACCGCAACGGCGAGTTGCACCTATCCCAGCTTCCCCCCGGCAACGAGAGGGGTCTCCTCGCCGACCCGTCCCTGGGACAGGAGGTGGTACGCTCTCCCCAGCTGTTCACCTTTGGTCTCTTCTTCAACACCGCTGCCGCTCCCTTTGAGGGTGTGGCGGTACGCCAGGCCTTTGCCACCGCCATCGATCGCGAAGCGTGGATCGACAAGGTAAAGAACGGCGTCGGCAAGCCAGCCACCAGCTGGCTGCCCCCCGGGATGCCAGGCTACGACCCGGCATTGGGCAACGAGTACGCCTTTGACCCGGATCGCGCCCGGCAACTCCTCGCCCAGGGTGGCTTCGCGACAGGTAAAGACCTGCCGCGAGTGTCCTACACCTTCGTGGATGCGGGGGAGCAGCGCCTCATCGCCGAGTTCATCCAGGCGCAGTTGAAAGAGAACCTGGGGGTAGAAGTGACCCTAGAGCCCCTTGACCCCCCAGCCTTCTTCCAGCAGGTCATCGCCGCCCGGAGTTTCCAGCTGACGGGCATCGGCTGGGGGGCGGACTATCCCCACCCGGAGAGCTTCCTTGTCCCCCTCTTTGTGACCGGAGCGGGCAACAACATCAGCCAGTACGGCAACTCGGAGTTCGACCATCTGGTGGCGCTGGCCTCCCGCGAGCTTGACCAAGAGGCAGCGCTGGAGCTGTGGAGGCGCGCCCATGGGATTCTGGTAAAGGATGCGCCCGTCGCCTTCTTCTTCCACGGGGAGCGCCTGTTCCTCAAGAAGCCGTATCTCCAGGGACTCACCCTGACTCCCATTGACGGGGCCATTCCGGGCGACACCATGTTGGGCGAGGTGCTCCTCACTCGCTAGGAAGTGGCAGGCACAGGCACGATGGTGGCATACACGGTCCAGCGGGTCCTGTGGACTGTCCCTGTGCTCCTCACCGTTGCCTCCATCACCTTCCTTCTCATGCACTTCGTGCCAGGGGGCCCCTGGGACCGGGAGAAGAGGCTGCCCCCTGGAGTCGTCGAGAGCCTCAACCGGCGCTATGGCCTGGACAACTCCCTGGGGGAGCAGTACTGGAGCTTCATGACCAGCGCCCTCAAGGGAGACCTGGGAGTCTCCTACACCTATCAGGGACGAGGGGTGACGGACATCATCCGTCAGGGTCTTCCGGCCACTGCGACCGTGGGGGGTGTGGCTTTCCTCATAGTAGTGGGCGTTGGAATCCCCCTGGGGATGGCCGCGGCCATGCGGCGAAACTCCGTGGTCGACTACGTCTCCATGTCCTTTGCCACGGTCTTTGCCAGCATTCCGGGGTTTGTGCTGGGCATCCTGATGGTGATTGTCCTATCGGTGCGCTGGCACCTTCTTCCCACCGGCGGACTGGAGTCCCCCTCTCACGTCATCATGCCGGCCCTTGCCCTGGCCGCTCTGCCCACGGCGTTCATCGCCCGGGTGACCCGGGCCAGCGTGCTGGAGGAGCTGGGCCAGGACTACGTCCGAACGGCACGAGCCAAGGGTCTCTCCTCTCCCATGGTCCAGTACAGGCACGTGCTGAGGAACGCCTTGATTCCCGTCCTGACCAGCCTCGGGCCAGAGCTGGCGGCCCTCATCACCGGCTCCTTCATCATTGAAACCGTGTTTTCAGTCCCCGGCATCGGGCGACTCTTTGTCCAGGGTGTGTTTCAACGGGACTACGGCCTCATCATGGGGACAGTCCTCTTCTACGCTTTCGTTATCGCTGTTCTGAACCTGTTGGTGGACATACTGTACGCAGTGGTGGACCCCCGAATTCGCCCCACGCGGACAGATGATGCCTGACCATAGAGCGCTTGGCCCGGAAAGCGAGCCCGCCCGGCGCCCTCTTAGCACCGGCCCCAGGAGGTCCCTGCGGCGCTTCTTCAGGAACAGGATGGCCGTTGCAGGAGGTGTGGTGGTGCTGGTCATGAGCCTTACGGCCGTGGCCGCCCCCATACTGGCCCCCGAAGACCCCACAAGGCAGAACTATGACGCTGTCCTGGCACCCCTTAGCCTTGACCATCCCCTGGGCACTGACCGCCTTGGCAGGGACACCCTCAGCCGCCTCATGCACGGGGCCCGCACATCGTTGGCGGTGGGCGTGCTCACCCAGCTCATCGTGGTGGCCATTGGCATCCCCGTGGGAGTCATCGCCGGTTTCACCACTCCTCATGGGGGCAACCTCATCATGCGCGCCGTGGATGTCGTCTACGCCCTCCCAGACCTCCTGTTCATCATCCTGCTAAGGGCCATCTTCGGCGGCAACCTGTTCATGATGATCATGGCGATAGGGCTGGTGTCCTGGCCCACCGTCGCGCGCCTGGTGCGAGGGCAGACCCTTTCCCTGAAGGAGCGTGAGTTCATCCTGGCCGCCCGAGAGATAGGGGCGTCAGAACCTCGCATCATCCTTCACCACCTGCTACCCAACAGCCTGGGCCCCGTCATAGTGGCGGTGACATTCCTGGTTCCCAGGGCCATATTCGCCGAAGCCGCCCTCAGCTACATCGGTATTGGGGTAATGTCGCCCACGCCAAGCTGGGGATCCATGGTACAGGAGGGCTACAGCGTCATCTTCGTATCCTATGAGCAGGTCCTTTTCCCCACCATCGCTATCGCGATGGTGATGATGGCCTTCACCTTCCTTGGCGACGGCCTGCGGGACCTTCTTGACCCCCGAAGTGGTTAGGGGCTATCGTGGAAAACCCTCACCCCCTGTGTCCCCCTCTCCCTTGGCAAGGGAGAGGGGGAAGGCAGGGCGAGCCCTGCACCCACACTCCTTAGAGGCATTTATGGACGAGTTGAATTCAGGGTCTATGAGATGTGGGTCTGGGCCGTGGCCCAGTGGGGGACACCCCCAGACCCCCGTCAGAAGGGGGCTTCGCCCCCTCTGCACTCCCCCAGAACAGCATTTCCGAACGGCTTCTAGTCGTAGCTAAGCCAGATGCGCGTCGGAAGCCATCCAACAACTCAAACCTCGCTCAAACCTTTTTACCATTACAATCACACGTGGTGATGACATAATGGCCTCAGCTGCACTACGTCTCACAGGAGAAAGGCAAAAGAGAACACCATTCAGATCTCGCCCCTGGGCCTCTCGCTCCTATCCGGTGAGACCTGTGCCCGCAAATCAAATATGGGGAGGGTACTATGTGGCGTATACGTTCGCTGGCGGTGCTGGGAGTCCTCGTGGGCATGCTTCTCTTTGGAGCAACGGTGGCCTATGCCGGGTGGTATTGGAATGCCCGGGTTAACGTGGAGGGCACAACCGTGAGGACCATCTGGAGCGTGGCCGGCGATAACGATGGGAGCAACAACTACGCGGCTGCCATCGGTATCCTTTTGCCGGAAGGGGCACAGGCGACACTGATATCCAAGGTCGACCAGGAGACGGTCACCATTGGTACGGACCCCAGCCTGGAGTGCGACTCGGAGGAGATCGAGGGCGTTGTCACCTACAACGTGACCCCCCTGACCAAGGAGGTGGGGAGAATGGTGAGGGTTACCGTTAAGGCCGATGGAGTATCCATCGGACAGGGAGTGGGCAGGCTGGGCGAGGACATCAGGGTGGACGTGAGCATTCCAGTGGAGAGCGCCTCCTGCCAGTAAGCCGATGCCTCTTAGAGGGGAGGAGCGTGTGACTCAGAACCTCCCAAAGCCACTGCAAGCCTACATAGCTTTGACGGCTATCAGTGGCGGGGCTCTGCTGGGCTATCTGGCATCTGAAGGGTGGGGCCTCTCCACTCTGGGAGAGGCCCCACCCTTCCTGGTGCTGGTGGTCGTGGCGGGCTACTTCCCGATGCCCGTGGCTCCCAAGGTCAATGCCGATGTCACCACAGCGGTGCTATTTGGCGCTGCCCTCCTCCTGGAACCGGGGGTAGCCGCCCTGACGGGAGCGGTGGGGATCGTAACCTACACCTTCATCAGGTTGCACCTACCGTGGTACAAGTACCCTTTCAATGCAGGTGTGACGGCCATCTACGTGGGCCTGGCATCGCTGGTGTTCCACACGCTGGCCCCAGACGATTCGGTGCTGACCGCGGCGGTAGTGCCCGCTGCCGCGGTTATGTACCTGGCGAATACCTTTCTGGTCACCTGCGTAGCCAGTCTTCAATCTGGAACGAACCCCCTCCGCTTCTGGTGGATGGGGACCAGAGAGAACGGGCCGGCAGAGATGGGCCTGCTCGCCTTCGGGTTCCTGGGCGCCGTGGTATACCGGGAGAATCCATGGACTATCGTGGCCCTATTCATACCGGTAGCCATGATATATGTCGCGTTCTCCAGACTTGCCCGGGCTAACGCCGAGCTTGAGAAGGCTATGGAGAAGCTGAAGGCGCTCCAGGGTCGCATAGCCACTGATGCCAAGCTGGCCTCCGTTGGTGCTCTGTACCTGGACATGGCGCACCAGATCAAGAACCCCCTGACCGTCGTAATGGGTAGGCTGGAGAGCCTCAGGAGCCGGCTCGAAGATGGAGGTCCGGCCCAACGTCACCTGGATGCCGCCATAGAGGCAGCCGAGCGCATACACTCTCTGACGGATAACTTCATATCTGTGGGACAGAAGAGGTGGGTGCCGATACGGGTCTCCACTTTGCTGGACGAGGCTCTGGGAATGGCCGGCCTCCTTAGCCACACGAGGATTGAAACCCGTCTGGACTACGGTGAGGGCCTTCCCAGGGTCTCCGGTAACCCGGTGCTTCTACGGGAGTCGCTGACCAACATCTTCTCCAACGCCCTCGAGGCGTTGGAGAAGGACGGGCTTATCACCGTCGTTGCCTTCCAGGACAACGGGAGCGTGGTTGTGCGTATCTCTGATAACGGGGTGGGAATACCCCGGAAGATAAGAGATCATCTGTTCGAGCCCTTCTACTCCTCCAAGCCCCGGGGTACGGGAGTAGGGCTCTTTGCCTCCAAGCACATCCTGGAGATGCACAACGGCAGTGTGAATATCGAGAGCGAAGAGGGGCAAGGGACCACCGTTACGGTGAGGCTTCCGGCTATCCTGACTCAGAATGGGACTGAGGGTAGTAGCGATACCCCACCCCTGGGACAGTTGTAATGAGACGAGGGGTACCGGGATTCTCCTCCAGCTTCATCCTCAAGGAGTGGATATACCACTTCAGGCTGTCCAGGGAGCCGACCCCTTCGCCCCAGACGTGGTCCAGAAGCGCCTGGTGGCCCACCACCCGATGGCGGTTCAGGCAGAGATAGCTCAGCAGCCGGAACTCGGTCGGCCTCAGATGACGGGACTGCTCCCTGACCCGCACCTCCCGCGTGAGGAAATCCAGAGAGAGAGAGGCATCGGAGTAGCCTGATGGTGCCTCATGGGTAGAGACCGCACGACGAAGAAGGGCACGCACCCGGGCCAGGAAGGCCCTCCGGAGCACCGGCTTGACCAGGTACTCGTCGGCACCCAGATTCAGTCCGCGGATGACGTATTCATCGTTGCCAAGCCCAGTCAAGACCAGAATATAGGAGTCAGACATCTCCCGGATGCGGGTGATCAGCTGAAAACCATCCACACCTGGCATGAGCAAATCCACGACGCTCAAGGTGGGCTGATGCTGAAAGAACAGCTTCAGGGCTTCGCTTCCATCCATGGCGCAGTAGACCTGGTATCCCTCCTCTTCCAGCCACTCTTTCAAGAGCAGGGCCAGGCTTGCCTCGTCATCCACAACCAGTATCTTCGGGGAGGTCACAATGATACCCTTCGATGAACATCTCTTGAGTGTTGATTCACCTTACACTGTTTTCCCGCCGATGACAACCCACAGATCCCAGCCCATGAAGGTACGCATTCTCGTCGTAGATGACGAAGCGGGTATTCGAGACATATTTAAGGAGACCCTGGAAGAGTGCGGATATGCGTGCCTCACAGCTCCCAGCGGTGAGGCGGCACTAGAGGTCCTGTCCAACAACGCCGTAGACGTGTTGCTGCTGGATATCCTGATGCCAGGTATGAGCGGCTTGACCTGCTTCGAGTACATTAGGGAGATGTATCCAGACGTGGCTGTTGTTTTCGTCACCGCGACGGACGACGTTTCCTTAGCGGTGCGTAACATGCGACAGGGAGCCTATGACTACCTGGTCAAACCCTTGCCTGCAAAACGCCTGGTGCAGACCGTGAAAGAGGTCCTGGTCAGCCGCAATATCCGGCTGGTAGAGAAGCAACAGCGGGAGCTCCTGGAAAGAGAGCAGGCCCAGCAGTTGGACCAGCGTGGACGGGAGCTGGAGGCCCTGAACCGCCTGTTTCAGCAACACCTGAGACGGCACTCCGCGGTGGTTCAGGCGTATCAGGACATTCTGGACAGGCTTGGCAAACTGGCGCAACAGATCGATACCCGGTACGAGCTTGCCAGGGCACAGCTACCTCCCGAGCTGATGAAACCCTTCAACCCCGAGGGCGACGCCGCCGGGGGTGAGGAGAAGTGACCGGTCAACCCGTCAGGCGCGTGGGGAGAGCTCTAGCAGGCTGCTGAAAAACCCCTTCGACCATCCCCCAGACCCCCGCCAGAAGGGGCTTTGCCCCCTCTGGACTCCCCTTTTCAGCACCCTGCTAGCAGAAACAAGAAGGGGGGTCTTTTGCACCTCGCCGCTCCTGACGCAACTGGTGCAAAAGACCCCCCTATAGCGTCCTTCAGCCGAAGGATCGATTAAACCTTCCGGGCAACGCCTTTCAGTGTAGCAGGCGCTAGCGGGCCGAGGTGGCCGAAGCCTTATTTGCCTGCCAGGCGCCGGTATCACGGGAGCGACCGCCCTCCTCTGGTATTCCGGTGGCTATGACGGTCATCCTCACCCGGTCCACCATCTGCTCATTGTTCACCATGCCGAAGAAGATGGTGGCCCTGGGCGCCACCTTGGATGCGAGAAACTCGCCCGCCGCATTCACCTCTCCCAGAGTCAGCCTGGGCCCACCGTTGATGACGAAGAGGATGCCATGAGCGCCCTCAATGGATATGTCCAGAAGAGGGTTGTTGACTGCTATCCTGGCGCACGCCAGGGCACCGTCGGGCTCCGGAGCTTCCCCAATGGCCATGAGCGCACGGCCCGGCATGGTCATGATGGACTTCACATCGGCCATGTCCACATTGATCTCGCCAGGGACGTTTATCAGCTCCGCCACGCAGAGGACGCCGTGCATCACCGCCTCGTCGGCCCTCTTCAGCGCCTCCTCCATGGACACGTCTTTGTTCAGAAGCTCCATGAGCCGCTCGTTGTGGATGACAATCAGGTTATCCACCTTTTCCCTCAGCTGGGCAACACCGGCAATGGCCTGTTCCAGCCGCCGCGCGCCTTCCCACGAGAAGGGGGTGGTGACCACACCGATCACCAGCGCTCCGGTCTTTTTGGCAATGTCCGCCACTATGGGTGCGGCCCCTGTGCCCGTGCCGCCGCCCATGCCGGCAGTGATGAATACAAGGTCCGGGCGACCCAGCGCCTGCTTCAGGGCCGCACGGTCGGTCTCGGCGGCCTGACTACCCACCACCGGGTTACCCCCCGCTCCCTGCCCGCGGGTAAGCCTCTCCCCTATTTGTATGATCTTGGCACCGTGAACCCTGTCCAGGGACTTGATATCGGTATTGACGCAGATGTACGCGACCCCCGGAACGGTGCGCTCCTGCATGGTGCGCATCACTGCGTTGCATCCACCCCCACCTACACCCACCACCGCAATGGACGCTGGGGCTTCCTTGGCCTGAGTACTCATCTATTCGCTCCTTGTGGAGGCGAGCTCAGAGGCCCGCCTGCGATTTGGAGTTTATGTTAAAGGGTAAAACTTTGTTTGTCAATAGTTTTAGCTTTTGAATATATCTTGTTCGGAATTTCCCCTTTGGGCCATCTCCAGCCCTTCAGCAGGGTGTTGAAAAACCCTTTTCGACCATCCCCCTTCCCCCTTCCCTTCGGCTTCGCTCAGGGCAAGCTCTAGCCAGGAAGGGGGTGGAAATTGTATCTGGGGGACACCCCCAGACCCCCGCCAGAAGGGGCTTTGCCCCCTCTGGACTCCCCTTGTTCAACAGCCTGCTAGGCCCCCAATAAGATGGCTGCCCTTTACCCCCGGATTTTGACCCTCTCGCACCCCGTCGCCCAGAGCGGGGTTGACAGATTATGGAGTCGCGGGTATCTTTGGGGCCATCCTGAAGAGTGTTGACTTCCGGCGACACGGTCGCCGGAGATGGAGGTAAACGATGACCACCGATAGAGTGAGCGAGGCCCCGAACATCCTGGTGATTACCCCCCACCCCGACGACGCCGAAGGGGGAGCCGGATGGACCATCGCCCGATGGGTGAACCGAGGGAGCAAGGTCGTCCTGGTGGTTTGCACCAACGGCGACAAGGGCACCAGCGACCGGGGGATCCGACCGGAGGAGCTGGCAAAGATCCGTGAAGCGGAGCAGCTGGAAGCAGCCAAGGTGCTGGGCATCCAGGGGGTGAGCTTCCTCCGTCTCCCAGACCAGGGACTGCAAGACAACGACGAGTTTCGAGAGAAGCTGGTTCGCGAGATCAGGATGCACAAGCCGGAGATCGTCTTCACCATCGACCCCTCTCGCCCGTACATCATCCATCGGGACCACCGCATGACGGGGAGAGTTGCCCTGGACGCCGTCTTCCCCTACGCCCGGGGCCACCTGGCCTATCCCCAGCACCTGGCCCAGGGGCTGGAGCCCCATAAGGTACGCGAGGTCTACCTGTGGGGATCAGAGTCGCCCGACACCTACCTGGACATCACCGACACCTTCGACACGAAGATAAAGGCGCTCCTCTGCCACAAGAGCCAGATGGGGAATGCCTCGGACCCGACCCGCATTGCCCGAAGGCGAGAGCGTTTCGAGGAGCTGGGAAAGAGGGCCGGCGTCCCCCTGGCCGAGGCGTTCAAGCGAGTCGAGCTCGGCCGCTAGGCAGGCTGATGAAAAAGGGGGAGTGCAGAGGGGCGCAGCCCTTTTGACGGGGGTCTGGGGGTGTCCCCCAGCCTCACATTCTCCCCCCTTCCTGGCCAGGAAGGGGGCCAGGGGGATGGTCGAAAGGGGTTTTCAGCACTCTTAAAAGAGCCTACCTCTCCGTTTGCACCCAAAGGCGGGAGCCGTCGGAGGTAAACTCCACGCTGCCCTCCGTCGCCGTGATGAGGATGCGGCCCGGGGGCAGAAGCTTCCCCAGGGTGTCCAGGGTCTCCTGGTGGGGGTGTCCGAACCGGTTCCCCTCTCCCAGGGAGATTACCGCCACCTGAGGGGATACCGCCAGCGCGAACTCGGGGCCTGTGGAGGAGCGGCTCCCGTGGTGGGCCACCTTGAGCACGGTGCTCTGCACCGGCAGCGGGCTATCCATGATGAAGCTCTCCACATCCTGCTGCACGTCTCCCGTGAGGAGAAAAGAGGTCTCTCCGTATACCAGGCGCACCACCACCGAGGCGTTGTCCACGTCGGAGGAGGTGCCCTCCAGCAGCCTGTCCGGGGGATAGAGCACCTCCAGGGCCAGGCCGCGATCCAGGGCTATCCACGCCCCCGTGACTGCCTGTACAACGGGGACATCCCTGCCCACTAAGGCGGACCTCCACAGGTCATAGACGGGTGAGTGGTAGTCGAACTCCCGCGTGGTCCCAGAAGGGGATGCGTTCCCCCAGGAGGGTGAGGAGCCTCCGGGAATCTGGCCCGCCGTCTATGAGCACCTGGCGGCCTCCGGGGGTGACGATGAGGGCTGCGTCGCCCTGGCCCACATCGAGGAAGGTGACGTGAAGCCGTCCATCGGGCCTGGTGAGGGCGGCAGTCCATACGGTCGCCGCCGACAGGAGGGCCAGGGCTGCTGTCATCCAGAACACGCGGCCCTGGGGTAGCCACAGCCCTGCCCGGTTCAAGGCGCGCCAGGCGCTCCCCGCAGGCCTTTGCAGCCTACCGCGGGCTGCTCCCAGACGTTCCACCCTGGAACGCCCCACCACAAAAGCCAGCAGCGCCCCGTAGTAGAAGGCCACCAGGGGTGTCCCCATCCATCCTACCCTCAGGGTGTTTCCCGGTACGGCGTCGAATAGCTCTATAACCACCTTGAGGTAGGACAGGGACAGCCAGGCGGCCCAGCCCGTCACCTCGGCTGCACCCTGGTTAACCAACCCCAACAGGGAGGTCAGCAGGCCTGTCCCCAGAATGGGTACATTGGCGGGAAGGGCCAGAAGGGTAGCAGGCAACCCCACCAGGGAGAGCTGCTGGAAGTAGAAGGCTACCAGGGGAAGGGTAGCTATGGTAGCTGCCACAGTAGCCGCGATGCCATAGGCCAGCGGCTGGCTCCACCTGCTCTCCTCCTCTTCTCCTGAGAAGACCCTTCGAAGCCACCTTTCCATGGGCGGGGCCAGAAGGGCAAGGCCCGCCATGGCGGTGAAGCTCAGCTGGAAAGAGACGCTGCTGAGAACCCTGGGCTGAATCCCCACCATGAGGGCGGCCGCGACGGCCAGGGCGGGCATGATGCTGTTCTGCCTGCCCAGGTACAGGCCCACCAGGTAGATGCTTCCCATGATGGCGGCCCTCTCCACCGAGGGCGACATACCGGATATCCCGGCGTAGGCCCAGACGGAAAGCAAGGGGATAAGGAGGTATAGCTGGCGTCTGGCCCCCAGGAGCCACCGGCTAAAGGCTATGGAGAGACCCAGGAGCACTCCCACCTGGAGTCCCGAAATAGCCAGGAGGTGCGAGGTCCCCGTGTCCCTGAAGGCCTGGGTCAACTCTGGGGGCATGGTGCTCTGGCGTCCCAGCAGCAACGCCTGGGCCAGGGAGTTCTGCGGCTCGGCAATGGCCTGGGACAGGGCGCGGGACAGGCGGTAACGCACAGAGTAAACTCCCTCCAGCAGCCAGTTTCCCTCGCCCTCCCCCACCAACTCCACTTCAGGGTAGACCATGGTGGAGAAGATGCCTTGCCTGGCCAGATACTCCCGGTAGTCGAACTCCTGGAGCACCGGCGGAGCCTCGGCCTTGCCCGTAAGGACAAGGCGGTCCCCGTAGCGAAAGAGAGGCTCCTCCCTGGCCGCCACCAGGGACGGAGAGGGCCTGGCCACAACCTGGAGAATCCCGCGGGACTCTCTCCACTCCTCCTCTGCCCTTACTCGCTCCACGGACAGGGGGAACCTCCACCCGGAGCCGCCCAGAGGCTGGGGATCCGAGGATACCACTCCCTCTACCGTGATGCGCTCCGCGCCGTTGTACGCCTGTATGGGCAGGGGATACCCCGTCTCAGGAGGCCAGCTGCCCCTCAAGGCCCCCAGGGACAACAGGGCCAGGGCCAGGGCGGGCAGCAGGGTGAGACCCCGACCCCGTAGAAGGAGTGCCAGGAGAGCAGAGGCCACCAGGAAGAGGAGCACGCTTGGCCAGGGGAAGCTCACCAGGGTCGCCAGGTAGACCCCGGTGACCCAGGAGCCTGCCATGAGGATGAGGGTCATGGCTAGTTGACCGTTATGGAATCCCTTATGTTCTCCAGGGTCGTGGGGCCTATGCCAGGCACCAGAAGCAGGTCTTCTACCCTGGAGAAGGAGCCGTTTTTCTGGCGGTACTCTACGATGGCACCGGCCTTCACCTCTCCGATGCCAGGGAGAGCTTGTAGCTCCCCTACTGAGGCGGTGTTGATGTTGACCTTGCCAGGGACAGACGTCGCCGTCGGCGTCGGGATCACCTCCCCTATCGCGGGTATGTGGAAGTGGGCCTCGTCCGCCACCCTGAGGGCCTGGTTCACCCTGGCCGGGTCGGCATCTTCGGTGAGGCCTCCTGCCATTCTCAGGACGTCCTCCAGCCTGTCTTCAGGGCTGACCTGATACACCCCAGGCTGGCCGACTGCCCCTGTTATGTAAACCTTCATCTCCGGAGTGGGCGTCGGCGTGGGCAGCGTAATCTCTACGCGGCCCGGCGAGGGCTGGCGCACCAGGGTGAACACCCCACCGGCCAGGGCAGCCGTCAGCAGCAGGAACACGGCTACCTGCACCCATGTTCTCATGAAGCTATCCCAAGAACCCACACCCCCTGTGTCCCCCTCTCCCTTGCCAAGGGAGAGGGGGAGGAAAAGTATCTGGGGGACACCCCCAGACCCCCGCGAGAAGGGGCTTTGCCCCCTCTGGACTCCCCCAGGGTCAGATTTGGGGATGAATTCATGTGGTGAAGCTCCTCAAGGAAGTTCGGGCTAAATATAGGTGGCCTTCCAGAAGGTGTCAATGGAGCGTTGTGCATAATTCATTATCACTAAATTAACACAAGCCCTTGTAGATTATGTTTGCGCCCCACAACAATTGGTGGTAGAATCAGTAATACGCCGAAGAAAAACATGGAAGGGAGCGCATGATGGCACCAAAGGCAAGACAAGAACAGACTGGCAAGAAAGCCGCATCCAACGCTGGTAAAGTCTTGCGAGACCCCAAGAGCACAGAGCGAGAGAAGAGCGCTGCTGCATCCGCTTTGACGCAAGCCAGAGATAAGAAACGGAGCAAGTAGTCACCGCAGCACCTTTATCTTGGTAATAGCCCCAGTTGGGATAGTCATCTCGCCACACCTCTGTGGGGTATCTTCATCTGTCATGTGAGGCGCAAGGGTTTTTCCTTCATCCCCGTCGTAAACCAACCACCCCACCGACCTGCAAAGCAAGGGTTTCGTAGCGGGTGCCTCCGTGTGCCAACCAGCAACCTGATGCGAATCCAGCCATTCTATCAATACCAGTGGCGCGTGTGCGTTAGGCACATGGTTCCGTGAGGCGTTAATCGCAGAAACTCCTATATAATTTGAACCACAACAGGGTTCGGGGACTGCGTAAGGTGACTATCCATTGCTACCTGTCTCTCATTGCGATGCAGACGTTGGCGTTCGCTCCGATACATTGTTAACAAATTCAACCGCAGCCCTAATAGCAAACAAGGCATCATACTCACTGACAGCACCCATATGATGCAGTGCCTCCCGTGCTATTAGGCCCGCGCTAATGCCGCGTACTTCGTCTTGGGCATCAACCAATCCAGCCTTCTTAGCTTTTTCAACTAGCCCTGGAACGCTGTCGCTTCTGTTTCCTATCCGTTTGCTTAGGATTGCCTCAACCACCGCAGAACGGCACATTGCGACTACGCCCATGAAAGAGCCCCCATAAAAGCATTCAGAGGCTTCCTGAATCATTGTCTTGGCATTTTCAGCCACGCGTTCATTTAGGTTGGTAGTCAGCAGTTTCCCTGGCAGGAAGATTGTCGCATTGTCCTTTATCGTAAATACTGTAGGAGCGCCACAGCTACCGCAATACAGCACCCCTTTTATGATATCCTCAGAATGAGCGGGATTCCTCCCCTGGAAGCTAAAGTCGCTGCTGATGTTGTGTTCCAATCCACATTGCACGCATGGAACAGTTGCCATTTCTTCCTCCCCTTCTTGTTCTAGGGGCAGTTTATCATTTTGTCCCTCGTCTTTGGTCAATTCAGTCTCCTTTTCTTGGAATTATGCACAACGCTCAATGGAGGTCAGGGAAGGGGGCATGTGCTATAATCCACCCACGGAGGTACATCGTGGCGAAGATATACACCAGGCGTGGCGATGGGGGGGAGACAGACCTCCTCTACGGAGGAAGGGTCTCCAAGACAGACCCCCGCCTGGAGGCGTGTGGAACGGTGGATGAGGCCGTCTCCGCCCTGGGCCTGGCCCGCTCCCTGGTCGAGGCGGAGAGGCTTAAGGACATCCTCAAGGAGGTCCAGCGGGAGCTCTTCACCGTGGGAGCGGAGCTGGCGACGGACTCCCAGGAGTACCCCAAGCTGGTGAGACACTTCAGCGTGGTCACGCCGGAGATGGTGACCCGCCTGGAAAGCCTCATAGAGGAGCTAACCCAGGAGGTGACGCTGCCCCAGGCCTTCATCATCCCCGGCGCCTCGGCGGCCTCCGGCGCTCTGGACCTGAGCCGCGGCATCTTGAGGAGGGCGGAGCGCAGGGTGGTGGCCCTCAAGGAGCAGAGCCTCCTCCACAACCCCCTGGTTCTTCAATACCTCAACCGCCTGGCCGACCTGGTTTTCGTGATGGCCCGATACGAGGATAGGGGCCTTCCCTTTGAGCTTCTCACGGGCCAGAGCACTTAGCATGCTGTATCCGCAATACGTTTACTAAGTCATTGCGAGGAGGTGATAGCCGACGAAGCAATCTGGAGGAGGGGTGGCCCCACCGCCAGATTGCCACGGCCCTCCTTCGTCGGGCCTCGCAATGACATCTACTGCAAACTTCAGGGACACCACGCTAGCGCTTATGCTGCGAATGTCACATACACTCCTTCCCATGTTTCTTAGAAAATCAGGCACGCGTCAGGGGTCTTCTGGAGCAGCCCTTGGCCTCTTGATGGTGACCCTGGCCCTGCTGGTGACGGGATGCGGCTCCGGCTCTGACCCCGGGGGCACCCGGGTTACCTTCGATACGGAGGACGGCGTCCGGCTGTCAGGGCGTCTCTTCGGCTCCGGCGACGTGGCGGTGGTGCTGAGCCACATGCGCACCGCGGACCAGGAAAGCTGGTGGCCCTTCGCCCGGGTGCTGGCGGACAGGGGGTACCAGGCCCTGGCCTTCGACTTCCGGGGCTATGGCGACTCCGGGGGCGAGCTCCAGATAGACCACCTGGACATGGACGTGCAGGCGGCCCTGAACTTTCTCCAGGGCAGGGGAGTCTCCAGGGTGTTCCTCATAGGTGCCAGCATGGGAGGTACTGCCTCCTTGAAAGTCGCCTCGCGGCAGGAGGTGGCTGGAGTGATTACCCTCTCCGCTCCTCCGGCCATAGAGGGGCTGGATGCCAGGGAGGACGTCAAGCAGGTAAACGCCCCCAAGCTGTTCATCGCCGCCCGCGAAGACACCCAGGGGTTCTATATGCGGAGCGTGGACCTCTTCAATCAGACGGCCCCGGAGCCCAGGGAGCGGCAGATAGTGGAGGGCAACGCCCACGGCACCGATCTGCTATCGGGGGAGCCGGGGCCCCGAGTTCAGGGGCTGATGGTGGACTTCCTGGACAGGTATCGGTGAATGGCAGTCTCGACGGTCACCGTTGTGGACTACGGCGCGGGCAACTTGCGCAGCGTGGCCAAGGCCGTGGAGAGGGTGGGCTACCTCCCCCAGGTCACCGATGACCCCCGGGAGGTGCTCCGGGCCAGGGCGGTGATCCTTCCCGGCGTGGGCGCCTCGGACTCGGCCATGAGGGCCCTCCAGCAGAGAGGGCTGGTGGGCCCCTTGAGGGAGGTGATCCGAGGCGGTGTGCCCTTCTTTGGGGTGTGCCTGGGCCTGCAACTGCTGCTGGACTCCTCGGAGGAGGGCTCCATGCCCTGTCTGGGAATAGTGCCCGGCAGGGTCAAAAGGTTCCCGCCAGGCCTGAAGGTCCCCCACATGGGCTGGAATCAGGTCACCCTTGGTGGCGAGCACCCGGTGTTTGAGGGGGTTGAAAGCGGCTCCTACTTTTACTTTGTGCACAGCTACTACGCCGCTCCGGATGACCCCGGCCTGGTGTTGGGCACCACGGAGTATGGCATACAGTTCTGTAGCGTCATAGCCGTGGATAACCTGGTGGCAACCCAGTTCCACCCAGAGAAGAGCGGCGCCCTGGGCCTGCGTCTGTATGAGAACTTCCTGCGGTTGATGGTGACGGAGGGGGCCGGGAGGTAGCATGGAGGTCATTCCCGCCATAGACCTGCGAGGGGGCCGGTGCGTGCGCCTGTATCAGGGGGACTACGAGAGGGAGACGGTGTACTCCGATGACCCCCTGGAGGTGGCCCTGCGGTGGCAGGAGATGGGCGCTCCCCGCATCCACGTGGTGGACCTGGATGGGGCGGCATCGGGCAGCCCCGTGAACCTGGCGGTGCTCAAGAGACTGGCTGGCTCGGTAGCTGTGCCCCTTCAGGTGGGGGGAGGGATACGCGAGATGAGCACCTCGGAGAAGCTCCTGGACATGGGCGTGCAGCGCATCGTCCTGGGCACCGCCGCGGTGCAAGAGCCATCGCTGGTGGAGAAGGTGTGCCGCCGCTTCGGGTCAGGGGCCGTCGTTGTGGGGGTGGACGCAAGAGACGGGATGGTCGCCATCCGAGGGTGGCGGGAGGCCACGTCTACCACCGCCCTGGAGCTGATACACCGGATGGAGGAGCTGGGGGTGAGGCGCTTTATCTACACGGACATCTCTCGGGACGGGACACTGACGGAGCCCAACTTCCAGGCTGTTGAGGTGGTGGTGAAGGGCTGCGGCGCGGCCATTCTGGCTTCAGGAGGGGTATCCTCCATAGAGCACCTGAGGCGTCTGGCCTCCGGGGGTGTGGAGGGAGCCATCGTGGGTATGGCCCTGTACACCGGCGCCATTGACCTGAGAGAGGCCATCTCCGCGGTCTAGCGCTCTGCCAGTTCAGAGGGTATTTCCCAAGCCACGGGAGGCCCCCCATCCCTTCGGCTTCGCTCAGGGCAAGCTCTAACCTTCCCCCGCGAGTGGGGGAAGGAATTTCTCTCCCCCGTTGCACGGGGGAGAGTCAGAGAGGGGGTAGACGGTCGCAATGTAGCGCATCCCTTTGAAAGCACCCTGTCAGGGATATGGGAAGGGTGTACAATAAGGGAATGCAGAGGGGCTTCGCCCCTTTGCCGGGAGTCTGAGGGTGTCCCTCAGACTGGGCCTAGCCCAGACCCACAGCTTACGAATCGTAGAACATGGTCAGACCAGCTCAGCAACAGTTGAGTGTGGGTGCAGGGCGTGCCCTGCTAATCATTTAAGGAGTGAGTAGTCATGCCTCACAAGTTCGATCCGGACAGCAAGGATGTGTTGCTGGCCTCAGAGCGCAAGGAGCACCTGGACCCTGATCGGGTCATCGCTCTGATTCCCATCAGGCCGTACCACCAGGTGGCGGACATCGGCTGCGGGCCGGGCTTCTTCGCCATTCCCCTGGCCAAGTACGTAAGTCAGGGGAAGCTTTACGCCCTGGATAACCAGGATGAGATGCTGGAGGCGTGCCGCCAGCGTCTCTCTGAGGTACACCTGACCAACGTAGAGCTGCTCCGATGTGAAGAGAGGGATTTCCCCATACCCAAAGGAAGCCTGGACGGGGCTTTCATGGCCTTCGTGCTCCACGAGGTTACGGACAGGAAAGGCTTCCTGGCGGCAGCGCAGGAGGCGCTCCAGAAAGGCGGCTGGCTCGCTCTCCTGGAGTGGTACAAGCGAGAGATGGAGGAAGGGCCCCCTGTGGAGGATAGGGTGAGCGAGGAGGAGGCCAGGGAGCTGGGCCAGGCGGCTGGGCTTCGCTACGTGAGCCATCGGGATCTGAGCGGCAAGAGCTACCTGATGCTGTTCAGAAAATAGCAGGCTGCTGAAAAAGGTGTACAGAGGGGAGGGTTCCCATCCAGTGGATGGGAACCCCTTTGCCGGGGGTCTGGGTTTTCCAAACAGCTTCTACCCCCCCAGGTGCACCCATATGCGAGAGGCGACGGCGTAGCCCAGGGTTCCCTCTCCCTTCCTGGTCTTGATGGTGATCACCCCCCGGTGGCGGCTGGCCTCCATCACTGTGACCATCTCTTCGGGCAGGATGGCCTGCTCCACCAGAAACCGTAGCAGCTCAGGGTTCTCCTC
The DNA here is from genome assembly GCA_015661155.1 of Dehalococcoidia bacterium. Classification (GTDB taxonomy): domain Bacteria; phylum Chloroflexota; class Dehalococcoidia; order Lucifugimonadales; family UBA2985; genus JACVQK01. Next base: position 8,407 of record JACVQK010000016.1, on the reverse strand, counting down.
TGGGATGCGGTCGACGCAGTAAGGAATGCCGGGTTGCGCCTGGTCCAGGGCCACTCTCGTCACCTGGGGAGGCGCGTGCCCGCTGCCTGGGATGGGCCGGCCAAAGGGACAGGTGGCGGGATTTCCCAGCCGCTCTCTTATCTTCGCTTCCAGCTCAGGGGATATGGCGTGCTCCAGCCTGTGAGCTTCCGCATGGGCCTTGTAGAGCTCCAACCCCAGAAGGTCCACCACCATCCTCTCCGCCAGCCGGTGCCGTCGCACCATCCCCTCGGCCAGCACCACCCCTCGGGGAGTCAGCTTCACCACTTTATCGGAGGTCATCTCCACCAGGTCCTCCCGGGCCATCCGACGCAGCATTCCCAGCACGGAGGGAAGGGTGGTGCCCAGCCCCTCTCCCGCGGGGAAGGTTTTCAGGTGCTCAGCTATCTGAGCTGCGGTGGCGCGCTGGCTCGGGAGCAGGCTCTCTGGAGGACCCTTCGGTGGTTATATTCATCGCTCACCTCGCCCATAAGATAGCTCCCGCGGGCAGCCACGTCAAGAATGGGAGATGTACACCAGGGATAGCCCAGAATCACTATCAGGTACGCTATTAGCAGGGTGATGAAAAAGGGGAGTGCAGAGGGGCGAAGCCCCTTTGACAGGAGTCTGAGGGTGTCCCCCAGACTGGGCTTGGCCCAGACCCACACTTCACGAACCGTAGAACATGGTCAGACCAGGGCAGCAATAGTTGAGTGTGGGTGCAGGGCGTGCCCTGCCCTCCCCCTTCCTGGCCAGGAAGGGGCTAGGGGGATGATCGAAGGAGTTTTCCAGCTCCCTGTTAGGCCCTTGACAGTTGAGCGGGTAGTATGTTATTACTAAAAGGATTCGTGCATACTAGTTCTACCGCATCGTGCTAACACATGTTTGAGGGTTACCCTATGGAATGCCGCTCTGCTAGGCTGGATGATTTCTGTGGGTCACGGTGTGCAAGCAGGGGAGGAGTATGACCCGAACAAAGACGGCGTCTCCCGTTCAAAGGGTTGTACTAATCGGGTTAAGGTTAAGGAGGATGTAAATGGCCCAGGCTTTCCTGATCTATTGGAATCGGCGCTTCTTACACATACCAGCCACGAGGCTGATCCTTGCGCTCGCCATCGCCGTAACAATAGCCCTTGCGGCATGCACCGGCGCAACCTCCACACCCCAGTCCACCCCGAAGCCAAAGCTAGTCATCGCCGTCCAGCCTACCGGCAACCCACAGTCTCTCCAGGCTGATTCCCAGGAGATCGAGAGGTTCCTGGAGGCCCGGGTCAACGCAGACGTAGAGATGATCTTCCCCACCCTCTTCGCGGGGGTCATTGAATCGCTGCGGTTCGGCTTTGCGGACGCTGCATTCATGAGCGCCTGGCCTGCGGCTCTGGCCCAGGAGTACGCAGGCGCTTCTGTTGCCCTGGCCGAGATACGCGACGTGGTCATCGGCCAGGAGAAGCAGGAGCAGCCTTACTACTACTCCTACTGGGTGGTCCTCAAGGATAGCCCCTACACCAGCCTGGAGGACCTGCGCGGCAAGAAAGTCGCCTTCTCCAGTCAGCTCTCTACCTCCGGCTACGTCTTCCCCCTGGCACGGCTGATTGAAAAGGGTCTGGTTGACGGCTCAGCCGCCCAGCCTGATGCCAAGAGCTTCTTTGGGGAAGTCCTCTTCGCTGGCGGCTATGCCCAGGCATGGGAGGCTTTGAAGAAGGGACAGGTAGACGTGGCGATCATCGCTGGTGATGTCTCCGAGACCCTCTACCGGGAAGTGCTGGATGGGACCAAGGTCATCGACCAGCAGGGCCCCATCCCGTCCCACGCGGTCATATTCAGCAAGGACCTGGAAGAGCCTCTGCGGTCTGAGCTGCAGGCTGCCTTCCTGGAGCTTGGCAAGCCGGAGAACAAAGCGTTAATGAGGAAGTTCATCTCCGGCATCTTTGTCCGATTTGAGATCAGCGACAACGAGAAACACCTGGCGGTTCTGACCAACGCGCTGAACACCACCAAGCTGGGCTTTACAGAAACCCTGCGGTGATCTTGAGGGTGGGAGCATGGTGACCGTTCCGGACCGTAAGGTTGAGACAAAGCTGGCCGTCGAGGCGAGGAACGTCTGGATTTCCTATTCAAGGAAATCCCCAGTGCTCCGCGGGCTCGACCTGGAGGTTGCCGAAGGAACGGTGTGCATGGTGATGGGGCCAAGCGGCAGTGGCAAGACGACGCTGCTAAAGGCGTTGAAGGGCTTGCTGCGGCCCCAGCAAGGCTCCATCGCCGTGCTTGGCAAGGACATTGCCCGAGCATCTACCCAACCCAAGGAGTTTACCCGCCAGGTCGCCTACATCCCTCAGGACCTGGGGATCGTGCACAGCCTGAGCGTTCTCCAGAACACGCTCATAGGGACACTGGGACGCACGGGCACCCTGGCGTCGCTGCTGGGCCACTTCTCCCGAGAATCCATGGACGAAGCTCAGCGAGTGCTCGACAGCCTTGGCATCGCCCATAAGGCGCGCGAGCAGGCCTACCACCTCAGCGGCGGCGAGCGCCAGCGTGTCGTCATCGCCCGGGCGCTCATGCAGCATCCCAAGCTCATCCTGGCCGATGAGTTCGTCTCTCATCTGGACACCCTGCGCGCCTATGAAATCATGGAGATCGTCCGGGACATCGCGAGCCGCGGCGTCGCCTTCGTAATCACTACCCATGAGCTGGACCTTGTCTCTAGATTCGGCGACAAGGCAATCTACCTACGGGACGGGCGGAAGGTACACGAGGGCCCGGCCTCTGCAATCACCCTGGAAACCATCGAGAGGTTGGCCCAG
>JACVQK010000016.1:2821-5579 GCA_015661155.1 Dehalococcoidia bacterium | reverse complement strand
GTTGGTCTCGCACGTGGCTTCCGCACTTTGTCATCGCGCTCCTCCTCCTGCTGGCCATGGGGCAGATGGACCTGCTGGATGCGGGCAGATGGAGTAAGGGCGGGGGTAACCTCGCCGAGTTTTCCAAGTCGCTCTTCCCACCCAACCTCGATGTGCTGCCCACCATCGCGGGAGCCATGGTGGAGACAATTCAGATCGCCTTTGTGGGCACGATCTTTGGCTTTCTCCTCGCCCTGCCCTTGGCGCTGCCAGCCACGCGCACCCTGTTCCATCCGGCCATCACCAGCGTCCTCAAGCTCGTGCTAGGAGCGGTCCGCACCATCCCCGCGTTGCTGTGGGCCATCGTTTTCGTCGTCGCTTTTGGCCTCGGGCCGGCGGCGGGCGCTCTCGGTATCACCTTTTATACGTTGGGTTATCTGGGCAAGCTCTACTACGAGGCCTTCGAGGGGGTCGATCAGGAAGTGTTGCAAGCGGTTAAGGGCACGGGAGCCAACCGCCTACAGCTCCTGCGGTTCGCCCTGGTGCCGGAGGCGGCAAACACCATCCTGAGCCAGCTCCTGTTCATGTTTGAGTACAACGTCCGGGCCTCGTCCATCATGGGATTTGTGGGAGCGGGGGGCATCGGGTTCTACCTTCTGGGATATGTGCAGCTCTTGCAGTACCGTAATCTGACCACCGCCATGCTGGCCACGCTGGTCGTCGTCCTGGTCATCGATGCTGTCAGCGCTCGAATTCGGAGCTTAGTGCTCCCCCGTCGTGCGGGGGCGATCTCTCGCTAAGCGACAACACGTTTAGGCCCAGACAACGTAATCATATAGAGAGGAGAGGTCATGGGCGCTTCGCTGGTAGTTACCGCCAGAGAGACCCTGGAGGCGAGTCTGGTAATAGGGATTCTCCTGGCCTACCTGGCCCAGACGGAGAACCGCCGCTACTTCCTGAGCGTCTGGATTGGGGTGGGGCTGGCAGTCGTTGCCGCTGGGCTTCTGGCAGCGGTGCTCCTGCTCACCGTGGGCAAGTTCACAGGCATGTGGGAGGAGGTCTTCGAGGGCGGGGTCATGTGGGCCGCCGCTGGTGTCCTCACCTACATGCTCTGGTGGATGGGCAAGCAGAGTCGTGGCCTGGGTAGCTCCCTGCGGGCAGGGGCCGAGACCGCTCTGGCCATGGGCTCTGTGGGGGCCATTGTCAGCCTTGCCTTTCTCTCCGTATTCCGTGAAGGGGCGGAGACAGCCCTCTACCTGTCGGCCATAGCCAGCACCAGCTCTGGATATGAGGTCGCGGTGGGCGCGGGCGCGGGGTTCAGCGCTGCGGCCTTGGCAGGATACCTGATCTATCGCGGCGGCAGCCGCTTCCTGAACCTGCGCCTTTTCTTCAGGGTCACGACCGTCGTTTTAATGGTGTTCGCTGCCAGCATGGTGGGACAGGCTACCCTGGCCTTCCAGGCGGCTGGCATCTTCCCCGGCACCATAGCCGTGTGGGATACCAGCCAGTTCCTGGTGGAGACCAACGGCCTGGGCAGTGTCCTGCGAGTGCTGGTGGGCTACACCGCGGCGCCCTCATTGCTCCAGGTGATCTTCTGGCTCTCATACCTTGGCCTGGTGATTGCCCTGCACTTTGACCTGGGGAACAGGCCCGTGACCGCCAGGTATGAGGAGCCTTTCTCTCCCATCGGGGAAAGCTACCGGCATACGCTGTACCAAGTCCTGCGCTGGCCCCGCCTCACGATGCTGATGCCGGCCTTGATGGGGGTGGCCCTCATCGCTCTCCTGGCCATCGCTCTCTTTGATATCAACGTCGGCCCCTTCAACAACGAGGGCATGGTGCGCTGGGGCCCCTTTCAGGGCGGGGAGAACGAGAACAACCTGTTCAACTTCGCCGTGTGGATAGTCTGGACGCCCCTTCTCATCATCGGGACGATGTTGGTGGGCCGTGTGTGGTGTGGCAACCTCTGCCCGCTGGGCCTCGTCACCAACTGGTCAAGGAGCCTCGCCGACAGGCTCAGGGGCAAGGGGGCCTCCACCACCCCCTACCTGCGCCTGGGCTGGCTTCTCCCCACCACATTCATAATCCTCACCTTTCTTGTCAAGTGGTGGCCCGTTCAGCGGGTTGCCCTCTACGGGGCACTCCTGTTTCTGGTCATCTTCGGCCTTGCCGTGACGGTCGGATTCCTTTTCCGGCGGGGAACCTGGTGCCGCTACCTCTGCCCCATCGGAGGATGGCTCGCCCGAGTAACACGCCTCAGCCCCCTGGCTCTCCGCCCTGACCTGGAGGTCTGCGCCACCTGCCAGGACAAACCCTGCCTGACGGGGACGGCCCTGGCTGGCCGCTGTCCGGCGTATCTGAACCCTTCACAGCTGGAGTCCAACCGCTACTGCCTGAAGTGCTGGGATTGTGCCATCAACTGCCCTCCGGAGAAGTCCTCCCTCAGGCTGGGCTGGCGCTTTCCGGGCACTGAGCTGCTGAGGCCCTATGCCCCAGACCTGTGGGAGTCCCTCTTTGTGGCCAGCCTTCTGGGCGTGTACATGGCCGCGGGGCACCGCTCGGTGGCGCTGGCAGAGCTTTCCTGGCCGCTGCTTTTCTTCGGGCTTATAGCCCTGGCCACGGTGGCCTACGTGGGCATCTGCGCCATCAGTGCGCCCCTGGCTGGCATCTCCTTCCCCAGGGCCTTGACCACCTTCGGCTACATCTTCCTACCCCTGGAGTTCAGCGCCGCCGTCATCGCCTTCGGCGACGACGCCCTGGAGTTCTTTGGGGTGGTCCA
>JACVQK010000016.1:0-2801 GCA_015661155.1 Dehalococcoidia bacterium | reverse complement strand
CCATCAGAGCCGGAGCCAGCTACGGGCCGTCGCCGCGGGGATACCCCTGGGTCTGGCCCTGGTCGCCGTCCTGTTCATCTGGCTCCAGTGGTACGCCTCCGGAGTCGTCATAGACCTGACCTAACCGTTAGCAGGATGCTGAAAAACCCTTTCGACCATCCCCCTAGCCCCCTTCCTGGCCAGGAAGGGGGGAGGCAGGGCGAGCCCTGCACCCACACTCAACTGTCGCTGCTTTGGTCTGACCATGTTCTACGATTCGTAAGGTATGGGTCTGGGCTAAGCCCAGTCTGGAGGACACCCCCAGACCCCCCCTGCACTCACCGCTTCGGGAGTTCTCAGACAAGTCCATAACCCAAGACCCGTGGAAGAAACCAATTGACAGTGCCATGACACCTCTGATACTCTCAGGAGAAACAACCACGGCCAGCCCCAGGCCTACCGGGGAACCGCCTGGGCCGCACCGTTTTACAGCGAGCCTCAGAGCAGAGATGCGCCGAGGGGCCAGGTGTCAACTTCACTACGTGGACAGGCTTCAACATATCTGTATTAGAATGCCAATAGGGGCGCTACAATGACTGCCGAAATAGAGCTTAAAAGAGGGCTGAGGGATGTATACATAGACAGAACCCTGTCTAGCTTCATAGACGGCGACGCTGGGAAGCTGCTGTATCGGGGCTACGACATCCACGACCTGGCGGAGAAGTCCACCTTCGAAGAGACCGTATATCTGCTCCTGTATGGAAGGCTGCCCAACCAGAAGGAGCTGGACACCTTCGACGCCCATCTCCGGGCCAGTCGCCGCATCCCGAATGAGGTGCTACAGGTGGTCAGGCTGCTCAAGAACGCCCACCCCATGGACGCGCTGCGCACCGCGGTCTCCGCCCTGTCCGCCTTCGACCCGGAGGTGTCCGACAACTCCCTGGAGGCCACCCTGCGCAAGGGCGTCCGCCTGGCGGCCCAGACCCCCACAATAGTCACCGCCCACGCCCGCATCCGGGATGGGAAGGAGCCCATAGAGCCCAACCCCAGCTTGAACCATGCCGCCAACTTCCTCTACATGCTCTTCGGCCAGGAGCCGCACCGGGACGAAGCCAGGCTCATGGAAAAGGACTTCATCCTCCACGCCGAGCACGGAATCAACGCCTCCGCCTTCGCCGCACGGGTTGCCGCCAGCACCGTCGCCGACCTCCACAGCGCCATAGTGGCAGGCATCAGCACTCTGAAAGGGCCAGCCCATGGCGGAGCGGCAGAGGCGGTGATAAAGATGGCCCTGGACATTGGCTCCGAGGACAAGGCAGAGGAGTACGTCCATCGAGTCCTGGCGAGCAAGGGAAGAATCATGGGCTTCGGCCACCGGGTGTACAGGGCGGAAGACCCCAGGGCTCGCCACCTCAGAGAAGGGTGCATGGCCCTGGGAGAGAGGAAGGGACATCCCGAGTGGTTCAGGATTCTCAGCAAGGTGGAAGAGGCCATGCAGCCCTACCGCTCCCGGGGAATCTACGTTAACGTGGACTTCTGGGCAGGGGCTGTCTACTACCTCCTGGGCATTCCCGAGGACATCTTCGTCTCCATCTTCGCCATGGGACGAATACCAGGATGGACCCTCCAGGTGATGGAGCAGTACGCGGACAACGTTCTTATTCGCCCCCTGCTCCGGTACGACGGCCCCATGGACCTGGAGTACGTCCCCATCCGCCAACGAAAGTAGACCTGAGCCTGGGGACCCTCCGGCCCATCCCATAAGGTGACGCCTTGGAGCGGAAGCATCTCTTTGCGTTCCAGGCCGATTTGCAGAGCCATGCATAGCGGTCTAAACGTCTCCAGTGATCAAACTGGACTGGTGGGTGTCATTCCGAACGCAGCGAAGCGAAGTGAGGAATCTAGGGCGTCCCATCCTTGCTAAAGGCGAAGGTCTTAGATTCTTCGTCGCTGCGCTCCTCAGAATGACAGGGCTTATGTTTAGCTCACCGTTCAAGGCTCTGTAGTGAAGAGGACACGGTATGGTCGAGGGAGTCGCGGAGGAGATCAAGGCCCTCATCCAGGAGCGGGGTAAAATCACCTTCGCCCAGTTCATGGAGATGGCCGCCTTCTCCCCCCAAGGAGGCTACTACACCTCGCAGCCAGGCGGAGTGGGCAGGGACTTCTACACCGCGCCCACCGCTCACCCCATCTTCGGTGCCCTGGTAGCCCTGCAACTGGAGCAGCTATGGGAGCTCCTGGGCTCTCCCTCTCCCTTCTACGTGATTGAGGTTGGGGCAGGCAGCGGCATCCTTGCCCGGGACACCCTGGCGTATGCGTCCTCTCTGCCGTCGGGGTTCTCCCAGGCCCTGGAGTACGTGGTGGTGGACTACGCCTCCCCCCTGCGCCCTCTTGGGCAGGCCCACCGGGTCAAGGGCCGCGGTCTGCCCTTCAGGGACGTTGTGGGGTGCATCCTCTCCAACGAGCTCCTGGACTCCTTCCCCGTTCACCGTTTCGCCATACAAGAGGGCCGTGTCCAAGAGGTCTACGTGACCCTGAGAGATGGAGTGCTCACAGAGGTCATGGACGAGCCCTCCAAGGCGCGCATCGAGGAGCGGCTCCTGGGTCTCGGCCTGGACCTGTCCGAGGGGTTCCAGGGCGAAATCAACCTGGCCCTGGAGGAATGGACAGAGGAGGTGTCTCGCGCCCTGCGACGGGGTTTCGCTCTCACCTTCGACTACGGCGGTCTGGCCCCGGAGCTGTACTCGCCGCAGCTCCGCCGCGGAACCCTGCGCTGCTACTACAGGCACATCCGGCAGAGCAATCCCTACCACCGGCCAGGT
>JACVQK010000015.1 GCA_015661155.1 Dehalococcoidia bacterium | reverse complement strand
CCCTCTCCCTTACCAAGGGAGAGGGGGAGGAAAAGGAATCTGGGGGACACCCCCAGACCCCCGTCAGAAGGGGCTTCGCCCCCTCTGCACTCCCCCTTTTTCAGCGACCAGTCCACAAGCCCCGCAACGCCCATGGCCTTGACGGGTGGATGAGTTTCCGCTATACATACCCTTGGCACGGGCAGTTCCTTGTGCTGTAGCCTTTTTCCAGGAGGCCGCGAAGGTTGGAGTCGTTTTTCGACCTGCACATCCACACCAAGGCAGGTAGCTCGGACAGCGTCCTCTCCCCCGACGAGCTGGTCGTCGAGGCCCGGCGCCTTGGCCTTAGAGGGGCCCTGGTCACCGAGCACAACGGCTGGAAACGCCGCGACTTCGAGGAGTTCTCCAGGAAGCACGATGTGGTCCTGGTGCGGGCTCTCGAGGTGAACACGGACATGGGCCACATAATCACCCTGGGCCTGGATGGCTACGCCTCCGGATTCTACCGCGCCAGGGACCTGCGAAAGGCGGTGGAGGAGGCTCGGGGGTTTATGATCGTGGCCCATCCCTTCCGCTTCCTCTTCGATCACGATTTGTTCACGCGGAATATCCTCTTCGAAGACTCCCGGCTCGTTCCCACTAAAGGTGAGGAGGCCATATCCCACCCCGTATTCAAGCTGGTGGACGAGATCGAGGTGGTGAATGGGGGCAACTCGGAGGCCGAGAACCGCTTTGCCCAGGAGGTGGCGCGTGCCCTGGGGAAACGGGGCACCGGGGGCAGCGATGCCCACTCCACCCAGGGCATAGGTAGAGGCTCCACCCTCTTCCACGGCGATATTCGTGGCGAGAAAGACCTGCTGGAGGCCCTTCGGGCAGGGGCTTTCACCCCCGTGGAAGGGTTCAACGTGGGGCGCACCTCCTACTACGGCGATCTGCCGGTCTAGGTGCATCGGAGAGTACCCGGATGCCAGCTTTGAATCCAACTGTACGCCCATGTCAAACGACCATCACGAAAGCCTGAAGCCCTCTCCAACCGAGGACTCCTCCACGGCGCTCATCAAGCACCTGAAGGAGGAGCCCTCATCCTACAGCCGTGGCTGCGCTGCCCTGGCCCTGGGCCAGATGAGGGAGCTGAGCGCCGTGGAGCCTCTGGCGCAGGCCCTGTCGGACCCCTCTCCCTGGGTGCGGGGCTGGGCCGCCTTCGCCCTGGGCCAGCTCCAGAAGCCCCACGCCCTTCCAGCCCTCTGCCGCGCCCTTGGAGACGAGGACTCCTGGGTACGCGAGAAGGCCGCCGACGCCCTGCTGCACTTCGACGGCCGGCTCGCCGAGGACACCCTCCTCAAGACCCTCCAGACCGGGAGCGCCCTGGCCCGGGCGTGGGCTATCCACGTGCTGGCCCAACGGGGCCATCCAGAGGTAGCCCTGGATGTGGTGGCAACCCTGGAAGACGGCAGCCGCTCCATCCGGGTGAGCGCTGTTCGGGCCCTGTACCGCCTGGGACACCCCCAAGGGGCTGCACCCATCCGGATGTTTATGCGGGACCCCGATGAGCATCTCCGGGGAGCAGCCGCCTTCGCCCTGGGCACGCTGGAGGATAGAGAGAGCGTTCCGGCCCTCTGCCGCGCTCTGGCCGACCCCAGGGCATGGGTGAGGCGCAACGCCGCCTGGGCACTTCTGGAGATGGGGGAGGCGCTCCCCCTGGTTGCCTCCATGGCAAAGGACGAGGATGTCGGTGTGCGGTGTTTCGCCGCCAACGCCCGGGATCAACTCTAACAGGTTGCTGAAAAAGGGGTGTGCAGAGGGGCGAAGCCCCTTTGCCGGGGGTCTGGGTGTGTCCCCCACTGGGCCATGGCCCAGACCCACACCTCACGAATCGTAGAACATGGTCAGACCAGCGCAGCGACAGTTGAGTGTGGGTGCAGGGCGATGGTCGAAAGGGGTTTTCAGCACCCTGCTAGGGGAACCCGAGCCGACGCTCTTTCAATAGGTGGGGTTCCCGACACGTGCAACACTGGCGAGCAGGCGGCCACGAGCCGGGGCAGATGACCGCTGGAAGATTGCCTCTCGGCATGGTAGAATCGGCTGTATCCCAAGAGGACATCGGGGGAGGATCCCAAATATGAGCAACGCTTCTTCAGGTGGCCCTGAGCACCAGCATCACGATCACCACGAGGATGTTGGTCACGGTCACACCCATGGCGTCGTCGATCCGACCATAGCGACTACCTCTCGGGGAATCTGGGCCATCAAGTGGTCCTTTGTCGGTCTGGGTCTGACCGCCATTCTTCAGTTGGCGATTGTCTTACTTTCGGGCAGCGTCGCGCTGTGGGCAGACACCATTCACAACGTGAGCGATGCCCTCACGGCAGTGCCACTGTGGATAGCTTTCTTGTTCGCCCGAAAACGGCCGAGCCAGCGTTTCACCTACGGCTATGGGCGCGTGGAGGACCTGGCTGGGGTGTTCATCGTCCTGGCTATCCTGGCCAGCGCTGTTACGGCTGGTTACGTGTCCATAGACAGGCTCCTTCATCCCAAGACCGTTCAGTATGTATGGGCCGTTGCAGCGGCGGGAGCCATCGGCTTCGTCGGCAATGAAGCTGTCGCCCTCCTGCGTATCAGGGTCGGCAAGCAAATCAACAGCGCGGCGCTGGTGGCCGATGGCTATCACGCCCGAGCAGACGGTTTGACGAGTCTGGCGGTACTGGCCGGTGCCATCCTGGTCTGGCGAGGTGTGCCCATTGCCGACCCCATCGTTGGATTGCTGATCACCGGCCTGATCCTGAAGATTGTTTGGGACTCCGCCAAGTCCGTGTTCCACAGAATGTTGGACGGAGTAGACCCCGAGGTTGTGCACAATATCGAAGACGCAGCGAGCCACGTCAAAGGCGTGGTGAGGGTGTCAGATGTGCGCTCCAGATGGCTAGGGCACCGGCTCGAGGTCGAGCTGCACGTGGTAGTACCCGGAAGCTCCACCGTCGACCAGGCCCACGCATTGGCGGTTGAGACCGGGCACACACTGAGCCATGCCTTCCCGTTCATTGGTAACACGACAGTCCACGCCGACCCTGTTAGCACCGCCGGCATCTCGTACCACCACGTAGCGGCCCACGAGCACGACGGACTTCCAGCCCACGCCCACTGAGGGGGAGATTTCCTCATCGGGAACAGTTGGAACCTCCAAATGGCTGAGTATGTCAATCCCCCTTGCACCGGAGGCCGGCCGTCGGCGTCTGGCAGGCTGATGAAAAAGGGGAAGTGCAGAGGGGCGCAGCCCCTTTGCCAGGGGTCTGGGGGTGTCCCCCAGATTCAAATTCTTCCCCCTTCCTGGCCAGGAAGGGGGCTAGGGGGATGGTCGAAAGGGTTTTTTCAACACCCTGCTGGGGATAAAGCAGTGAAAGTGACACAGCGCCACCAGCAGTCTTCACACTCCTTTTATATTCATATGCCATGAGCCAGGAAGAACACAGCGCCACGGACATACCCAAGGCCTACGACCCCAAAGGTGTGGAGCAGCGTCTCTACCGTTTTTGGATGGAAGGGGGGTACTTTGCCCCCAGGGTTGACCCATCCAAAAAACCCTTCGTCATCATCATGCCTCCTCCCAATGTCACGGGAGAGCTGCACCTGGGACACGCCCTGACGGCCACCCTGGAGGACATCATGACCCGGTGGCACCGCATGAAGGGCGACCCAACCCTGTGGCTCCCCGGAGCCGACCACGCCGGCATCGCCACCCAGGTAATGGTGGAGCGGGCCCTGGCCCGGGAGGGCCTGACCCGGCAGCAGCTGGGAAGAGAGAGGTTCCTGGAGCGGGTGTGGGAGTGGGTGAGAACCTACGGCCACGCCATAGACGAGCAGCACAAACGGCTGGGCGCCTCCTGCGACTGGAGCCGCCGGCGCTTCACCCTGGACGAAGCGCCCAGCAAGGCCGTCCGCACCACCTTCGCGAACCTGTACCGGAAGGGCCTCATCTACCGGGGCGAGCGAATCATCAACTGGTGCCCCCGGTGCTCCACCGCCCTCTCAGACCTGGAGGTGGAGCACCAGGAGGAGCAGTCTTTTCTCTACTACATCCGCTATCCCTTTGAGCAAGGCGCCGGCTATGTAACCGTAGCCACCACGCGCCCTGAGACCCTGCTGGGGGATACCGCGGTGGCGGTAAACCCCCAGGATAGCAGATACAAAGCCCTGTTGGGCAGGCGCGTGCTCCTGCCGGTGCTGAAGCGCCCCCTTCCCGTTGTCGCCGACGAGGCCGTAGACCCCTCCTTTGGCACCGGAGCCTTGAAAATCACGCCGGGCCACGACCCGGTGGACTTCGAGGTGGGGCAACGCCACGGCCTGCCGGTCATCACCGCCATGAACCTGGATGGCACCATGAGCCACGAGGCGGGGCCGTATGAGGGCATGGACCGCTTCTTGTGCCGGGAAGCCATCCTGAAGGACTTGATTGCAGAGGGGCTTCTGGAGAAGACCGAGCCGTACGGGCACTCCGTGGGGCACTGCGTGCGCTGCACGGTGGCGGTGGAGCCGCTGGTGAGCAAGCAGTGGTTCATCAAGATGGATGGCCTGGCGAAACCCGCCATAGACGCCGTGGTGGACGGGCGAATAAGCATACTTCCCGAGAGGTTCGCCAGCGCCTATCTCAGCTGGATGGAGAACATCCGAGACTGGTGCATCAGCCGCCAGCTATGGTGGGGGCACCGCATCCCCGCCTGGTACTGTCTCCACTGCTCCGGGGAGGCGATCCGGGTCATCCTGGCCGAAACCTCAAATACCGAGGGTGTAGCGGTCACCACCTACCGCGCCCTCCAGGAGAGGGGCCTCCCCTTGGGGGAGATCGAGGCCATGGCGAGCCACATCTCCATCGGCCTGGAGGCCACTCCCATAGTCAGCACCTCACCCCCCACGGGGTGTCCATCCTGTGGGAGCGCCGACCTCCTTCAGGACCCCGATGTCCTGGACACCTGGTTCTCCTCGGCCCTGTGGCCCCACTCCACTCTGGGCTGGCCCGATGACACCCAGGACCTGGGCTACTTCTACCCCACCTCCGTGATGGAGACGGGCTACGACATCCTCTTCTTCTGGGTGGCTCGAATGATAGTGATGGGGCTGGAGAACACGGGGGAGGTGCCCTTCCGTCACGTATACCTCCACGGCCTTATCCGGGACGAGCATGGGGCGAAGATGAGCAAGACCCGTGGGAACGTCATAGACCCCATCAAGACCATAGACAGCTACGGCACCGACGCCCTCCGTTTCGCCCTCACCACGGGAAACGCCCCTGGAAACGACATGCGCCTGAGCGAAGGGAAGATGGGGGCCAGCCGAAACTTCATCAACAAGGTGTGGAACGCCGCCAGGTACGTCCTCACAACCCTGGACGAAGCTAAAGAGACTGGGGATTGGACAGCGCCTTCCAGGGAGCACCGCGAAGACCGATGGATCCAGAGCCGCCTCCACCGGGTGACGGGGAGAGTGCACCACTTTATGGAGGAGTTCCAGTTTGGAGAGGCCCAGCGAGAGCTCCACGACTTCTTCTGGAATGAGTTCTGCGACTGGTACATCGAGATGGCCAAGATCAGGCTGCGCTCTGGCGAAGAGCCGTCTCCCATGCCCACCCTCGTCCACGTGCTGGAGAAGACCCTCCGCCTGATGCACCCCTTCATCCCCTTTGTGACCGAGGAGATTTGGCAGAGCCTCAAGGCGAGGCTTCCCCAGGAGAACGACCTGCCCGATGCCCTGATGATAGCGCCCTACCCCGCCCAGGACACCGGGGCCCTGGACGACCAGGTGGAGGGGGAGATGGAGCTTCTGATGGGGGTCGTCAGGGCTATCCGAAACGTCAGAGCCGAGTTCAAGATACCCCCCCAACAGCCAATGAGGTGTCTGGTGGAGGTCTCACGGGCCAACGCCTCCCTGACCGAGGAGGCCCATGTAATCAGGAGCCTTGCCAGGGTCGAGCCTCTGGTGTTTCTGGAGGAGGGCGCTCCCAGGCCCCCGGCAGACAAGACCGTGACCGCCATCCTCCCCGGGGCAACGGTGCTGATTCCCCTGGAGGGCCTGGTGGATACCGCCCAGGAGCGCCAGCGGCTGGAGCAGGAGCTACAGGGTTGCCTGGAGCACATGCGAACCCTCTCCCAGAGGTTGAGCAACACCGATTTCACCAGCAAGGCCCCCCAGGATGTGATAGAGCGGGAGAGGGAGCGCCTGGAGCGCCTGGAGGAGCGGCGAGGCCGGATTCAAGAGTTCCTGGCCCAGCTAGGCTTTTAGGACACACCCACTGGTGTCCCGTATCCGAAATGCGTTGAATAGATTGTCATTGCGAGGAGTCCCGATTTATCGGGACGACGAAGCAATTTGGAGGAGGGGCAGACCCCATCGCCAGATTGCCACGGCCCTCCGGAGCCTGTGGTGAGAACCTCGAACCATCTGACCTCGCAATGACATTGGCGGCAAACTCCTAAGACACCGCGCTAGTGTCGATGCCCCACGCTTCTTTAGCCCCTGCGCCCCCGGGCGCGCACTCTCTCAAGAAACAGGATGCCCTTGCGGGTGTCGCTGGCGACCCGGGCCCCCTCGCAGTGCTTCATGCGGTACTTGAACAGCCAGTAGGTGAACTCCTTGGCCTCGGTGAGGGTCATGGTGGGTGCCTGAGGATACCCCTTCTCCTGCCGGAACTTTCGAAGAAGCTCCTCCTGGGCAAGCCCGTAGATATGGCGATACGCCTGGTCGGTGACCCCTGAGAAGCCGCGGAGTCCTCCGCTACGGAGCCTCTTCCACTCCTCCTCTTCAACGCACTGGAGGATGGCCTCTTCCACAACCACGCCGTACCAGTAGTTCAGGTACGCGCTGTGCTTCTCTGGCCCCAACAGCCTCTTGAACTCCTCCTCGGAGACGGAGCGGGAGACGTCCCCCGATAGGAGAAGGTGACTCTTCTCCTCTTCAGGCACCAGGCCGTCCACCTCCGAAAGGAGGCGCTCCGCCAGGAGAAGCCAGTCGAAGGCCTCTCCATCCAGAAGGTACTTGTGGGGACGCTCCCGAAACACCTCCTCCGGAAGAGTCCACAGAGCCATGGACTCCAGCAACGCCTGCATCCAGCCCTTTCCCTCGGCCAGAGCGCCCTTCAGGTGCTCTATGGCCTGGGAGTTGCTCAGCTGGTCTGGATGGATGCTGTGCCCTTCCATGGGAGATGGCCCTCACGCACCCCTGTGGAGAAAGGAGAGGAACTCCTCCACGGGTCGGGTGTTCAGGATATCCTTAGCTTCACACCAGCCTCGGCGGGCTACGGCCACCCCGAAGCGCATGGAGTCCAGGTCCCCTGTGGCATGGGCATCGGTGCTGATGACCAGAGATACCCCCATCTCCCGAAAGGGCACGCCGAGGTGGTGAGAGTAAACGAACTGCTTGCCTTTGAAGTCTAGTGTGGACATGGCGTGCTCCTTTGAATTTCAGGCCCTTCCTACCAAGTCCGTGAGTTTCTTGGCGGTCTGGAGCTTGGCGAAGTTGGTGTAGCGTGGACCTTGCATGGCACCCTGGAGAGCGTCGCCGAATGGAATGGGGCCAATGGGCTTGGCCTTCTCGGAGAATATCAGCTTGTACTTCCCTTCCTCACCATAAGGCTCGATACGCGCTACAGGTGCGTAGTGGGTCATAGCGGAGACGGGTTGCGTCTGATACGCAGCGATGTACTTGATCTTGTCCAGCATCCCGCCTGAGATGCGGATAGCGTACCAGCAGTCCTGTCCCAAAAACGTCTGCTCAAAACCTTCCTTCTGAGCAGGGACGACCACGGTGTCCAGGGCCGCTGATGGCGTCCGGGGGCGCCCCACTGCATCTGCGGCCGCGGGCACGGCGACAGGCTTGGGGAACTCGAAGGCTCGCAGTCCCACGAGGGGGAGGATCTGAAGAATCTCCTTCAGAAAGCCTTGCGTGTCCGCCTTCTCAGCTTCGGTCAGGGCGGGCTCCTGCGGGGCGGTGCCGTTGTATAGATGGCATTGACTGGCCTCGTTAGCGCGCTTGACCAGCGCGTACTCCAGCCATGTCACGTGGGCACGGTTCAAACCGCTACTGGCGGAGACAAACACAATGCCCCAGTCCCAGAAGTCTTTGTTCCGGACATGGCTTTCGATACGGTTCAGGACGCTATCCGCCTGACCGATGTAGAGGGTGGGCAGGTCAGCATCCTCGCCCACGTAGCCGCGAAGGATGTAGACGCCAGTGCGTTGGATCTCGGGGCGCTGGCGGACCTCGGTCCATTTGGTGCGGGGGAAAGCAACGCCGACTCCGGTCCAGTTCATGCGGTCTATGAGACGGACGCCTTCCGGATCGCCGTCAGGGACGAAGATGCGTATGGTGAAGGGGTCAGCCATGGCGCGGCTTGCCTCCTCGCTCAAGTTTGTTCGGTCATGCGCGGGACGAACTGAGTAGGGCGGTCACTGACGTCATCATACCAGTTCTGTAGACGATCTGCCTGTTCTCCGCGGTCTTCTCCCCCAGACGGGGCAGCGCTGCTAAAGTGCTCTCCACGATGGCCTTCTCCAGGGCCTCCATCGTGGATACGCCCAGCTCCCTGCTGATAAGCAGGGCGGTCTTGGGGCCAATGCCCGGCACGTCCATGAGGGTGAGGATACCGTCGGGAAGCTCCGCCTTCAGCCTCTCGTAGTACTCCAGGCGTCCGGTGGTGACCATCTCGATGATCTTCTGGGCGATGGCCTCTCCGATGCCGGGAATCTTTCGCAGGTCATCCCCCGCCTCCACCAGCAGTCCCAGCTCCCCGCTCATGTGCTCGATGGTGTGGGCGGCCCGCTGGTATGCCCGTATCTTGAACACCGACTCTCCCTGGGCCTCCAGAAGCGCGGCGATGCTCTCGAAGAGATGGGCGATCTGGGCGTTGTTCACGGTTGCCGTCCTAGCAGGGTACTGAAAAACCCTTCGACCATCCCCCTGGCCCCCTTCCCTTCGGCAGGCTCAGGGCAGGCTCTGGCCAGGAAGGGGGCAGGGCACGCCCTGCACCCACACTCAACTGTCGCTGGCTTGGTCTGACCATATTCTGCGTTTCGTAAGGTGTGGGTCCGGGCTAAGCCCAGTCTGGGGGACACCCCCAGTCCCCCGGCAAAGGGATTCCCATCCACTGGATGGGAATCCTCCCCTCTGCACACCCCTTTTCCCGCAGCTTGCCAGTCGGTTCCCCTCACGACCTGGCCCCAACTGAACTCAGGGTCTGGGGAATGTGGGTCTGGGCTGTGCCCAGGGGAGGACAACCCTGCCGGCAACACGGCCACAGGGGACATGCACCAACCTGCTTGCCCAGAGGCTCATGGCAGGGCCTTGCCACCCTGACATGCTCCGCTGCCTCGGAGAGCACAGCGCCGCGATAGGCGTGGAGAGCAACCACGCGTCACGGTTACGATACGGGAACCCCATCACCCCACTTGCCAGGACACCCCGTCCAGGGACGCCTCAACAGCTTGAGGTCACCCCTCAAAGGGTCTTCGGCCTGCACCCCGACATGTCGGGGTCACATCGGGGGCTATGGGAGAACGATCCTCGGGAGGCCTTATCCCTTCCCGATGCGGAAAACCTTGGTGCTACATAGCGGACAGGTGCCCTGGGTGGCAGGACGGCCATTCTTCAGGGTGACGGGCTTGGCACCCTTGATCTCCCGCTTGGCTCTGCACTTAAAACAGTACGCCTCCATAGATTCACCTCCCTAGGTTCCAAGTGACTCGTGTTAGACGATATATGCTGCGTAGGGGATTGTCAATCCTTCCTGATGCCCAATTAGGAGGCAGGGCGGCCCTGCGCCCACATGTTGCCCCAACAGGTGTTGAAGAACCCTTTCGACCATCCCCCTTGTCCCCCTTCCCTTCGGCAAGCACAGGGCAGGCTCTGGCCAGGAAGGGGGAGGAAGTTGAATCTGGGGGACACCCCCAGACCCACACCTCACGAAACGTAGACCATGGTCAGAACAGGACAGGAACAGTTGAATATGGGTGCAGGGCACGCCCTGCCTAGGGGGATGAAGGACGCAGGCTAAAGACCTTGTCGGCCTGCCACAGGCCCCTTACCCTGCCCGGGCGCAGGAGAGCCAGAAAATCACCCTCCACGGAGTACAGGCGGCACAGGTCTCTTTCAGAGGGCCCTCTGGAAGGGATCCCCAGGTATATCCCTTGCCCCCGCCGTATCCTCTCCTCCTTCTCTCGCTGAACAACTCCTGCCTTCAGATCGAGAAGGGGGAAATCCGGGGGAAACAGCAGGGACAGCCATGAGCCCTCTCGGCATGCCTCCTCTATCTGATCCATGGAAACTGCTGTGGAGATGTCAAAAATGCCCGTGCGAAGACGGGTGAGTCCTTTCAAGTTGGCCCCGCACCCCAGGGCGATACCCAGGTCGTGGGCCAGGGAGCGAACGTACATCCCCCGACCACAGTCCATCTCCAGCTCCACTTCGGGGGGGCTCCACCGGGTTATCTTCAGCTGAAAGACCTCCACCTTCCTGGGCTCTCGTTCCACCTCTCTGCCCGCCCGTGCCAGGTTGTAAAGCCTCTCCCCGTCTCGTTTCAGGGCGCTATACATGGGAGGCACCTGGTAGAAAACCCCCCGGAAGGCCTCCAGCTCTCGGAGCACATCCTCCTCGGTGACATGGGAGGCGTCTTTGACCCCTGTGACCTGCCCCTGGGCATCGTAAGTATCGGTGGATACCCCCAGCAGGACCTGGGCGCGGTACACCTTGAGGCTATCCACCATGTACTCCATCAGCCTGGTGGCCTGGCCAAAGCAGATGGGCAGCACCCCGGTGGCCTGGGGGTCCAGGGTTCCCGCATGTCCCACCTTTTTCTGATGGGTCAGGCGTTTCACCTGCCGCACTACCTCCATAGATGTCCACTGGAGCGGCTTGATGACGCTGATGATGCCGTTCACCTGCTCCATCAGGGGGTTTCCCCCGATGGGTCCTGAGAGCGCACCTCCCTAATGCGCTCCAGAAGGTAGTTTCCCTTCTCTATGGAGTCGTCCTGTATGAAGCTCAGGTGGGGGATGCTCTTCAGAGAGAGGCGCGTGCTCAGCTCTCGTCGCAAGAACCCGGATGCGGCGTTGAGGGCCTCCAGCGCGCCCTTCCCCTCCTGGGGGCTGCCCATGATACTGGTGAACACCCTGGCGTATCCCAGGTCTGGGGACACCTCCACATGGGTTATGGTGATCATGGGGGTCAAGCGGGGGTCTTTCATCTCGGTGGCGATGAGCTCGCTCAGCTTCTGGCGCAGAAGGACGTTAACCCGCTCTGCTCTTCGGGACATAGCACATCCTTACCGTGTTGTACTCTTTCAGGGAGGAGATACGTGGATTAAGAGGCCTGCGCTTGACCAAGGACCTCTATAACATCGCCCGCTAGAAAGTCGTTGAACCCCTCCACCCCTACGCCGCATTCGAATCCGGCGGTCATCTCCCGCACATCGTCTTTGAAATGCTTCAGGCTGGAGACGGTGCCCCGGTGCACAGTCTCTCCTTTCCTGACAACCCGCACTGAGGAGCTGCGGGAGATGCGTCCATCGGTAACATAGGTGCCGGCTATCTTCCCGTGCCTGCCCATAGTGAAGACAGCCCTTACCTCCGCGTGGCCCTCCACCACCTCTTTCAGGACAGGTTTGAGGAGCCCCTCCAGGGCTTTCTGGATGTCCTCTACCAGGCGGTAGATGATGTCGTAGAGGCGGATGTCCACCTTTCCCGATTCGGCCAGATGCCTGGCCCCCGGCTCGACCCGGGTGTTGAATCCTATGACGATGGCCTTGGAGGCGGCGGCGAGAAGCACATCGCCCTCGTTGATGCTGCCACTGCCGGTGTGAATGAAGTTCACCTGTCCCTTCTCAGCGACAAGCCTTCCCAGGGCCCCCCGCACGGCATCTATGCTGCCCTGGACGTCGGTCTTGATGACCAGGTTGAGGTCGGTGAACTCTCCAGCGCCTATCCTGCTAGAGGTATCTTCCAGGGTGGGAGCCGCCAAGCTCAGCCGCTCCTTTTCCCTCTGCTGCTGGCGTTGCTGCAGCATCTCCTTGGCTATCTTCTCGCTGGGGACCGCCCACAAGGTGTCTCCTGCCAGGGGAAGCTGCCCCAGGCCCAGGATCTCCACGGGAGTGGAGGGGCCAGCCTCCTTGGTTCTGCGCCCGGACTCGGATATCATCGCCTTGACTCTCCCCCAGGTGTCCCCCACCACCACGGTCTCTCCTACCCTGAGAGTACCCGCCTGCACCAGAACCGTCGCCACAGGCCCCTTGCTCGGATCGATCTGGGCCTCCACGATAGTTCCCACGGCCAGCCTCTCCGGGTCCGCCTTCAGCTCCGCCACCTCGGCGACCACCAGGATGTTCTCCAGGAGGTCATCTATGCCCTGACGCTGCTTGGCAGATATGGGCACGGCGACCACATCCCCTCCCCACTCCTCAATGACGAGGCCCCTTTCCACCAGCTGGCGCTTCACCCTTTCCTGGTCCGCCCCGGGCGCGTCCATCTTGTTGATGGCCACCACTATGGGGACTCCCGCGGCCTTGGCATGGTCAATGGCCTCTACCGTCTGGGGCATCACCCCGTCGTCCGCCGCTACCACCAATACCGCTATATCCGTCACCTTTGCCCCCCTCGACCTCATGGCTGTGAAGGCCTCGTGTCCAGGGGTATCCAGAAAGGTTATCTTCGCTCCCTTGTACTCCACCTGATATGCGCCTATGCGTTGGGTTATGCCCCCTGCCTCTCCCGCGGCGACGTTGCTCTCCCTGATAGCATCCAGCAGGGTGGTCTTGCCATGGTCCACGTGTCCCAGAATAGTGACCACCGGAGGACGGGCCACCTGCTTGGAGGAAGCGTCCTCCTGGGCCAGCTGAGCGTGGACGGTAGAGCCCTCCTTCGGCTCAGGCGAAGGAGTTACCGTGAAGCCAAACACCGTGGCAACGGTGGCGGCGATGTCGAACTCTATGGCCTGGTTTATGTTGGCCATCACCCCCTTGCGTATGAGCTCTTTCATGACATCAACGGGGTTCTCTCCCATCTGGTCCGCCAGCTGTTTCACCGTCAGGACTCTGGGGAGCTCCAGCTCTTTCACTCCAGGGCTCACCGCTCCAGGCCGGGGTAGGCCGCTCTCCGTCGCCCCCCGGTCTCTGGAATTTCGTCTGCCTCTTCTTCGGGCTCCGTATCTCTGCATAATGCTCTTATTCTACCCCGGGGGCGATGCCCCCGCCATCTGCCGAGCGAACTCCTGTAAAGCCAGTCGTTCCTCAGGAGAAAGTGCCCCCCTCAGGGAGCGGTCCAATCGGCTCTTCTTATTAAGGACCCCAGCCCAGCAGGCTTCGCTGCGGCACAGGTAAGCTCCCCTCCCCGGCTTCCTGCCGGTGGCATCCACCTCCACCCCCTTGCCGGGAGTACGCACGACGCGCACCATCTCCCCCTTACCTGTTTTTGTGCCACACACAACACAGGTCCTCAGGGGAGTGTTGCCCCGCTTCAAGAAACACCTTCCAACACTAGGAAACCAGGTCCTCTTCCTCCTGCTCCAATTGCTCCTCCCCTTCCTCCTGCTCCTCCCACTCCCCGTCCTGGTCCATGGAGTACCGATCCCGGCGACTGCGCTTGCCAGCCTTGACTTCCTCTTCCCCCTTGCCCAGGGGGACCCTCTTCCGGCTGCCCCTGGGGCTAGGCTCCTCCTGACGGGGGCCCATTATCTCCTCGGCGAAACGGACTCGCTGGGGCTTCTGAGCAACTTGAGGCACGGCCCACACGACCTCGGGTAGCTCCGGGGCCTCCTGTTGCCCTGCGACCCCTGGCTCCACCTCGGTTGTTGCCTTCAGGGCAGCCTCGGCCAGCTGCTCCTCGATGGAGACCTCCTTCTTCAGAGCAACCTCCACCCCCGGGACCGGGGGTTGGAGAGCCTCCTCGGCTGTGGACTGAGGTGTAACTGCCACCTCCTTGAGGTGTAGGGCCACCTCGGCAGCCCGCTGCATCCTCTCCTCCTCAGCCTCGGTAACGCTCTTTATGCTGACCCTCAACCCGGAGAGCTTGGCACACAGCCTGGCGTTCTGGCCCTCTCTACCGATGGCCAGGGACAGCTGGCGGTCGGGCACCACCACCAGAGCTTCGTTCCCCTGTTGGTCGATCTCCACCCGGGTGACAGGACAGGGGCTGAGGGCGTTGGCAAGGAACACCGCCTGATCGGGATGCCACTGAATGACATCTACCTTCTCCCCCTGGATCTCGTTTACGATGTTCTGTATCCGGATACCCCTCAGGCCCACACAGGAACCAACGGGGTCCACTCCCTCCTGGCGAGAGTAGACGGCCACCTTGCTGCGAGAGCCGGCCTCTCGTGCCACAGCCTTGATCTCCACAACCCCATTGTGAATCTCCGGCACTTCCATCTCGAAAAGGCGTCTCAGGAGGTTCTTGTGGGTACGGGAGACCAATATCTCCGGGCCACGGCTGGTACGGCGCACCTCAAGGACATGCACCTTTAGCTTCTGGCCCGGTCTGTATCGCTCTGTGGGTACCTGCTCCGCCAGGGGCAAGACAGCCTCGGCCCGTCCCAGGTCCAGGATTACCTGGCGGGAGTCGGCGCGCTGCACGGTGGCTGTGACTATGTCCCCTTCCTTTTCAGCGTACTCTGTGTACACCAGCTCACGTTCAGCCTCCCTCAGGCGTTGCAACACCACCTGCTTGGCAGTCTGAGCAGCGATGCGCCCCGTGCTCTGAAAGGAGCACTCCACCCCGATGATATCCTCTAGCTTGGCGTCCGCCTTGTATTTCCTGGCCTCGGCCAGGCTAATCTCCTTCTGAGGGTCTTCCGGTTTCTCCACAACGGTCTTCTGGGTGTAGACCTTCACTTCGCCATTGGCAGGGTTCAGGGACACGGAGATATCCTGGCCTGCAAGAAGGCTGTCCCTCTTGTAGGCTGAAGCCAGAGCCGCCTCAATAGCCGAGATGATCGCCTCCCGGGGAAGACGACGCTCAGCGGCCAGCTGGGTTACAGCAATAAGAAAGTCGCTCTTCATCTTCGCTCCCTCGCTCGCTGCCCTGGAACCCTCACAACTGCCAATTCTTTAACAAAGAAAGTGGGCTCACACCCACTTTCCCACCGACACTCTGCGGCTAGTATACCACCCCCCACAGGAAATAACAACACCTTCCATTGACAAACAAAGCAGATACAGGTACAATGGCCGCGTAACCGACTGATAGGCAGCGGTGAGCCGTAATACAGCCCTAACGGGGAGAGCCGCGGGGATCCATGAGACCACGACGGCAAGCCTACACCACCAGAGATTCCGAAGCGCCTACTCCTAGGCAGGGGGGGCGCTTTGATTTTGGAGCGGAGATTTGCCTAACGCCATAACCGACGTCCCTGGCATTCAGGTGGGGCACTTCACCGACCGGAAGGCCGGCACGGGGTGCACCGTCATCCTCTGCCCCCAGGGCGCTGTAGGGGGTGTGGACGTGCGCGGCTCCGCCCCCGGCACCCGGGAGACGGACCTCCTGCGACCAGGAAACCTGGTACAACAGGTACATGGAGTGCTCCTCAGTGGAGGAAGCGCCTTCGGACTGGACGCCGCCTCCGGAGTCATGCGGTACCTGGAGGAGAGGGGCATCGGGTTCTCCATAGGCCCCGCGGTAGTGCCCATTGTCCCCGCCGCCATCATCTTCGACCTGGGCCTGGTCTCCCACCTGGTGAGGCCGGGGCCGGAGGAGGGCTACACGGCCTGCCGCAACGCCACCGAAGGGCCTCTGGAGGAGGGAAGCGTGGGCGCAGGGACCGGCGCCACCGTGGGAAAGGTGCTGGGAAGGGCCAGGGCCACCAAGGGGGGCCTGGGAACCTCCAGCATCAGCCTGGGGGACATCACGGTGGGGGCCCTGGCCGTGGTGAACGCGATGGGCGACGTGGTGGACCCCGATACCGGGCGACTCCTGGCAGGCCCCCGTAACCAGGAGGCCCCAGGGTTTCTAAGCACCGTGGAGATTCTGACCCGTACCGGGGAAAAGGTGGAGGCCGAGACAGGCCCCGCCAACACCACCCTCGCGGTGGTGGCCACCGATGCGTTGCTCAACAAGGAGCAGGCCAACAAGCTGGCCCAGGTGGGCCACGACGGACTGGCCCTGGCCGTGCGCCCTTGCCACTCCATGGGAGACGGGGATGTGATCTTTGCCCTGGCCATGGGCAAGAGCAAGGGAGAGGTGGACATGAGACGGCTGTGTGCCGCCGCCACCCTGGCCGTGGCCCGGGCCGTGGTAAGGGGTGTCCTGATGGCCGAGGGCCTGGGAGGAGTCCCCTCAGCACGAGAGGTAACGCGGTGAATGAAGAGAAGAGGACTTTGACCATGTACAGCGCTCTGACGCCCCGATTGCTGGGTTGGGGAACAATGCTCGCAGGATTGGGGATGGGGCTAATGGTCGCTTCCTTCGTGGGAGAGGACACCCCAGAGATGGGGATGTGGGGCTTGGCCCTTTTAGGCGCGGGGGCCTCTCTGGGGGCAACCTATTACATCCTCAGGAGAAGGGGTCATGGACAGTAAGTCCCTCCGGGTGGGATTCATGGGAGCAGGCCGCGCCGGCACCGCGCTGGCCCTGGCCCTCCATCACAAGGGGTATGCCGTTAGTGCCGTGGCCAGCCGCACTCCGGCTTCGGCGCTGGCCCTGGCGGAGCGTATAGATGGGTGTGTTCCCCATGCAAAGGCGCAGCAGGTGGCCGATGACTGCGACCTGGTCTTCATCACCACTCCGGACGACGCCATTGAGACCGTGGCAAAGGAGCTAAGGTGGAGGAGAGGCACGTGGGTAGTCCATTGCTCCGGGGCCAAGTCGGCGGCGGTTCTGGAGGGGGCGAGGGAGCAAGGAGCCATGGTAGGCTCCTTCCACCCCATGCAGACCTTTCCCGGCGCAGGCGGGGCAGGGGTGGAGCTGTCCGGCGTCGCCTTCGCCGTAGAGGGCCCGCCGCCTCTCTTGGAGACCCTGAAGGAGATGGCCCACGCCCTTGGGGGATGGCCTGTGGAGATACGCCCCCAGGATAGGGCTCTCTATCACCTCTCCGGCTTCCTGGCCTGCGGCGCAGTCATTACCCTGCTGGCCGAGGCTGCTGGGCTATGGAAGGTCATGGGGTACTCTCGGGAGCAGGGACTGGAGGTGCTCCTCCCCCTTCTCCAGACCACGGTGAACAACCTGGGAGAGCAGGGCATCCTCGCCTCTCTCACCGGCCCCATCTCCCGAGGAGACGTGGGTACGGTGCAGAGGCACCTGGATGCCCTGGAGAGTCAGGCCCCCTCGGTGCTGCCCCTGTACTGCCAGGTCGCCCTGGGGACGGTGGCCCTGGCCAGGGAGAAGGGAGGCATTGACAAGGCCAAGGAGCGGGAGCTTGTTGGCCTTCTGGAAGAACGGCTCGCCAGAGCCAGGGGACTATTTGTAGGTTAAGCCACGCGATCCTTCACGGGCGCGCAGGAGGTGTGACATGCGGATAACCATAAATGACCTGAGAGAGATGAAGGCGAAGGGGGAGAAGTTCCCCATGATAACCGCCTACGACTACACCTCGGCCAGGATAGTGGACGAGGCGGGAATTCCCATCATCCTGGTGGGGGACAGCCTGGGCCAGGTCATGTTGGGATACGACTCCACCATCCCCGTGACCATGGACGAGATGATCCACCATACCAAGGCCGTGGCCCGGGGTGCCAAGAACGCCCTGGTGGTGGGAGACATGCCCTTCATGTCCTTCCAGGTCAGCGAGTCCGAGGCGCTGCGCAATGCGGGCCGTTTCCTCCAGGAGGGTGGCGCCCAGGCGGTGAAGCTGGAGGGAGGGGTCACCATGGCCTCCACCGTGCAGCGCATCGTCGGAGCCGGCATCCCCGTCATGGGGCACATCGGCCTCACCCCCCAGTCGGTTAACCAGATGGGGGGATACAAGGTGCAGGGCAAGAGCCTCAAGGCGGCAGCGCGGCTCATGGAGGACGCCCGGGCCCTGGAGGAGGCGGGGGCCTTCTCCGTCGTCCTGGAGTGCGTGCCGGCCCCCCTGGCAGGGCTCATCACCCAGCGGCTCTCCATACCCACCATAGGCATCGGGGCTGGAAAGGAGTGCGACGGCCAGGTTCAGGTCTTCCACGACCTGCTGGGACTCCTCACCACCTTTGTCCCCAAGCACGCCAAGCGGTACGCCACCCTGGCAGAGACCATGAGTGCCGCCTTCTCGCAGTACGTAGCAGAGGTGAAGGCCCGCTCCTTCCCGGGGCCCGAGCACAGCTATCCCCTGAAGGAAGAGGTGCTGGCGGAGCTCCAGTCCCAGGTCCACTAGCCTATGAGAGTCGTCCACACCGTCGCTGAAATGGTATCGGCCCAGAGGGAGGCCGCCCGACCCCTGGGCCTGGTCCCCACCATGGGGGCCCTCCACGACGGCCACCTCTCCCTGGTGCGGCGAGCGCGAGGGGAGAGCGCCACCGTGGTGGCGAGCATCTTCGTCAATCCCACCCAGTTTGGGCCGCAGGAAGACTTACGCGCCTACCCCCGCACCCTGGAGAGAGACCTGGCCCTGCTGGAGAAGGGGGGTGCTGACCTGGTGTTCACACCTCAGCAAGAGGATATGTACCCCTCCGGTTTTGACACCTGGGTGGAGGTAGGCCGCCTCGCCCACCGCCTGGAGGGAGAGTCCAGGCCGGGCCACTTCCGGGGCGTCGCCACGGTGGTGGCCAAGCTGTTCAACATCGTCAGGCCCGAGCGGGCCTACTTCGGCCAGAAAGACGCCCAGCAAGTCCAGGTCATTCGCCAATTGAACGCCGACCTGAACCTGGGGGTCCAGGTGGTGGTGGCGCCCACGGTTCGAGAGCCCGATGGCCTGGCCATGAGCAGCCGCAACGTCTTTCTCAGCCCCCAGGAGCGGCAGGCGGCTCCGGTCCTGCACCGCTCCCTCTCTCTGGCGGAGCGGATGCACAGCCAGAAGGAACGAAACGCGGCCAACATAAAGGAAGCCATGGGGAGGCTGCTCCAGACCGAGCCCCTGGCCCGCCTGGAGTACGTGAGCATCGCCACTCCCGAAACCCTGGAGGAGATGGAGGTCATCCAGGGGCCTGCCCTGGTATCCCTGGCCGTCCGGATGGGCAAGACCCGCCTGATAGACAACATCCTCCTGGGAGCCCAGGGGCCGTAGGCAGGGCGAGTTCGAGGTCTGTGAGGGGTTTCTCAGCAACCTGCTAGAAGTGGTATATTATCAGCAGGCTTTGACCCCCGGAAGGTAGCTCCTCATTGAAAATCCTGGTCACCAACGACGACGGCATCTACGCCCCGGGTCTGTGGGCTGCCGTGGAGGCTCTGCGGGCCGTGGGAGAGGTAGTGGTGGTAGCGCCGGACCGGGAGCAGAGCGGAGCGGGCACCGCCATCTCCCTGAACCATCCTGTGCGAGTGACCGAGGTCACGCCTCTGGCCGAGGGGGTCAAGGCCTACGCGGTGGAGGGCACTCCCGCGGACAGCGCTATATTGGCCCTGGAGTCCCTGATAGAGGACAAGAAGGTGGACCTGGTTGTCTCGGGAATCAACCAGGGGGCCAACCTGGGGAACGATATCTTCATCTCCGGCACCGTGGGGGCAGCCCTCCAGGGGTTCTTTCGGGGCATCCCATCCATAGCCATCTCCGTGGCCGCCCTGAAGGATGTGCACTTCGCCCCGGCGGCCCTGGTGGTGCGGCTTCTCGCCCAAGATGTGGCCGATGGCAAGCTGACCGTTCCCCTTCTGCTCAACGTAAACCTTCCCAACCAACCCCTGGAGAAGATAAAGGGGGTGTCCCTGACCCACCTGGGGCGGCGCACCTACATGGACGTGG
>JACVQK010000066.1 GCA_015661155.1 Dehalococcoidia bacterium | reverse complement strand
TCCGGAGTGCGGGCCAGGCGTGCGGCTCCCGGAACCCTCGCTGTAATGATTCTCAGGATGACACTCTACCAGTGTCACCCATCATTATGAACGAGTACAGGACGGTCCCAGCTTTGCGCCGTGTCCGGTGGAGCTATACGGCCTGCTCTCCCCTCTCTCCTGTGCGAACCCTGATTACCTCCTCCACGTTGGTGATGAATATCTTGCCGTCGCCGATCTCCCCGGTGCGGGCGGTATCGATGATCACATTGCACACTCTATCGGCGTCGGCATCGGCCACCACCAGCTCCATCTTCGCCTTGGCCAGCATATCTATGACCACCGGCTGGCCCCCCCTACCCTGGCGGACAACGCCCTTCTGAGCGCCACGGCCTGTCACCGAGACCACGTTAAGGCCTGGGAAGCCCGCCTCGGCCAGGGCGTCTTTGACCGCCGTGACCTTCTCTGGACGGATGATAGCCTCTATCTTCTTCATGGGTTAGCTCCTCCCTTATGACGTACCTGGCCCCAGTTTATCACAGCCCATCCCGATACATCGGGGCCGAACTGGTGAAGGCAGGGCGAGCCCTGCACCCTCACCAGCCTAGCAGGGTACTGAAAAACCCCTTCGACCATCCCCCTGGCCCCCTTCCTGGCCAGGAAGGGGGGGGAATTTGAATCTGGGGGACACCCCCAGACCCCCGTCAGAGGGGCGTTGCCCCTCTGTACTCCCCTTTTTCAGTAGCCAGCCTAGAGCCTGTAGGCTGGCTCAGCGTGCTGGCTGATATCCAGTCCTGCCTCCTCCTCTGACTCTGAGACCCGCAGCCCCATGGTGCGCTTGATGGCCAGGAGGATCACCGCGGTCACCGCGAAGGACCAGGCCCACGATACCCCAATGCCCACCAGCTGATACCAGATCTGCACTCCCCGGCCACTGGCGACAGAGAGGTCTCCAAAGCTGCTGAAGCCTACGCCGACGAAGAGGCCGGTAGCCAAGGCCCCCCATGTCCCACCGACGCCGTGGACACCCCAGACGGACAGGGAATCGTCTATCTTCAGCTTTGCCAGCAGCTGAATGGCACCGTAGCAGAGGAGGCCCGCGCCAAGCCCGATGATGACCGCGGGCATTGCTCCAACGGAACCGGAGGCCGGGGTTACCGCCACGAGGCCGGCCACCGCTCCTGAAGCCGCCCCAATGACGCTGGGCTTCTTGCCAAATATCCAGGACATGGCCACCCACCCCAGCAGCCCGGCGCAGGCGGCGGTGTTGGTCACCACGAAGGCGTTGACCGCGCTGCCGTTCGCGGCCAGGGCGCTGCCGGCGTTGAAGCCGAACCAGCCGAACCACAGCAGCCCCGCTCCCAGGACCACCAGGGGCACGTTATGGGGCTCCATGGGCTCTCTTCCGTAGCCCAGCCGCCTGCCGAATATGAGGGCGGCCGCCAGGGCCGCAACCCCGGAGTTGATGTGGACAACGGTTCCACCGGCGAAGTCCAGGGCGCCCAGCTCTCTCAACCATCCACCATTACCCCACACCCAGTGGGCCACAGGCGCGTACACCAGGGTTATCCACAGGACGACGAATACCACGAAGGCGCTGAACTTCATCCGCTCGGCGAAGGACCCCGTGATCAGGGCGGGGGTGATGATGGCGAACATGGCCTGGAAGACCATGAAGGCCTGGTGAGGTACGGTACCGGAGTAGGGCCCCGGCTCCGTGGCGCTCACGCCCTTCAGGCCGAACCAGGAGAGGTCGCCTATGAAACCGCCCACGTCTGGCCCAAAGGACAGGGTGTAGCCCCATAGCACCCATACCACACCAACGATGCCGATGCTCATGAAGCTGTGCATGATGGTGGCGGCGGCGTTCTTCCCCCGGGCCAGGCCACTGTAGAACAGCGCCAGCCCCGGCGTCATGAGCAGCACCAGGGCAGAGGAGACCAGAATCCAGGCCGTATCTCCGGAGTCAATCATAAGCCACCTTCCTCCCTAATCGAAATGGAACTAAACAGGGCTCCCCCCAACTTCACATCGGGAGGAGCCCTGTTTCTGGTTTGTCGGCTTTACGAAGGCGAGATTTCTACTTTGACCTGCGCAGGCGGCTGGGCAGCACAACCCACATAGTGAAGAGACCGCCGAAGGCCACGGCACCCAGAACTGCTTCTACACCCATCTGATCAATCTCCTTTAAGCAAGCGTCTACTCGTACTGCTCAACCCGGCTTTTCTGTACAACCTGTCACCCATTGTGAGGCGTCCATGTTTCGCAGATATTGGCAAATTGTTACACCTTTGTTACGTCTCGCACCGAATCCCCAGGGTGGTCTGGCAGGGTGCTGAAAAACTCTTTCGACCATCCCCCTAGCCCCCTTCCTGGCCAGGAAGGGGGGAGAGTTTGAATCTGGGGGACACCCCCAGACCCCCGGCGGGGGCTTCGCCCCCTGCACCCCATATGTTGCTCTCATAGCCTGACGCGACACTAGTCTACCTGCTGCGGATAGGCCTCTATGCCGTGCTCCGGCATATCCAGCCCCTCCATCTCCTCCTCTCGAGAGGCCCGCAGGCCCACGGTCTTCTTCAGGAGCCCGAACACCAGGAAGCCGGTGCCCAGGCCCCAGGCCGCAACCGTTCCCATGCTGATGAGCTGGGCCACCAGCTGGCCACCCTCTCCCGCTACGAGGCCAGACACTCCTCCATAGGTGCCATCGGCAAAGATTCCCACCGCCAGAAGGCCCCACAGGCCTCCCCCAGCATGAACTCCAAAGGCCCCCACCACGTCGTCGATTCTCAGCCTGCGCTCCACAAAGTTGGCCGCCGCCTGCTGTACCAGGGGAGCCACGGCTCCGATGACCACCGCTGCCCAGGGGGCCACGTAGGCAACAGACGCGGTGACGCCCACCAGCCCCGCCAGGGAGCCGTTGCACGCGGCGATGATATCCGCTTTCCCAGTCCGCACAATGCCCAGGTAAAGGGCGACCACAGCGCCGGTGGCACCGGCCAGGAAGGTGTTCACGGCGATGACGGAGATACGGAGGTCTGTGGCTGCCAGGGTGGTCCCCGGGTTGAACCCGAACCACCCGAAGAAGAGGATGAAGGTGCCTGCCACCACGTACACCAGGTTATGCCCCTTGAACTGGTTGGGTGTCCCATCGGCGTTGAACTTGCCGATGCGGGGCCCCACCAGCCATGCGCCCATGAGACCCACCGTGCCTCCGATGACGTGGACCGCGCCAGAGCCGGCGAAGTCCCTGGCCCCGGAGCCAAAGGGCAGGGTGGCCAACCATCCGCCTCCCCACACCCAGTGCCCGTAGATGGGGTAGATGATGGCGCCGATGAGGAAGCTGTAAGCCAGGTAGGCGGTGATCTTCATGCGCTCCGCCACCATGCCTGCCACGATGGTGGCCGCGGTGGCGGCAAAGATCATCTGGAAGAACCAGAGAGCTATGGTGGTGACGTCATAGGCGTCGCTGGTGAGGAAGAAGCCACTGTAGCCAATGAGCCAGTTCCCCTTGGTCAGCCCATTGGCGACGGCGCCGCCTATTACAGCCCCCGAAGCGCCGAACATGAGAGCGAAGCCGAAGGCCCAATAGGAGATGCCTGTAATGCAGAAGTCCATGAAGGACTTGGTCATGTAGTTGACGGTGTGTTTGGCCCGCATGAGGCCGGCCCCCAGCAGCGCAAAGCCCAGCTGCATGGAGAACACCAGGAATCCCGTCACCAGTACCCAGGCGAAGTTGAGCCCCGCATTGGGGTCTGCCGCCAGGGTATCCGCGCCGGTGGGGTCCCCCCCGGCGGCCAGGGCTGTGGCCCCGCTTCCCACAAAGAGCCCTATCCCCAGCAGCACCAGAAGAAGGCCCCTGAGCATTCCCGGCGTCATGGTTGCTTTCAGCGTCGGCATGTTTTCCTCCCAACTGGCAGAATTCTCTCCATGAGCTTGATTCTGGGGTGACGATGTTTCGGGCGGTTAAAATCGGTGTTACCAATATGTTAAGCAGGGCCAGACAGGGCGAGCCCTGATAGCCTGAGGCGATGCTAGTAGGGTGAATCAGCGAACCGATGCAAAATATCATTGCTATGGAAATGTCATACAGCATTGCCCATGTGTCATTCCGAGGAAGTCCTTCTCTGAAGGACGACCGAGGAATCTAAGACCTATGCCTTTAGCAAGTATGGTAGGCCCTAGATTCCTCACTTCGCTGCGTTCGGAATGACATCAGGCAAAGTTGCTGAAAAAGGGGTGTCCAGAGGGGCGAAGCCCCTTTGGCAGGGGTCTGGGGGTGTCCCCCAGACTGGGCTTGGCCCAGACCCACACCTCACTAACCGTAGAACATGGTCAGACCAGCACAGCAACAGTTGAGTGTGGGTACAGGGCGTGCCCTGCCCCTTCCTGGCCAGGAAGGGGGCCAGGGGAATGGTCGAAGGAGCTTTCCAAGACCCTGCTGGGTGAGAGTTGACGAAAGGGATTCGGGGTTCTAAACTGCCTGGGTAGTAGACTTTGTAGCTCTTGGGAGCGTCCTCGCATCCCAGGGGAGGGGATTGAATCTAATCTACAGAATAGTGTGACCATAGGGGTCAGGAGGTGAAGGAATGGCCGCACCCAAAGCCGTAACGGACAGCAATTTCCAGAAAGAGGTCCTGGAAGCGGATATCCCTGTGCTGGTGGATTTCTGGGCCGAGTGGTGTGCACCCTGCAAGATGATCGCCCCCGTTCTGGATGAGCTGGCCAAGGAGTACGACGGGAAGGTGAAGTTCACCAAACTGGACGTGGACTCCAGCCCCCAGATAGCCGTGCAGTACGGCATAAGGAGCATACCCACCTTGCTGGTCTTCAAGAAGGGGAGCCCCGTAGACCAGGTGGTGGGCGCCGTTTCCAAGACGGTAATCAAGAAGCGATTGGATTCTGCCCTTTAAGGGTTTCCTCGTCACGGGAGTGGATGGGCTCCGGTGGGCTTCGCGGACTTCAAATCCGTTGGTGGGCACCCTACGGTGTCTACGGTGGGTTCGACTCCCTCCCGCTCCCGCCATCGCTGGTCGGCGTCCGAGATGGACAGCTAGAATGCCGTCCATTCCGGCTCCTCCATGGGGATTGCCCCTCCATCCTGCCGCTACCCGGTCCGACCCCCGCGCTCAAATACCTGATTGGGCGCACCCTTTGCCGGGGCAAGCCAGCCGCGATGGAGAAAACCCCCGCAATGGGAGCGGCAGGTCGTCTCTGCTCAGGCAAACCACCGGACGATCCAGCTTTGAGCGGCGAGCCAGGCAGCATAGGCCGGGTATCCGTACAGGGTAGCAGCCGCTTCGGGGTCGCTCTGGTAGGCCCTCTCCACCCTTCCACAGTGCGCTCGGACTGCGGCCCTCGCAGCAAAGTAGCCTACCACGACTATGACGATGCCACCTATGACGACAACATACTCCATGCGACGCCTCCTATGATAGCAAGCCGTCACCACACCGGGAATCGTTCCCTGATCTGGCTATCGTCGGATTATATCTGATAGAAATACTTTGTCAAACCCTCCTCGTTGGTCGGGCAATGGCCCGGGGCAAGCCAGGGGGGTATAATCAGACTGGCCCGGATGCCAGGGCCGTTGACTGGGAGGCGGCTCATGGGCGATGAGGGGCTATCGGACTGACAGGGGCACGTGGGGCCATCCAATCGTCGCCGGATGTGGGCCCAAGGAGAGCAGGAAAGGGGGGAGCTCTATGGAAGTGCGTTTCTCCGGTACAGCAGGAGTCCTGGAGGGATACCTCCATCTACCGGAGGGGAATGGGCCGTTCCCCGGGGTGGTGGTGTGCCATCCCCATCCACGCATGGGAGGAGATATGCGCAACAGCGTGGTGATGGGCATCTGCTCCTCGCTGGCAAAGGTGGGAATATCCTCTCTCCGGTTCAACTTCCGAGGCGTGGGAGAGAGCCAGGGGGTCTATGACGATGGCAGAGGGGAGGTGGACGACGCCCTGGCAGCCCTCGGGTGCCTGGCCTCCTGTGAAGCCGTGGCGGAGGGCAGCATAGGGCTTGCTGGATACTCCTTTGGAGCGGGGATTGCCATGAAGGCGGCGCTACGGGATGACCTGACCAGGGCCGTCTCCATGGTGGCCCGTCCCAGGGTGGACCCCGAAGATGAGGTAGGGGAGAGGCCCTCGCTCCCCATGCTCTTTGTGGTGGGAGGCCGAGACCGGCTCATGCCGACAGACCTGCTCAACGAGCTGGCAGCCAAGCTGACTACGCCCCCGGAGGTGCACGTTGTTCCGGAAGCCGACCACTTCTTCGGAGGACAGGAGTTGCAGGTAGGAGGGGTTGTGGCGGCCTTCTTCCAGCGTTGGCTTACCCCCTCCCTCTAGCATGGTGTTGAAGAACCATCTTCGACCATCCCCCTGCCCCCTTCCCTTCGGCTTCGCTCAGGGCAGGCTCTGGCCAGGAAGGGGCAGGGCGTGCCCTGCACCCATACTCAACCATTGCTGTGCTGGTCTGACCATGTTCTACGATTCGTAAGATGTGGGTCTGGGCCAAGCCCAGTTCGGGGGACACCCCCAGACCCCCGTCAAAGGGGCTTCGCCCCTCTGAGCATCCCTTTTCAACACCGTGTACTCGTTCATAATGATGGGTGACACTGGTAGAGTGTCATCCTGAGAATCATTACAGCGAGGGTTCCGGGAGCCGCACGCCTGGCCCGCACTCCGGA
>JACVQK010000065.1 GCA_015661155.1 Dehalococcoidia bacterium | reverse complement strand
TTTACCATGGCCGCCACCAGAAGCCCGAACACCGCCAGGCCCGCCACCACCGCCAGGGGTCTCTGGGGATTGTCCCTGAAGGCCCGGAACTCCTGCTGCCGGGTGAGCATGATGACGAAGAGCACCACTATGGTAATGGCCCCGCCGTAGATGAGCACCTGCACCAGGGCCAGGAACTCCGCCAGAAGAAGCAGGAATATCCCTGCCACCCCCATCAAAGAAACCAGCAGCAGAAGGGCCGCGTACACCACGTTGCGGGATAGCACCACCCCCAGAGCGCCCCCCAGGCACACCGCACCCAAAACGTAGAACACCACCAGAGACAGGCTCAAGGCGCGGCCTCCACGGAGCCGCTCTCCTCCTGGTACTTCTTGCCCGCCTCCAGCAATTTCTCCAGGTTCACCCGGTTGTCGTTGCGGCCGTACTTGCTGAGCTCGTGCTGGTGGCTCATCTCAATGGCATCGAAGTTGCACACGTCCACGCACATCCCGCACAGTATGCACCGACCCAGGTTTATCGAAAAGCTCTCCACGATCTTCCTGCGAGGGCTCTTCCCCTCGGCATGGTGGGGATTATCCTTCATCACCGCGCTCATGCACTGGGTGGGACAGTTGCGGACGCACACCATGCACCCCGTGCAGAAAGGCTCCTCCAGCTGCTTGTCCCACATCAGCACAGGGAACCCCATGTACCGGGACGCTACGGGCAGGTGCTCCTTGGGGTACTGAACCGTCACCGGCTTGCGGAACATGGTCTGCAGAGTGACCAAAAGCCCCTTCAGGTTACCCAGCATGGGGCACCTCTGTCGTAGGAACATACAGCTTCACCGTGTACTCGGGCTTCGGGGTCGTCCGCATCCTTCTCCCTATGGTCCAGAAGGTGACGGCCAGGATTGCCACGGACATCAGGGTAAGGCTCCAGGCGGGCCAACCGTAGAACAGGTACATCCCCGTGGTCACGACGTTCACGAAGGCCAGGGGCACCAGCACCTTCCACCCCAGGGACATCAGCTGGTCGATGCGCAGGCGCGGGTACGTCCCCCTCAGCCAGAAGATGACCAGGACGACCAGATACGTCTTCACCCCGAAGACCAGGAACCCCACTCCCGCGACGTCGCCGGGAAGCCCCGGCAACAGCCACCCCCCCAGGAACAGGAGCACCATCAGAGCAGCGATGGTGAAGGTGTTGATGTATTCCGCCAGGAAGAACACCGCCCAGTGAGCGCCGCTGTACTCCACAAAAGGCCCTCCCACCACCTCCGACTCCGCCTGATGGATGTCAAAGGGCGTACGTCCCACCTCGGCCAATCCCGCCAGCAGGAAAAGGAACACCCCCAGGGGCTGAACCAGGAAGTATGGGACCGTGGCCTGGTCCTCCACAACCTTCACCAGGTTCATGGACTGGGACAGCATGGCCACCCCCAGCACCGCCAGGATTATCGGTATCTCGTAGCTCACCAGCTGCGCCGCCGCTCTAAACCCTCCCAGGACGGCGTACTTGTTGGCCGAGGACCAGCCCGCGGTCACCAGCCCCACTATGGAGAGGACGGAGAAAGCTATGATGTAGAGCAGCCCCATCTCCAGGTTCCGGACCACCAGGTCCCTGGCGAAGGGTATGGTTACCCAGACCATGAAAGAGGGAATAAACACCACCAGGGGTGCCATCCAGTACACCACCCGGTCCACCCGTCCAGGCATTATGTCTTCTTTGGCCACCAGCTTCACCGCATCGGCCACCGCTTGCAGCAGCCCGTAGGGGCCCACCCTCATGGGCCCCATACGCATCTGGATTCGCCCCAGGAATTTCCTCTCCAGCCATGTCAGGGAGAGAACCACGATGGTAAGGCCCAGGAACAGACCCAGGATGCCCGCAATCATTCGGATGCCGTCCCCCAGGCTCACCGGTCCACCTCCCCCAGCACCACATCCAGGGAGCCCAAGATCACCACGCAGTCGGCAACGTAGCAGTCCCGCAGCAGGTACTTCAGCGCCACCAGGTTGCAGAAGGATGGGGGACGCACCTTCACCCGGTAGGGCTTATCGGAGCCGTCGCTGACCAGGTACACCCCTATCTCCCCCCGAGGGTTCTCCGCCCTCGCGTACGCCTCTCCCCTGGGAGGGCGCAGCACGCCCCTCACCGGCGTGGAAATAGGGCCGTCGGGCATCTGGGCCATGGCCTGCTCCACAATACGCAGGGACTGGCGCATCTCCTCGATCCGGACGTAGTACCGATCCCAGCAGTCCCCCTTCTCCCCTATGGGTATGCCGAAGTCAAAACGGTTGTACACCGAGTATGGCTCGTCCTTGCGCACGTCCATGGGAACCCCGCTGGCCCGCAGGGCTGGCCCGCTCATCCCGTAGGATATGGCGGTCTTCCCGTCGATGACCCCTATCCCCTTGTTGCGGGCCAGGAATATCTCGCTAAAGCTCAGCAGCCTATCCCCCTCCTCGATGCCCTGCTTCAGCTGGGGCATCAGCTTTGCCATCCGCTGCCTGAAGTCCTCTGGAAGGTCCTCTTTGACGCCCCCAACCCGGATGTAGTTGTGCATCATCCGCGCTCCGCTCACCGCCTCAAAAAGGGACTGCACCCTCTCCCGGTCCCGAAACGCGTACAGGACCGGCGTTATAGCCCCGGTGTCCAGCCCCATGGTTCCGAAGAACATGAGGTGGCTGGCTATGCGGTTCAGCTCGCACATTATCACCCGGATGTACTCCGCCCGCTCCGGCACCTGGAGAGCCATGAGCTTCTCCACCGCCATGCAGAATGCCAGCTCATTGTTAAAGTTACTCAAGTAGTCCATGCGGTCGAAGAGGGTGACGATCTGGGTGTAGAGCTCCCCTTCGCACAGCTTCTCCGAGCCCCGGTGCAGATACCCTATATGGGGATCCACGCTCACCACCCGCTCCCCGTCAATCCCCAGCACCATGCGGAAGACGCCGTGGGTGCTGGGGTGCTGAGGCCCCATGTTCACCATCATCTGGACCATGTCCAGGGGCGCTTCTGACCTGCTCTCTACCATTCTGTGTACTCGTTAAAGGGATAGCTCCTGCGGCCCGGGAACCCCTCGAACCCCTCGTACAGCAGCAGGGGCGACATATTGGGATGGCCCTCAAAGACAACCCCGTACAGGTCGTGTCCCTCCCGCTCAAACCAGTCCGCTCCAGGCCAAACCGGCGTCACCGAGGGCACCCGGGCTTCCTCGGTGAGGACATCGGCCTTGACCACCATCTTGTGTTTCCTGGTGGTGGAGTACAGGTGGTATACCACCTGGAGACGCTCCCCATAGTCCACCACCGACAGGCAGAGGAGAAAGTCGAAGGCCAACTGAGGGCTCTCTTTTGCCACCCGGCAGACGGAGGCAACGTCCCTGGGCTTGACCGTCACCACCACCAGGTCTACCGCCGCCCCCATATCCGGCTGAAACTCCTTCAGAATCTCAGGAAGCATCGCCTCCAGGGCACGGCCCTTGTCGTCCAGGGCCACGGCTGCCTGGGGGACACCGTGTCCCCTACGCCTTTCGACCACGGTCCTTACCATCCTTCATGATTTTCTCTTGCAGCTTGAGGAAACCGTACATCAGGGCCTCGGGTCGGGGTGGGCATCCCGGCACGTACACATCCACCGGGATTATGTGGTCTACCCCCATGACCACGGAGTAAGACCGGTAGTACGGCCCTCCGTTGGTGGCACAGCTTCCCATCGCGATGACCCACTTGGGCTCCGGCATCTGCTCGTAGAGAAGCTTTATCGGGTCCGCCATCTTCTTCACCACAGTCCCCGCCACGATCATCACGTCAGATTGCCGGGGAGAGGGCCACGGAACGATGCCAAAGCGGTCCAGGTCGTGGTGTGCCATGTAGGTGCTTATCATCTCAATGGCACAGCAGGCCAACCCGAAGGTCATGGGCCAGAGGGAGTTCATCCTGGCCAGGGAGATGAGGTCCTCCGACCGGGCGGTGACCACCCCGGGAGCAACTCGATTGAGCAGGCTCCTGGGCTCCAGATTCCCTGTCCCTACGGCTATTTCCACTCCAGCGCCCCCTTCTTCCACCCGTACAGGATTCCGAAGAAGAGAATCCCGATGAAGATGAGCATCTCGTAGAACACCGCCTTGACGCTGGTGAGGAACACCAGCGCCCAGGGAAAGAGGAACACCGCCTCCACGTCGAACACCAGGAACAGGATGGCGAAGATGTAGTACCTCATGTGTAGCTGGGACCAGGAGTAGGGGGCGGCAGGAGGGATGCCGCACTCGTAGGGCATCTCCTTGAGCTCAGAGCGTTTCTTGGGGGACAGAACGTAGGAGGCGGCGAACATGACCCCGATGGCGATAACTCCCACCATGGCCGCTATTACCACCGCGGTGTAGTTGAGCGTGAGACCCTCAGGTGCCATCGGCCCTCCATCAAGAGCCGGCCCCAATCAAGGCCGGCCACGTCGAGTGGGTTGCTCACCAGGCCGCGGGATAGAGTATATCAGAGTCGTCGCGCTGTCAACCCAGGGAGCGCGTGTCCCACTGACGATAATCGGTATTATTGCGGCCACACACGCCGAGTCTGGCCTACAACGCCAGCTCAGAGGCACCGCTTCACCCATGTCAGGGGCTGAAACTTACGCCACGCCTTGCCTCAAACACCCCGGGAGGCGCTATCTGGCAGGCTGCGGGAAAACGGGGAGCGCAGAGGGGCGAAGCCCCTTGACGGGGGTCTGGGGGTGTCCCCCAAATTCAAATTCCTCCCCCCTTCCTGGCCAGGAAGGGGGCCAGGGGGATGGTCGAAAGGGTTTTTCAGCGACCTGCTTGGGGCAAGCTACCCCGTCTCGACCTCACCCTCAAGGCACTCCCGGCAGCGGCACAGCTTGCGCAGCCTCTCGAAAGGGTAAAAGCCGGAGTCGTGCAGATCGCTCCACAGAAACCGCACGGCGTAGCGGCCCACCGGCATCCAGTCCAGGGCTTGAACGTCCTCCCTCACATCCTCCCACCCCACCTTGCGCCGACCCGACATCTCATCCACGCAGGCGGCGCAGCCACACTGGCCCCTCAAATACCGGTGAGGATAGGTGCTCCTGTGTCCATCATCCCAGAGGATGTGGATGTCCCCGTCCTCCAGCCTTACCTCTCTGGTCTCCAAAAGCCATCCCTCCCCAAAACCCGCTTACCCTGAGCCTATCGAAGGGCGTGAGCGGGCAATCCAGTAGGGGCGATTCATGAATCGCCCCTACCCGCTATCGCAGTGTCACCCCATGGCCCCCAGTTGGCGACCCCCCAGAAGGTGCAGGTGCAGATGGGGCACCTCCTGCCCCGAGTCCGGCCCCTGGTTCACCACCAGCCGGTAGCCCCTCTCCACCAGGTGCTCCCGTTGGGCCATCTCCCTTGCCACCAGGAGCAGGTGTCCCACCAGGGCCTCCCTCTCGTTGGTGAAGGAGGCCAGGTAAGTGACGTGCTCCGACGGTATCACCAGCAGGTGGGTTGGCGCCCTGGGCCTTATGTCCCGAATGACGTAGGCCAGGTCATCCCGGTAGAGAAACTCGCTGGGAATCTCCCCGCTGCCTATCTTGCAGAAGACGCACTCCTCAGCCATGCGCACCTCTCACTGTATCCCTCGTCAT
Source organism: Dehalococcoidia bacterium (assembly GCA_015661155.1). Taxonomy (GTDB): domain Bacteria; phylum Chloroflexota; class Dehalococcoidia; order Lucifugimonadales; family UBA2985; genus JACVQK01. Next base: position 1,419 of record JACVQK010000065.1, on the reverse strand, counting down.
TGCGAGCGAGGCCACGAGCGTGGCAACCTGGTGGGGTGGCTTTCCCCTAATCCACGTTCACCGCCAGATAGGTGGTGGTGCGCTGTATACCGCCGATGGTGTGGATTCTCCCCGTCACCAGCTCTCCAACGCTGTTGAGGGTATCCGCCTCGATCACCGCGATGATATCGTACTCCCCCGTCACCCCGTCGGCCTCCCTGACCCCCTTCACCTGCCTGAGGGCCCTGAGCACGTCCCTGGTCTTGCCCACCGCCGTTCCGATTAGCACATAAGCCTTGGTAGCCACAATGCTGCCTCCTTGCCGTCCCAGATGATGCCCTCCCAGTTTCAGTCGCCGCGCCCCTTGTGCCTATTCTAGAGTTACCCCATCCCACTGTCAATTGCGGCCAAAACCCGCCGTCGTGCGACTTGCGGTCTTTACACATACATGCCGGTACAATCTTCCGGCTGAGACAGAAGGAGGCGACAAATGCTAGATAGGCAAGTTGTTCAGGAGTTCTTGGAGTCCCAATTGGAGGACATTGACCTCGCAATCCCTGGGGATATCGAGATGGAGTTGCTTGTCGAAACTTTTTGCCAGTACACGGAAGACGACTATTACGAATGGCTAAAGGACAACTTCAAGTCGTTCTTCGAGCACGGAAACCCGGATTGGGAGTGGGTCAGGCGAAAGATTCGTTCATATACAAGCCACGGAGCTACATAGCCGTTTCTATTCGATCTCATCCAACATAATGTCCTGCTTGTCCTCAGTTACGCGATACCTTATTAGTCGGACGGTTTTCTCATCTATCCTCTTGCGCTTTCGCACATATTCAAGGGCACCAGCTTGGAAATCGAAAGCCACCAGTATGCTTTGCACCATCTCATGGTCACCATTGGCGAGCTTTCTTGCTAGCCAGTCTTCGTATCTGACCAATTGTCTGAGGTCTTCTTCCGTTCCAACGGGGGTCTTCAACTCCATGCAGGTAAACTTGTGAAGTACATCTATACCATCGACGTTCGTCACATGCGTGAGAAAGATATCCATTACGTTGTTGAACGAGGTTGGAACGAAGTTGAGAAAATCTTCGTATTCGCCAATCAAAGACTTTAGGCCACCACCTGCAAATGACCGAATAAACCAAGCGTTCAAGTAGCCTTCAAAGTTAACGCGACCGCTTCTGTCAGTGTCCAATTGTATCGGTAGTTGTGCCTCGGATTTAGCATATGGTTTGGGAATTGGTGTTGGTGAATACGATATCGGATTATTCCGTAACAGCAATCTCGTGAGCTCACGAGCTTCATCCTTGGTTATTGGATAATGGTTCTTGTTCCTGACCATGCCCAAATCGAACGTCCATACTTTTCCCGTGTCGCGGAGATCAAAGATGTCGTTCAGGGCGATGGGTTTTGGAAAGTGGCGGACTACAGGCTCAA
>JACVQK010000014.1 GCA_015661155.1 Dehalococcoidia bacterium | reverse complement strand
TCGGGGCGGCAGCGAGGCCATCCACTCCAACACCGTCCTGGCACGGGTAGTGCGGGAGTCCATCGCCCAGGCGGGAGTGCCCCAGGATGCGGTGCAGTTCGTGGACTCCTAGGACCGTGCCCTGGTGGAGAGGATGCTGTCCATGAAGGAGCACATAGACCTGATGATACCCCGTGGCGGCGCCGACCTCATCCGCTACGTGGGAGAGAAGGCCAGGATGCCCGTGATCACGGGAGGCGTCGGCGTGTGCCACACCTACGTGGACAGGGACGCCGACGTTGAGAAGGCGGTGGCCATTGCCTACAACGCCAAGGTGCAACGGCCCACGGTGTGCAACGCCCTGGACACCCTGCTGGTGCACTCGCAGGTGGCTCCCAGGTATCTGCCAGCCATCGCTCGTGAGTGGGCCAGGGCGGGGGTGGAGATGCACTGCGACCGCCGAGCTTTGAGCATCCTGGGCCCAGTAGAAGGGTTGAAGCTGAAGCCCGCCATCCAGGAGGACTGGGGCAAGGAGTTCCTATCCCTCACCGCGGCGGTGAAGGTGGTGGACTCCCTGGAGGAGGCCCTGGAGCACATTGAGAGGTACGGGTCGGGGCACTCCGAGGCCATTGTCACCGAGGACTACTCCAACGCCATGCGGTTCCTGGACGAGGTGGACGCCGCGGTGGTCTTCGTCAACGCCAGCACCCGCTTCACCGACGGGGGCCAGTTCGGCCTGGGAGCGGAGGTGGCCATCAGCACCAACAAGATGCACGCCCGGGGGCCTATGGGCTTGAGGGAGCTGACGTCCTACAAGTGGACTGTTCTGGGCACGGGCCAGATTCGAAGCTAGATATGGAGAGCACACATGGCTGAATACTACTTTGAGCGGGAGTGTCGCACACCTTATTCCGAGGTGTACACCGTGCTGGAGGAGGATGCGCCCGTAGGTCGCCTGGACATTCACCACCCAGGAGGCCATCCAGGAGCTCATCGAGGCCATTGACGAGGAGATAGTGGACGTGGTGGGGGTTTCAAGAGACGAGTTCATCGTCCACGTGCACCAGGGTCGGGACGTGGGTGTGTTCAGTAACCACGAGTTCGGGGGGAACGGCGGCGGTGGAGGCGGGTTGTGAACGAGCGGGATAAGACAGTTTTTCTGGACGAGGAGATTGAGCCGCGGATTCTGGCTATCATCAGAGAGGCCGAAAAGCAAGTAGTGCTTGTCACCCCTTACCTCGCCCTCTGGGGACACGCCCAAGCCGCGATGGGGTTAGCAGTAAAGAAGGGCATCAAGGTCACGGTGATTATACGGCGAGAGGATAAACGCAACGAGAAGGGAAAGGATGCCGTAGCATGGCTGCTAAAAAATGGTGTGGACGTGATGGAGGTTGAGAGCCTGCATGCAAAAATCTACATGAATGAACATGCCCTGCTGGTCAGCTCGATGAACCTGACGGGATACTCGGTTGACAACTCGCTGGAAATAGCTGTGGTGGTTACCAACGAGCATGAACAGCAGCGGCTCCGTGATTACGTCAATAACAGAGTGATGAGGATGGCCAAGTCGCTCGGAAAGACAGGGATAGCTGAGTCGCTTGGAAAGGCGTTTGTAAAGGCCATCGCCAATTTAGAGGTGGCGGTTTCAGGCCCTAGTGCGAAAGGAGTCTGCATCCGGTGCGGGCGGCCTCACCTCTTCGATCCATCCAAGCCGCTCTGCGATGGGTGCTACGATAGTTGGGCTGAGTACGGCAACGAGGAGTACCCGGAGCATTTTTGCCTACGTTGTGGACGTCCCGCAGAAGTCACCTATGCAAAGCCGTTGTGCAGGTCTTGCTGGAGTGGCCAACGTCGCTGAATCTGCTATGTGCTAGTGTGGTGTCCCTGAAGTTCGCAGCATATGTCATTGCGAGGCCCGACGAAGGAGGGCCGTGGCAATCTGGTGGGGGATTCGCCCCTCTTCCAGATTGCTTCGTCGGCTACGCCTCCTCGCAATGACAATTTCCTACGCGTACTTAAAGTTACAGGACACTAGACCTTGCAGCGTAGGCCCGTCAGCTTGACACCCCGGGGCAAAGATGGGAATATGGGGCTGTTTTTGAGAGGCCGATGAGCTTGAAGCACTGGGAAACCCTTCTCTATCGCAAGAGGCGCGGGGTGGCTCTGGTCACCCTGAGCCGACCCCAGGCCCGCAACTGCGTCAACCTCCAGATGGCAACCGAGCTCAGGGAGGTGTGCCATCTGGTGGAGCAGGATGAGGATGTGCGGGTGGTGGTCATCACGGGAGCCGGAGAGACCTTCTGTGCGGGGGATGAAGAGGAGGCTCTGCCCCTGGAGGGAGAGAGCCCCGTAGAGCAGATGAAAACCTCCCTGGAGCTTCGGCGCGCGGCAGGCTTTTTGGGAGGCATAGGGAAGCCCGTGGTGGCAGCCATCAACGGCGATGCCCTGGGGCACGGTCTGGAGATGGCCCTGGCCTGCGACATCAGGATAGCCTCTGACAGCGCCCGCTTGGGACTGCCCCAGATATGCCAGGGGGGTATCCCGTGGGACGGAGGCACTCAGCGCCTCCCCCGCATCGTGGGACGGGCCCGGGCCGCGGACATGCTCCTTACGGGGAGGGTCATCGATGCCACCGAAGCCCTGAGAATTGGCCTGGTGCATCAGGTGGCCCCCCGAGGCGAGATAGCGGGCTTGGTCGAGGAGGTGGCTGGCGCTGTGGCCGCCCTGGCCCCCGTGGCAGCCAGGTACGCCAAGGAGGCGGTGCTCAAGGGGATGGACCTGACCCTGGAGCAGGGGATGCGCCTGGAGATGGACCTGAACCTCCTTCTCCAGACCACGGAGGACAGGGCAGAGGGGATTGCCTCCTTCCTGGAGCGAAGGTGGCCTGACTTCAAGGGAAGGTAGGAGAGAGTGCAGCCATGGGAGGCTTCGAGACCATCATCTATTCCAAGGAGGATGGCATAGCCCAGATGTCGCTAAACCGTCCCAGGGTGATGAACGCTCACAATATGCAGATGCGGGACGAGATGTACCAGGTGCTGGAGGCGGTGCGGGACGACCCGGAGGTGCGCTGCCTGGTGCTGCGAGGAGAGGGCGAGCGCGCCTTCTGCACGGGGGCAGACCTGACGGAGTTTGGCACCGCCCCCTCCAGGGTCATCGCGCGGCAGGTGCGGTGGGAGCGGGACGTGTGGGGCCTCTTCCTCTCCATAGACAAGCCTATAGTTGCAGCCCTCCACGGTTATGTGCTAGGCTCTGGCGTGGAGATGGCCCTGCTCTGCGACCTCAGGATCGCCTCGGAGGACGCGGTCTTCGGGATGCCGGAGGTGGCCCTGGGAATGCTCCCCGCCGCCGGGGGAACCCAGACCCTTCCCCGGATGGTGGGCATACCTGGGGCCCTGGATATGCTCTTGCGCAATGAGCGCATAGATGCTGCCACGGCCTTTGAGTGCGGCCTGGTGCACAAGGTGGTATCTGGGGACATCCTGATGAAGGAGGTGTTTAGCCTGGCCGGGCAGCTTGCGGCCTGCCCGCCTCGCCTGACGAAGGCTGTAAAGGAGGCGATGCGCCGGGGCCTGGACCTGCCGCTAGCGCAGGCCCTGGAGTTGGAGCTGAATCTGGCTGCCAGGGCCGTTTCCACGGGGTAGTGCGCCATGAAATCGTGGCGATAATCTGGACAAAACAATTTCAGGAGGTAGCGTATGAACACCACAGAGCTTCTCACCATCACCGCGGCCATTGTGCCGGACAGGGATGCCATCATCTTCGATGGCAAACACATCTCGTTCCAGCAGTTTTCCGAGCGGGTGAACCGCCTGGCCAACGTCCTGGCGGACATGGGGGTGAAGACGGGAGATCGGGTGGCGGCGATGCAGGTCAACTGCAACGAGTACATCGAGGTCTACTTTGCCACGGCCAAGCTGGATGCCATCTTTGTGCCCATCAACTTCCGCGCCAGGTCGGAGGAGCTTGAGTTCATGCTCAATGACTCGGGTGTCAGCACCATTATCCTGGGTCAAAGGTATCAGGACATGCTCCGCTCCATTAAACCGAAGCTGACCACCCTGAAGCACCAGATCAGCTTTGAGGCACCGGGCGAGGGGTTCCCCTTCTACGACGACCTGCTGGCGAAGGCCTCCGACGAGGAGCGCTTTCCCGTTGCCGAGGAAGAGGACGTTACCATCGTGATGTTCACCGCCGGCACCACGGGCACTCCCAAGGGAGTCATGCTGAGCCACGGCAGCTTCACCTCCTACATCCTGGCCAACGTGGAGCCTGTGGACATGGAGGTACAGGAGAAGAACATCCTCACGGTGCCTCTCCACCACGTCGCCGGAATGCAGGCGGTGATGGCCGCCATCTACGGAGGGCGCACCCTTGTTTTGCAGCGGCAGTTCGAGGAGGAGGGATGGATGAAGCTGGTCCAGGATGAGAAGGTCGGCCGGGCTATGATGGTCCCCACCATGCTGAAGCGCCTGATGGACCTGCCCACCTTCAAGAACTACGACCTCTCCAGCCTGAAGGTGATCACCTACGGCGCGGCTCCCATGCCCCTGGAGGTCATCAAGAAGGCCATCCGGGAGTTCCCCAACACCCGCTTCATCAACGCCTTCGGGCAGACGGAGACGGCCTCCACCATCACCATGCTTCCCCCGGATGCCCACGACATCAAGGAGGGAGCCCCCGACTATGAGAAGAAGATGAAGCGCCTTGCATCCATCGGCAAGCCCCTGCCAGATGTGGAGGTCCACATTGTGGACGAGGACGGGAAAGAGGTCCCTGTGGGGGTGACGGGAGAGATCGTGGCCCGGGGCTCGCGTCTGATGAAGGGCTACTGGAACCGGGCGGAGGCCACCAAGGAGACCCTTCGGGGTGGATGGCTGTACACCGGCGACCTGGGGTACTGGGACGAGGAGGGATACATCTTCCTGTCGGGGCGGGCCAAGGACTTCCTCAAGAGGGGCGGTGAGATGATTGCCCCTGAGGAGGTGGAGCAGATTATCATGTCCCATCCCGCCGTGGACGAGGCCGCCATCATAGGCATTCCCGACGTGGAGTGGGGCGAGCGGGTCAGGGCCATCGTGGTGAAGAAGTCCGGCGCTCAGCTCACCGCGAAGGATGTGATCGAGCACTGCCGTCCCCGCATGGCAGGCTTCAAGAGGCCGGAGGACGTGGTCTTCATCGACGAGCTTCCCAGGAATCCCATGGGCAAGGTGCTCAAGCGGGTGCTCAGGGAGGAGTACACCAAGCCCATTGGAGGCTATCCGTAGGCTGCCCCGGTAGAGTAGAAGGGTAAGGGCATCTGGTGCCGCTCACCCCGACTGCTTGTGGGTTTTTCCTCCTCCGCACACGGGGGAGGATTGAGGTGGGGGTCGCACCCCCATCCTAACCTTCCCCCAATCGAGGGGGAAGGGACATATCTTCACAAGCTCTGAGCTTGTCGAAGGGTGAGCGGCACTTTCACAAGGGTGGCATGAGCGAGGAGCAGGACGAGACCCGTGGAGAGCGGCGAGAGGAGACCCGCCGCAAGCGACGCTTTTCTCCCAGGCTGCACGGAAAGCGCCTGGCGGAGCTGGTGCGCAACGCCCTGCGCAAGCGGCTGGGGAGGAAGGGGTAGGGGATGTGAACGGGAGTTCAGGGGGCAGGCGACTCTGCCCAATACCTAACCCATTTATCAACTGGGTTGACTACAGTTTCAGAACGTTGCCAAAACATAGGTAAGGTAATACTGTTGGGATGGCGATTCAGCGAGGCTTCTGCCTCCGCCGATAGATTGACTCCTCGTGTATTGGTCTGAGGACGGTAATCTAGGTAACGTTCACCTAATCTCTGAAACGTACTCTGTTGGGATGACAGAGGGATATAGCGGACAGAGCCAGAGTTTCCCCAGACAATCCTTACAACCAAGAGGTCGCTCAAGGGTATGTAGTTTTGAATAAACTCTCTTGCCTTGACGGCGTTGGATGTCCACTTTAGCCGCAAGCCTCCTGAGGAAGTGACGGTCTTGATAGACAGGGGCTGATTATCCACATAGCAATCAATATCGGCTTCTACGCCGCTTTCTGCGATGCGGACATTGCTATCACCAAGGAAAGCAATGAGCATCCCTAAAATGACTTGCTCTCTGAGTAATCCTACAGCGGGGTTTCCCTTCAACTCATCTTCCGCTGTTTGGAAAGCTGGGGGCAGCTTTTCTCGAATGAGCAAGACGTGGTGAGGGTTCGTGAGAAGATTGACCAGCAGGCTACTCATTGGCTACTGGCCAACTTCGGCAAGAGTAGGAAGCGCAGGTTGGGGGTGTTGGGCCCGATACTCGCTGATTCGGCTCTCGCAGAGACGGGCATAATCTGGGTCAATCTCATACCCCACGTATTGTCTGTTACAGTTCATTGCCGCCAAAGCCGTTGCCCCGGCTCCCATGAATGGGTCAAGAACGACCTCGCCGGAGTAAGTATAGAGTTCTATGCAACGGCGGGGTAACTCTATAGGGAAGGGAGCGGGATGCCCTACCTTTTTGGCTGACTCGGCGGGGAATCTCCATATGCTCTTGGTGAGCTCCAGGAAGTCTGTGTCGCTTATGGTCGGGGCGCGGTCTGGGAGCTTTGGCCGTGAAAACATTCCCTTAGAGAACATAAGGATGTATTCATGGATGTCCCTGAGCGTTGGGTTGGCTGGAGAGCGCCAGCTGCCCCAGGCAGTAGAACCACTAGAGCTTGATGCTTTGTCCCAAATGATTTGACCACGCATCAAGAAGCCTAGAGAGACCAAATCTTCGGTAATGTAGGCATCTAAGGGAAGGTAAGGTTTCCGGCCCAGGTTCGCGATGTTGAAACAGACGCGGCCACCGGGAACCAACACCCGATAAACCTCACCCATGACCCGCTTGATGAAAGCGCGGTATTCAGTGAGGGTAAGGTCTTCATCGTACTCCTTGCCCACGTTGTAGGGTGGCGAGGTCACCATCAGGTGGACGCAAGAGTCGGGCAGCTCGTCCATGCCCTCGCTGCTCTTGCAGAGGATGGTGTTCAGGACGTCCGGTGGAACGGGGTTCTCCTGGTAGGGGGCGTTTCTCTCCTGGGGCAGGTCTGAGTAGAGCTTGCTGGCGTAAAACTTGGTGGAATCGTGCCCATAGCGGCCAGGTGAACCGAAGGCGCTGGTCTGAGTCCCCTTTCTTCTCCGACTGGGCTGCTTCGGTGTGGACATAGCTATTTGTCTGTCACAAGGATAGGTAGGGGCAATTCATGAATTGCCCCTACTGCCGTTCAGCTCTTTGCGGGCCCCTCCGGCGTTGCCGACTCCACCAGAATCTCCAGCAGGTCCCTGACCTTCCTGGTCTCCGAGGCTCCCTTGGAGCGGACGCCCTCCTCCAGCTGCTGGACGCAGAAGGGGCAGGAGACGCACAGGGTATCGGCCCCGGTGTCCAGGAACTGCTGGGCGCGGAGGGCGTTTATCCGGGTGCCGGTCTCGTCCATCCACATTCGGCCTCCGCCAGCGCCGCAGCAGAAGCTCCGCTCCCGGGACCTGGCCATCTCCACAACCTTGATACCGGGGATGGCCCGCGCGATCTCCCTGGGGTCGTCGAAGATGCCGTTGTGGCGTCCCAAATAGCAGGAGTCGTGATAGGCCATGGTGGTCTCGATGGCTTTGGTGGGCTTGATCCTGCCCTGCCGGATAAGCTCGTTGACGAACTGGGTGTAGTGGACGACCTGGTAGTTGCCTCCCAGCTGGGGGTACTCGTTCTTGAGGGTGTTCAGGCAGTGGGGGCATACGGTGACTATCTTCTTCACGTTGTACCGGTTGAGGGTCTCGATGGTCTGCATGGCCATCATCTGGAAGAGGTACTCGTTGCCCATGCGCCGGGCGGGGTCTCCGGTGCACGTCTCCTCCATGCCCAATATGGCGAAGTTGATGCCAGCCAGCTTGAGCACCGAGGCCATGGCCCGGGCCATCTTCTGACTCCGGTCCTCCAGGGCGGCGGTGCATCCCACCCAGAAGAGGATGTCCACGTTGCTGTCCTCGGCCATGGTCTTGATTCCCAATCCCTTGGCCCAGTCGATGCGCGTGACCTGAGTGCCCCTCAAGGGGTGGCCCCGGGCCTCCAGGCTTTGCAGGGCGTTCTCCACGGTCTCGGGCATCTTCGCCTCTTCCATCACCAGGTAGCGGCGCATGTCCACAATGCTGTCGATGTGCTCGATGAACACCGGGCAAACCTCCATACAGGCGCGGCAGGTGGTGCAGGACCAGAGCACCTCCTCGCCCACGTCCTTGACCATGGGGGTCTCCGGCTCCGGGGGCTTCTCTCCGTTCTTGAGGCTCACCAGGACTGGGGCGCGCTGCTCCATGTACCCCTTGAGGACCTGAATGAGCTTGCGGGGAGAGAGGGGCTTGTCGCTGGCCCAGGCGGGGCACTGATCCTGGCATCGGCCACAGTTGGTGCAGGCGTCGAAGTCCAGGAGCTGCTTCCAGGTGAAGTCCCCGATGTCCCTGGCTCCAAAGCTCTCCCTGGTCTCCAGGTCGGGCATGGGCCGGAGGGCCCCCTTTGGCCGGTCGGAGCGGAAGAAGGCGTTCATGGGGCCGACGATTATGTGGGTCAGCTTGTTGAAGGTCAGTGCCCCGTAGAGGAAGGCCAGGGCCACCAGGGCGGAGTGGGTCCACCACATAGCCTTGTGGGTGATCTCCATGGCGCTGGGGGACATGCCGACGCCGCTGAAGAGCTTGGCGAAGAGGAAGCCAACGGGGGACCACCGGGCATTGCTGACGCTGTACATCTCGCTGGCGGGGTTGAGCTCTGTTGCCCCCATGCGCAGGCCCTCGACGACGAAGCCGGTGATGACCAGGGCCAGGATGAGGGCCAGGATGATGGGGTCCTCGAAGAGGGTGTTCAGCCTGGGGGGCCTGATGACGTACCGGCGGTACAGGGCCATGAGGAGTCCGACGGCAAGAAGGAGGCCGCCGCCGATATCCCAGACTAACGATAGCTGGAGCTTGTAGCTGGTGGTGAAGAGGGTGATGTGGAGATACTCGTGCAGGTTGTGCTCCAGGGCCGCGACAGTCGTGGCGATGAGCAGCACCACAGTGCCCCAGAAGATGAAGAAGTGCATCAGCCCGGGGTAGAGGTCCTTCTTCAGGAAGCGGCGGTGCAGCAGGATGTCCACGGAGGCAAGGGCAAGGAAGCGCCTGATGCGGGGACGCCAGGGGCCCAGGTCGGGCATGGGTTGACCCAGACGCCAGAAGCGATAGCGGCGATACAGGCCGTAGGCGATGGACACGATGGCGATGACCATCACGATGTAGACCAGAGCGCCCAGGAGCGGGTATCCTATGTTCCAGTACTCTTCTCTACCAGGCATCCCTCGAACCTCCTGATATTAGGGTAGCTCTCCCGGTATCGACCGCTTGAGAAAGGTTGCCGGCGCTAGTGTAGCATGTCACAATCACCGCGCCAAGGGCCTTGGAGATGGGGCGTACGGCTGGTGGAGATGGCAGAAAGTACCCTCCAACTAGGAGGTGGTCTGGACTTTGAGCGGCAGCGGTCTATGGAGTCATTCTAGCAAGCTGTGGGAAAATGGGGAGTGCAGAGGGGCGAAGCCCCTTTGACGGGGGTCTGGGGGTGTCCCCCAGATATGATTTTCCTCCCCCTTCCTGGCCAGGAAGGGGGCCAGGGGGATGGTCGAAGGGGTTTTTAGCACTACTTCTGGCCGAAGCCAGGCTGGATATCCAACACCGTCTGCTGGACGGCGTCCCTTCCTATCCCAGGACCCTCTTGGCGGTAGAGCCTATCTCCGCGGGGGATGGGACTATGTGCGCTCCAGCCTCCCTCAAGGCTCTCACCTTCTCCGAAGCCTGCCCCGCGCTGCCGGTGATGATGGCGCCGGCGTGGCCCATCCTCCTGCCGGGAGGAGCGGTGGTCCCCACCACCAGGGCGATGACGGGTTTGGTGAAGTGGCTCCGGATGTACTCCGCCGCCTCCTGCTCCTTGGTTCCACCGATCTCCCCGATGAGGACCACCGCCTCGGTCTCGGAGTCCTCCTGGAAAAGCTGGAGGAGGTCCACAAAGGATGTGCCTATCAGGGGGTCTCCCCCGATTCCCACGCAGGTGGACTGGCCGATTCCCAGGGTCGTGAGCTGGTTCACCGCCTCGTAGGTAAGGGTGCCGCTGCGGGATATCACCCCAACCCTGCCGGGGGTGTGGATGTTGCCCGGCATGATGCCCATCTTGCACCTGCCCTCCGGGGAGATGAGCCCCGGACAGTTGGGGCCGATGAGGTGGGTGGGCTTGTCCTGGAGGTACCTGAGGACGTGCACCATGTCCATGACGGGGATGCCCTCGGTGATGCAGGCGATGAGGGGTATGCCGGCGTCGGCGGACTCCAGGATGGCATCGGCGGCGAAGGCCGCGGGCACGAAGATGAGCGCGGCGTTGGCCCCGGTTTCCCCCACCGCCCCCTTGACGGTGTTGAACACGGGCACCTTCCCCTCCCACACGGTTCCGCCTCGGCCGGGAGTTGCCCCGGCCACCAGATTGGTGCCGTACTCCAGGCAGCGAAGGCCGTGGAAGGTCCCCTCTCGCCCGGTCAGTCCCTGTATCAAAAGGCGGGTGTTCTCGTTGACCAGGATGCTCATGGGGTTCTCTCCTTCAGGAGGCGCTAGATGCCTGAGGCCGCCTGCTTTATCCGAAGGGCTGCCTCGCTAAGGTCGCTAGCCAGGGTAATCTTCAGGCCAGAGCGGGCCAGGAGCTCTTTCCCCTCCTCCGCGTTGGTTCCCAGCATCCTCACCACTACGGGAACCTGGATTGCCCTCTCCTGGGAGGCGGCCAGGATGCCTCGGGCGGCCACGTCGCAGCGCAGTATCCCCCCGAAGATGTTAACCAGAATCCGCTTCACCTGGGGGTCTGACAGGATGAGCTTGAAGGCCTGGGCGACCTGCTCCTCGCTGGCTCCGCCTCCCACATCCAGGAAGTTGGCTGGCCTGGCCTGGGCCAGGGATATGGAGTCCATGGTGGCCATGGCCAGGCCAGCGCCGTTGACCATGCACCCCACATCTCCATCCAGCTTGATGTAGGAGATATCGAACTTGCTGGCCTCTACCTCCAGGGGGTCCTCCTGCTCCGGGTCTCTCAGGGCTCGGACCTCCGGGTGGCGGAAGAGGGCGTCGTCGTCGAAGTTGAGCTTGGCGTCCAGGGCCAGCAGTCGGCCATCCACGGTAAGGGCCAGGGGGTTTATCTCCGCCAGGGAGCAGTCTTTGGTCTCGAAGAGCCGGTACAGGCTGGCCACGAGGGATGCCGTGGGACGTATGAGGTCTCCGGGGAGGTTCATGCCGTAGGCCAGGTTGCGACACTGGTAGGGTTGCAGGCCGGTGGCCACGTCCACCCTGGCCCTGAGTACCCTCTCCGGCGAGGTGGACGCCACCTCCTCTATCTCCATCCCCCCCGCCTCGCTGGCCATTACCACCGGGCAACGGGCGACGCTGTCGATAGCTACCGCCAGGTAGAGCTCTCGGGAGACCTGAGCGGGCTCCTCCACCAGGACATGGTTTACGGGGACCCCTTCAGGGCCTGTCTGGTGGGTGACGAGCCTGTGTCCCAGAAGGCCCCGGGCCGTCGCCTCTGCCTCCTGGGGCGAGCCTACCACCTTCACCCCTCCCGCCAGTCCCCTGCCTCCGGCGTGAACCTGGGCCTTGATGACGGCGCTCCCTCCCAGCTCCTGGGCTATCCGGCGGGCCTCCTGGGGTGTGGTGGCTACCCCTCCCTTGGGCACGGGTATCCCGAACTCCGACAGGATTGCCTTGGCCTGGTACTCGTGGACTTTCATCTACTTCTCCCTTGGCACCATTATATTGGACACTCCACCGTCCCGTCCATCGCCCGTAGACTGAGATCAGCCCAGACCCACATCTTACGAATCGCAAAACGTGGTCAGACCGCGCAGCAGCACGGAGTGCGGGTGCATGGCGAGGGTTCGGGAGATAGCTTTTTGGACAGGGATAGGCTCTGGAGTCGGGGTCTGATAGAATAGTACCAGGCTCAAGCCAAGGGGCCGCCTTCCGTGGAAGGAATGAGAGAGGAGGCAACATGGCAGTTCAGGAGCGGAGCGGTGTCATCATCCCCGTAACGGTCTGGTACGACTACATATGACCCTGGTGCTACATCGGCCTGGCCAGGCTCGACAGTTTGGAGAGGGAGTTCCCCCTGGAGATCAACTACAAGAGCTTCTATCTGCGGCCCGACATGCCGCCGGAAGGGGTTGTGCGAAAGCCAAGAGATGGGTCGGAGCCGGGTGCTCCTGTGAGTGGGCCGGTGGGTGAGGCGGCCGTGCAGGCGGGTCTCGTCATGCGGAGGGCACCCATCACGCCGAACACCCGATTGTCCTTTGAGGCCTCTGAGTTCGCGAAGGAGAAGGGCCTCTTCCGGGAGTTCCATACGGCTTGCTATCGTGCCCTCTGGGAGGATGGGGTCAACCTGGGGGACGAATCTGCGCTCCTGAATCTTGCGGAGCAGGTGGGCCTCAATGCCCAGGAGATGAAGGGCGCTCTCAACGCTGGCCGCTACACGGCCCAGGTCAAGGCCCAGTATGAGGAGGCCCTTGGCATCGGAGTCCAGGGCATTCCCTCCTTCATCATCGGGCGGTACTTCTTCTCGGGTGCCCAGCCCTACGAGCTCTTCAGGCAGGTGGCCCTGCGGGCGCAGGGGGAGGCGGCAGCCACGGGGTCTCAGGAATAGCCCGAAGAACCGTTGATGCCTGTTCCGTCTCTCATCAGCCCCTGGTCAGCAATCTGGGGCCGGGGCCTTGCGACTGTCTGAAGACAGGCTCACGCCCTTCGACAAGCTCAGGGTGAGCGGACAAGAGCCGGTCTCTGGAGAATCAAAAGACCCTGAATTTGGGGCTGGCACCCATTGCAACCTTCCGTCTCTTGAGCTATCATAGTGATTGTCTCTGGTGGTTTGAGCGGGGTGGAACCACCCGTACCCATCTCGAACACGGAAGTGAAACGCCCCAGCGCTGACGATACTGCCCTGGCAACGGGGTGGGAAAATAGGTCGCCGCCAGGGGCTTCAAGCCCGCACTATTTCGGCGGGCTTGAGCCTTATCTGGGGGTCGAAGACTCCTTGAGGTGTCCAGCAGGAGCGCCCCCGGGGACCCCGGGGCGCTGCCCCTTGCGGGATGTGTTTGAGGTGTTCGCCATCAAACCCTTGCCCAAGGGTGCTAAGGATGGAAGATAGCACCTTTACACCCGCTTCCGCGAGGACATATAATGGTAGTAGGGCTAAAAGCAGCAGGAACTAGAGAAAGAGCTATCTTAATTGTCCACTAACACCAGTCCCCCTATAGAAACCATGGAGTCGCTCCTGGAAGAGGCCGACCGGATTAAGGTCGTCCGAAGAGGAGAGATTGTGGAGGGGGTAGTGATGAGGATTGACCAGGAGGGTATCCTGGTCAGCATAGGACACAAGTCCGAAGGCATAGTGCCCCCCCGAGAGATGCGTTCCCTGAGGGCGGAGGAGCTGTCTTCGCTAGGGATGGGGGATGAGGTTCTGATACGTGTGCTGTCGACTGAGAGCGACCAGGGCCCTGCCATCCTCTCCGTCGACCAGGCCAGAGAAGAGATGGGATGGAGGATTGTAGAGGAGAAGTTCAGCACGGGAGAGTGGGTTGAGGGCCTGATAACCGGACATAACCGTGGGGGGGTGCTGGTGGACGTGAGCGGGTTGCAGGGGTTTGTGCCCATATCCCATGTTGGCGGGTTCCAGCGGGGCGCAGACGGGGGAGAGACGGACCTGGATCGCCGTATAGGCGAGAGTCTGCACCTGAAGGTAATAGAGGTGGATCGCAGCAAGAGGAGAGCCATCTTCTCCGAGAAGATGGTCCTCCAGGAGAGGCGGGAATCCCGGCGAGAGCTTATCCTCAAGGAGCTACACGAAGGGGAGATAAGAAAAGGCAGGGTGACGAGCGTATGTGATTTTGGCGCTTTCGTCGATCTGGGGGGGGCAGATGGCTTGATTCACATCTCGGAGCTGTCCTGGGAGCCCGTCCAGTCCCCGGGGCAGGTGGTGACGGTGGGAGAGGAGGTGGAGGTGTATGTGATGAAGGTGGACCAGGAAGCCAGGAGGATCGCCCTGAGCCTGAGGCGAACGGGTCCTCAGCCCTGGGATACCCTGGCCGAAAGATACCAGGTGGACCAACTGGTCACGGGCACCATAACCAAGCTGACGCACTTTGGTGCCTTTGCTCGCATAGAGGGATCGGTAGAAGGACTCATCCATATTTCAGAGCTGAGCCATAGAGTGATCAACCACCCGAAGGAAGTGGTAAAAGAGGGGGACGTCCTCACCTTGAAGATCCTGAAGATCGAGCCCGAGCGGAAACGCCTGGCGCTCAGCATCAAGCAGGCGGAGGAATTTTAGGCAGGGGGGAAAAGCGACTCGCCTAACAGATCCTTTATAGGGGGAAAACCATGAGCAGCAGATTTGAGAAGTTCTCCGAAAGAGCCCGCCGGGTGCTTTCTCTTGCCCAGGAAGAGGCGCAGCGGTTCAACCACAACTACATAGGGACGGAGCACATCCTTCTGGGCTTGGTGCGAGAGGCGGATGGAGTGGCGGCGCGTGTGCTTTTGAACCAGGGGGTGGAGCTGGGCAAGATCAGGTCTGCGGTGGAGTTCATCATTGGCAAAGGTGAGAGACACACCCCGGGAGAGATCGGCCTTACACCCAGGGCGAAGAAGGTAATCGAGCTGGCCGTGGATGAGGCCCGCCGGCTAAATCACCACTACATCGGCACGGAGCACATCCTCATTGGCCTCATGCGGGAGGGAGAGGGGGTTGCCGCGGGGGTGCTGGAGAGCCTGGGGGTGACCCTGGACAAAGTTCGGGCGGAGACCAGCCGTATCCTGAGCCAGAGCGTAGCCCAGGGACAGGCCGGCGCCCGGGTATCCACCCGTACCCCTACCCTGGATCAGTTGGGGTTTGACCTCACCGCCGCAGCCCGCGCGGGGAAGCTGGACCCCGTCATTGGCAGAGACAAGGAGATCCAGCGGGTGATCCAGATCCTCAGCCGTCGCACCAAGAACAACCCCGTTCTTATAGGAGAGCCCGGAGTGGGCAAGACGGCGGTGGTGGAGGCCCTGGCCCAGCGCATCGTCTCCGGGGAGGTGCCCGAAAGTCTTCAGGGGAAGCGGCTGATCTCCCTGGACATGGGTGCCCTGGTGGCAGGCACCAAGTACCGCGGCGAGTTCGAGGAGCGTCTCAAGAAGATACTGGAGGAGATCCGTGGGTCCGGTACATGCGTGCTCTTCATCGACGAGATGCACACCATGGTAGGAGCCGGAGCCGCAGAGGGGGCGGTGGACGCCGCCAACATCCTCAAACCGGCCCTCTCTCGAGGGGAGATCCAGTGCATAGGCGCGACCACCCTGGACGACTACCGAAAGCACGTGGAGAGAGACCCCGCTCTGGAGCGCCGGTTCCAGCCAGTGACTGTGAAAGAGCCCTCCCCAGAGGACACCCTTGAGATCCTCCGGGGCATAAAGAGCCGCTACGAGGAGCATCATCACCTCACCATCACCGATGAGGCTCTGCATACGGCAGCCACCCTGGCTACCCGCTTCATCGCCGATCGCTTCCTGCCCGACAAGGCCATCGACCTGGTGGATGAAGCCGCCTCCAAGGTGCGGATTCGCGCCAGCTCCGCTCCCCTCTCCATGAAGGAGTCCATGAAGGTCCTGGAGAGCGTGCGTAAGGAAAAAGAGGAGGCCATCGCCACCCAGCAGTACGAGTATGCCGCCGAGCTCCGGGACCGGGAGTTGAAGCTGGCGGACAAGCTCCAGCACATGAAGGAAGACTGGGATGGCGAAGGCGATGGCCACGAGGCCGTGGTGACTGAAGAGGACATAGCCGAGGTGGTGAGCATGTGGACGGGCATCCCCGTCACCCGCCTGGCCCTGGCGGAGACGGAACGCCTCCTGCACATGGAGGAAGCGCTGCACGAGCGTATCATTGGGCAGGACGAGGCCATCCTGGCCATCTCCAAGGCGGTGCGCCGCGCCAGGGCAGGGATAAAAGACCTTCGCAGGCCCATTGGCAGCTTCATCTTTCTGGGCCCCACCGGGGTGGGTAAGACCGAGCTGGTGAGGGTCCTGGCGGAGTTCATGTTCGGCAGCGAAGACGCCATGATCCGCCTGGACATGTCGGAGTTCATGGAAAGGCACTCCGTGGCCCGTCTGGTGGGCGCTCCTCCCGGCTACATCGGCTATGACGATGGGGGACAGCTAACCGAGGCGGTACGCCGCAGGTCCTACTGCGTCATACTCCTGGATGAGATAGAGAAGGCCCATCCTGAGGTGTTCAACATCCTGCTCCAGATCTTCGACGACGGACACCTCACCGACGCCAAGGGTCGGAAGGTGGACTTCCGGAACTCCATCATTGTCATGACCAGCAACATCGGCTCGGACCTGATAAAACGGGACACCTCCCTGGGCTTTGCCGTAAAGACCGAAGGGGCCAAGACGGACCAGCAGCAGTACGAGCGGATGAAAGATAAGGTCATGGACGAGGTGAAACGGTTCTTCCGGCCAGAGTTCCTGAACCGTATCGACGGCACCGTGGTGTTCCACGCCCTGACCAAGGATCACATCCTTCAGATAGTTGACCTGATGCTGAAACAGGTGCAAAGCCAGCTCAAGGAGAAGAACATAACCCTGGAGCTAACCCAGCAAGCCAAGGAGAAACTGGCGGAGAAAGGATATGACCCCACCTTTGGCGCCAGGCCCCTCCGCAGGGCCATCCAGGACGGAATAGAGGACATGCTGTCCGAGGAGTTGCTGGCGGGCCACCTGCAGTCCGGAGACACCGTGGTCGTCGACCTGGAGGGAGACAAGTTCGTTGCCCGGTCCAAGGTCGCCATTCCCTTGGGATCGGTATAGAGCGGCCCCACAGATAGCGGCGAAAGACCGAGAGGGCTGGCAAGAGGGGGCAAACCCCATGCCAGCCCTTCTCTGTGTAAGGGCGAAATGAGCAAAGAGCCAGTACGGAGCATCTACTCCTGCCGCGAGTGCGGAGCGGAAGCCCTCCGATGGGAGGGCCGCTGCCCCTCCTGCGGGCAGTGGAACACGCTGGTAGAGGTCCCAAGAGGCCCCAAAAGCCCAGCAGCCTCCTGGCTCTCCTCTCGCCCCGGCACGCCCCAGCAGCTCTCCGACGTGACCCTGGAGGAGTTCCCCAGGATAGAGCTGGCCTCGGGCGAGTTCAACCGGGTGCTTGGTGGGGGCCTGGTGCGGGGATCCCTGGTGCTGGTAGGAGGAGACCCCGGAGTCGGCAAATCCACCCTCCTGCTCCAGGTAAGCGGTGCCCTGGCCAGAACCCTGGGGCCTGTGCTCTACGTCTCGGGAGAGGAGTCCCTCCAGCAGATCAAGCTCAGGGCAGAGCGGCTGGGCATCGAAGGCCGGGGCCTTCACGTCCTGGCGGAGACCGACATGGCCGCCATCCTTCATCAGCTGGACAACCTCTCCCCCGCGGTGGCGGTGATAGACTCCATCCAATCCATCGCCTTCCCGGACGGCTCAGGAGGCCCGGGAACCGTAGGACAGGTGAGAGAGTGCGGCCTTGCTCTCCTGCGCTGGGCCAAAGAGAGGGGCGTCTCCATCCTCGTCACGGGCCACGTTACCAAAGAGGGAAATTTGGCTGGCCCCCGGACCCTGGAGCACATGGTGGACGTGGTGCTGTACCTGGAGGGGGATAACCTGGGGTCTTACAGGCTCCTGCGGGGAGAGAAGAACCGCTTTGGCTCGACCCACGAGGTAGGGGTCTTCGAGATGAGGGACGGGGGCCTGGCCGAGGTGCCAAACCCCTCGGAGGTGGCCCTGGCGTCCAGAGGCAGGAACGCCGTGGGATCGGCGATAGTGCCGGTGATGGAGGGGACCCGGCCCCTGCTGGTGGAGATTCAGGCCCTCACCACTCCTTCGTCTCTACCCGTCCCCCGGAGGGTGGCCAACGGGGTGGACATGGGCCGCCTTCTCATGGTCATCGCCGTCCTGGCCAAGCGGGCGGGAGTCCCCCTGTTTGCCCAGGACATCATCGTGAATGTGGCCGGAGGGTTCAGGGCCGTGGAACCCGCGGCAGACCTGGGCATCGCGCTGGCCCTGGCCTCCAGCGTGCAGAACGCTCCCCTGGCCGAGGGAATGGCCGCCGCGGGGGAGATTGGCCTGGGGGGAGAGCTGCGAAGCGTGGCTCATCTCCCCCGCCGCCTGGGAGAGCTGAGCCACATGGGGTTCGAGAGATGCCTGGTGCCCCAATCGGCCATCCCCTCCCTGGAGGTCCCCAGGGGATTGAAGGCATTGGGAGCCGAGACCCTTCAGCAGGGGTTGCACCTGGCTTTACCCACCCCGGCCAGGAGAGCGAGGAGTGACAGAGAGCCGGCGGGGTAGTTGCCCCACGGCCTCAAAAGCTCTATCCTGGATTAGCAGGTTGCTGAAAAAGGGGTGTCCAGAGGGGCAAAGCCCCTTTGGCGGGGGTCTGGGGGTGTCCCCCAGATACAATTTTCACCCCCTTCCTGGCCAGGAAGGGGGACAGGGGGATGGTCGAAGGAGTTTTTCAGCATCTTGTTAGTTGTCTCACTGTGGTGGGTGTTAGATTCTTACCATAGGCCAGAGGAATCGGAGGTAACCGCGGATGGCCGCTACAGACCAGGGGCTACAGGAGAAGCTGGCCCTTCTCCAGGGCATTCTGCGGGAGATGGGGTCCGTCATAGTGGCCTACTCTGGAGGGGTGGACAGTGCCTTCCTGGCCGCTACAGCCCATGATGCCCTGGGAGAGCGGTGTCTGGCGGTGACGGCCTCCTCCCCCGCGTTGGCCCCCTCGGAGCTGGAGGAGGCGGTGGCCCTGGCCCGAAACCTGGGGCTGCGCCACCGGGTCATCGAGACCCAGGAGCTATCGGACCCCCGGTACGTGGCCAACGACCCCCGTCGCTGCTACTTCTGCAAGACGGAGCTTTTCTCTCAGCTGGGGCGCATCGCCACCTCGGAGGGGTTTGCCTGGGTGGCCCACGGGGCCAATCTGGACGACCTGGGGGACTACCGGCCCGGACTGAAGGCCGGCGAAGAGTATGGCGCTCGCGGCCCCCTGGTGGAGGCAAAGCTCACCAAGGAGGACATCAGGGCTCTCTCCCTAAAGCGGGGCCTTCCCACCTGGGACAAGCCCGCCCAGCCATGTCTATCGTCCAGGATACCCTATGGAACCCCCGTCTCCGTGGAGGCCCTGGGCCGCATCGCTCGGGCGGAGGCTCATCTGCGAGGGCTGGGACTCCGCCAGTTCCGGGTACGCCACCACGACTCCCTGGCCCGGATAGAGGTGGAGCCTGGGGACATGGCGTCGCTCCTGGAGCCGCAGACCCGCAAGAGGCTGGTGGAGAGCTTTCGCTCCCTGGGCTACCTCTACGTCACCCTAGACCTGGCGGGATTCCGCACCGGTAGCCTGAACGAGGCCATAGGGAAAGGGGCAGAAGAGCATCATCCTTCAGACCAAGCACCAGGGAGGGCTTCCTGAGAACCGGATACCTGCACTGCATCGGCGGTGCCAGCGGAGACATGCTCCTGGGCGCGCTGGTGGACGCGGGCTTGCCCCTGCAAAGGCTGAGAGAGGAGTTGGCCCAGCTACCCATCTCCGGCTACTCCATCCAGGCTCGCACCGGCCAGCGGGGCGTTGTCACGGGAACCCACATAACGGTGGAGATGGGCGTCCAGGACAAGGTCACCCACTCCATCCAGGAGTTCCTGGGCATGGTGGATGCCAGCCCTCTTTCCCTTCCCGTCAAGGAGAAGGCGCGAAGGGTGTTGGAGTGCCTGGAGGCGGCGGAGGCCCGGGTGCATGGAGGGGGCCATCGGCTCCACGAGCTGGGGGAGATGGATACCTTGATCGACGTGGTGGGGGTGGTCTCCGGCCTGGAGCTGCTGGGGATCGAGAGGCTCTACTCCTCCCCCCTTCCCTGCGGATGGGGCGTCATCTCCTCCCAACACGGGTCTCTCCCGGTGCCTGCCCCGGCGACTTTGGAAATCATGCTCATGGCCAAAGCTCCGGTAATCCCTCCCCACGGCCCCTATCTGAAGGCTGGCGAGCTGGTAACGCCCACGGGAGCGGCCCTTATAACCACCCTTGCCTCTTTTGACGCCCCCACCCTGGCCGTGGAGCGCATCGGGTACGGGTTGGGAACCAGGGACATGGCCGAGCTTCCCAACGTCCTGGCCCTCTGGCTGGGTGAGACCCAGGGCAGCGATGCTCTGGCCCAGGTGTCTCTTCTGGAAACCAACATCGATGACATGAGCGCGGAGATTCTTGGACACGTCCAGGAGGAGCTTATGCGCCACGGTGCCCTGGACGTATGGTTCACCCCCATCCAGATGAAGAAGAACAGGCCCGCCGTCACCCTGAGCGCCCTCTGCCGCCCCGCCCTGGAGTCGTCCTTGATAAAGGTCATCCTGGAGGAGAGCTCCACCCTGGGCGTGAGGGTGCACCCCCTCAAGCGGTACGAGGCGGAGCGGGAGGTGGTTGTCGTAGACACCTCCCTGGGCAAAGCGAGGGTCAAGGTGAAGAGGGTGGAAGGTAGAACCCTGGGCCTCTCTGCGGAGTTCGAGGACTGCAAGGAGATCGCCCAGCGGGAGCACTTGCCTCTTCAGGAGGTGTATCGTAGAGTGGAGAGGGATGCCAGGGCCAGCCTGGGAATGGACTGAGCAGGCATCGCATGATGCCGCCGTTATGAGGTATAGCTAGTGGATATCTCCCGCTCATCTCAGCTCTACGCCCAGGCCCAGGGCTATATCCCCGGTGGAGTCAACAGCCCGGTGCGCTCCTTCAAGGGCGTGGGAGGGACGCCCCTGTTCATTCAGCGGGGACGTGGCTCCCATATCTGGGACGCCGACGGCAACGAGTTCATCGACTACGTGGGATCGTGGGGCCCCCTCATCCTGGGCCATGCCCCTGCCGAGGTGGTGGAGGCCCTCAGGCCCGCCCTTGAGAGGGGCCTCACCTTCGGCGCTCCCACAGAAGGGGAGGTCGTGCTGGCCCGCATGGTCGTGGATGCCTTCCCATCAGTGGATATGGTGCGCCTGGTCAGCTCCGGCACCGAGGCCACCATGAGCGCCATCCGGGCGGCCAGGGCTTTCACGGGACGCAGCAAGATAGTCAAGTTCGCTGGCTGCTACCACGGCCACAGCGACGGCCTGCTGGTGGAGGCGGGCTCCGGAGGGGCTACCTACAGCATCCCCAACAGCGCCGGGGTGCCCGAGAGCTACGCCCGGGAGACCCTGGTAGCCAGGTATAACGACGTCTCCTCTGTGGAGCGCCTGTTTGAGGCCCATCCGGCGGGAATCGCCGCGGTCATTGTGGAGCCGGTGGCGGCGAACATGGGCGTGGTGCCCCCTCGCGAGGGGTTCCTGCAAGAGCTGCGACGCCTGACCCAGAGCCACGGAGCGCTGCTCATCTTCGACGAGGTGATAACGGGGTTTCGCCTCGCCTACGGAGGGGCCCAGACCCTGTACCACATAGCCCCAGACCTCACGTGCCTGGGCAAGATCATCGGAGGTGGGCTGCCCATGGGTGCTTACGGCGGCAGAAGGGAGGTCATGGAGGTGGTGGCACCCCTGGGGGCCATGTACCAGGCGGGGACTCTATCTGGGAACCCCCTGGCGGTAACCGCCGGCATCGCCACCCTCAAGGCCCTGGCCAGGCCGGGAACCTACCAACGCCTGGAGGACATGGCCTCCCAGATGGCCCAGGGCCTCTCCTCAGCGGCGCGAAGGACGAGGATACCCCTCACCGTCAACAGGGCGGGTTCCATGCTGACCCCGTTCTTCGTCTCTGGCCCCGTGGAGTCGTGGGACGACGTGGCCGGGGCCGATAGGCAGCGGTACGCCGGGTTCTTCCACCGTATGCTGGAGCGGGGAGTGTACCTGGCTCCCTCTCCCTTTGAGGCTGCCTTCCTATCCACGGCCCACACCCGGGAGGACATGGAGCGCACTCTGGAGGCAGTGGAGTCATCGTTCGGAGAGTCCTAGAGTGGTATTTCTAAAGTTCGTTGTCAATGTCATTGCGAGGCCCGACGAAGGAGGGCCGTGGCAATCTGGCGGCGGGGTGCACCCCTCCTCCAGATTGCTTCGTCGGCTATCACCTCCTCGCAATGACAATTTATTCAACATATTTCGGATACGGGACACTAGAGCCTTTTCCCCAAACCGCAGGAGCGGAGTTTATTGAGGAGGTGCA
>JACVQK010000013.1:21983-23677 GCA_015661155.1 Dehalococcoidia bacterium | reverse complement strand
GGACAGCGTGCCCCGTCTGGTGTCAAAGACGCCCCCACAGTCCATCCCCGGAGCGCCCCCCGACCTCATCACCCCTCCCTCCGGCTGTCGCTTTCACCCCCGTTGCCCATACGCCCTGGAGGTGTGCGCCAGGGAAAGCCCGCCGGCCTTCACTCCCAGGGAGGGACACGAGGCCCGATGCTGGCTTCTAAAGGCCGCCCCATGACAGAGCTGCTAAGAATCGAGGAGTTGCGGGTCTACTTCCAGGCCAGGAAGGGGCTGCTAAGCTCCATCCCGGTTAAGGCCGTGGACGGGGTCTCCCTCACCCTTTCCAGGGGAGAGACCCTGGCAGTGGTAGGAGAGTCGGGAAGCGGCAAGACCACCCTGGGCAAGGCGTCCCTCAGGCTCCTCAAGCCCACCAGCGGCCACGTCCTCTTCGATGGCGAGGATGTGACCAACCTTCCCGAGTCCAGGCTCAGGGGCTTCCGGAGAAAGGCCCAGGGCATCTTCCAGGACCCCTACTCCAGCATCGACCCCTTCATGGCTGTAGCCCAGATTCTGGAGGAGCCTCTTGTCATCCACGGCGTGGGCGACACCCGCGAGCGCCCTGGGCTCATACGCCAGGCCCTGGAGGACGTGAACCTGTCGCCTCCGGAGGACGTGGCGGCCAAGTACCCCCACATGCTATCGGGAGGCCAGAGGCAGCGGGTGGGCATCGCCAGGGCTCTCATCCTCAAGCCCGACTTCATCCTGGCCGACGAGCCTCGACGCCTCCAGCCGGGCGGAGATACTCTACCTCATGCGGGGCCTGCAACAGAGGTACGGCATCGCCTTCCTGTACATCACCCACGACATCGCCACGGCCCGCCACTTCTCCGACAGGCTCGCCGTCATGTACGCCGGGCGCATGGTGGAGGTGGGAACCGCCGCGGAGGTCATCGAAGGGCCTCTCCATCCCTACACCGTGGCCCTCATGGGGGCCATCCCCGAGCCCGACCCCGCCAACCGGCTGCGGCAGCGCCCCGTGGTCCCGGGGGAGCCTCCCGCCCCGACCGCGCCGCCGACCGGCTGCCGCTTTCACCCCCGATGCCCGTCGTTCATCGCGGGGACGTGCGAGGCCATAGACCCGCCCTTAATTGAGGTGAGGCCCGGCCACTACGTGGCCTGCCACCTGTGGCCGGAGGAGATTGGACGACCTAATGTCGCATCAGGCTATTAACGTATCATCCAGGGTGAGAGGGTGTCCTCCAGAGGAAGCAGGGGGCGTCCCAACTTTGCATATAAACCCCTTCCAGGGAGCCGCTTTTTGTGCAACTACAACTTCTGCACAAGAACCCTGACTTTCTGTGGAAGGGTTGACACCTCTCAAGCAAGGAATCATACTCTGCCTGACGCCCAGCCCTATTGCCGGAGGTAAGAGAAATGCATCGACTCTTTCTCGTAAGCATGGCAGCTATCGTCCTCTTCGTTCTAGGCGTAGCTTGTGGTTCCGAAGCGACGCCTACCGCCACGCCATCGCCCGTCCAGGGCTCCCAGACCTTGTTCCTAAACGCAGGAACATCAGACGCGGTGAGCATATCTCTGCACGCCAACAACCGCGTAACCGGAAGCGTACAGAACTCCCTTGGCATGGATATCAGCATCCTTGACCCCTTCGGAAACACCATCCAGAAGCAACCGAACACAACCTCATGGAGCTTCGCCTTCACTGCCTC
>JACVQK010000013.1:0-21969 GCA_015661155.1 Dehalococcoidia bacterium | reverse complement strand
ATAAAATCAGCGTGTACAATGACGCACTTCTCGCCTCCAAACAGTCCCAACTCTCTTGGACCATCTATTGGCGATAGAGCTACACCCTGTCCAGGCGGGCAGGGGATTTACAGAATGAAGGCCCAAGCAGTCAATTCCTGATAGGAAAGGTTATGGGAACCCAGGAGTTTCAACAGCGTACTCCTAAACAGCCGCGGGCTCTTGCCATCATTGACCCGCCACTTTCGCTCATCCAGCCATGAGCGTGGCCCACATTCACAGCATTGCTGCCCCATCTGTCATTCTGAGCCGCAGGCGAAGAATCTGGGGCCTCTGCTCAGGTTGCCCCGCCCAGGATTCTTCAGTCGTCCCGACTTGTCGGGACTCCCTCAGAATGACAGAATGGGAAGGGGGACAGTAGCCTGTACATTAATTGTGGAACTCCTCTAGGGGAATCCCGCTCCCTTCCATTATGGCATTGAGCGTACCCAAGGGTAGCGGCTTACCTCTGTGATAGGGAACAATGACCTGTCTCCCTGTTTCAACGTGACGCCATTTCTGGTGGCTGCCCCGCTGGGAGACTAGCGTGAACCCATGACGCCGAAGGACTCTAATAACTTCGTCAGCCGTCAGCCTCGGTTGCCGCTGTGCCGTCAAACCAGAACTTCGACTTCAAATATCTTGCCCTCCGGCTTGATCCTCACGGGCGATGGCTCTAGATACAGGGCTATGGCCTCTTTGATGTTATCCAGGGCTTCTTCTTCGCTGTCGCCCGCGCTGGTGCAGCCCGGCAGCTCAGGGCAGTACACGGCGTAGCCGCCGGCTCCTGGGTCGTACTCCACAATCACTCGTAGCTTCATTATGTCACATCCCCTAGATGGGCAATTAGCGCCACCCCCCACCATTAGACAGACAACAGAATGTGAAAGACTGGTCGGGGTGGTCGGATTTGAACCGACGGCCCCTTGCACCCCATGCAAGTGCGCTACCGGGCTGCGCCACACCCCGAACCGCGTTTAGAATACCATAGCAGGCCCAACCCTTCAAGCTGAGGTTTCACCGTGTCAGCGCCTTCTCCAATCCACCCCTCCATGCAGCCTCCAGGCTCTCCAGGGGCACGTCCAGCAGACCGTCCCAGGTAAGCCTATCGCCCCCCACCCTGCCCAGCTCCACCCAGGGCACGCCCTGCTCCCGGGCCAGCGCCCGAAACCGGGGAATGTCCCCGGATGCCACGGACACCACTATCCGGGACTGGGCCTCCCCGAAGAGCGCCGCATCCCAACGCCCTCCCACGGCGCAAGCTCCTTTGAAGCCGATGCCCCCGGCGATGCACGACTCCGCCAGGGCCACCGCCAGCCCGCCGTCGGAGCAGTCGTGGGCCGACTTCAGCAGCCCCTCCCCGATGGCCCTGCGGCAGAGGCGCTGCACCCTGACCTCCATATCCAGGTTGATGGAGGGGACACCTGCCACCCTTCCATGCACCACCTCCAGGTACTCGCTGCCCCCAAGAGAGGAGGCATCCCCCCTTACCTGAGAGGCCCCCAGGAGAAGCACCACGTCTCCCCCATCTCTGAAGGCCGTGGCGCACTGCCTCTCCGACTCCTCCAGCAGGCCCAGGCCACCTACCATGGGAGTGGGCCACACCGCCTCTCCCCTGGTCTCGTTGTACAGGCTCACGTTGCCGCTTATCACCGGCACATCCAGGGCACGGCACGCCTGGGCCATCCCCCGGATGCACTCCTCCAGCTGGTAGTACACCTCCAGCCGCTCCGGATTTCCGAAGTTCAGGCAGTCGGTGAGGGCCAGGGGTTCGGCACCAACGCAGGCCAGGTTCCGACAGGCCTCGGCCACCGCGATGGCCCCGCCCACAAAGGGATCGAGATAGCAGTAGCGTCCATTGCCGTCGTTGCTCAGGGCTATGGCCTTTCTGGTGCCCTTCACCCTCAGCACCGCCGCATCTCCACCCGGCCCTTGCAGGGTATTGGTCTGCACCTGGTGGTCGTACTGCCGGTAGACCCACTCCTTGCTGGCGATGTTGGGCGAGGAGAGCAGCCGCAGCAGCACCGGCCCGGCCCCTTCAGGGGGAAGGGATAGCGACTCCATATCAAAACCGCGGGTCTCTTCCAGGTACGAGGGCGGAACACCCTTGAGGCGATAGAGGGGCGGGTCGGTGAGGATGTCTATGGGGAGAGATGCCACCAAGGTTTCCCCCTCGAAGATTCTCACCAGGCCGTCGTCGGTGACTCTCCCTATAACTGAGCTTTCCAGGTCCCACTTCTGGAATACCTTCACCACATCCTGCTCATGCTCCTGGCTCACCACCACCAGCATCCTCTCCTGGGACTCGGAGAGCATCACCTCGTAGGGGGTCATCCCCTCCTCTCGACGGGGAACCCGGGCGACGTCTATGGTCACACCCACGCCACCCTTGGCGGCGGACTCGATAACGGAGCTGGTGAGGCCCGCGGCTCCCAGGTCCTGCATGGCCACCAGATACCCCGTGGCAGCCATCTCCAGGCACGCCTCTATCAGCACCTTCTCCAGGAAAGGATTGCCCACCTGCACCGTGGGCCGCATCTCCCTCTCCTCCTCAAAGGTGCGAGAGGCCAGCCCAGACGCCCCGTGGATGCCGTCCCTTCCCGTGTCAGCCCCCACCAGAATCAGCAAATTACCTATGCCAGAGGCGCGGGAGCGCATCAGCTTGTCCCTCTCCACCAATCCCACGCACATGGCGTTGACCAGGGGGTTGCCCGCATAGGAGGAAGAGAAGCACACTTCCCCCCCCACGTCGGGGACGCCGATGCAGTTGCCATACCAGGAGATTCCCCCCACCACCCCACCAAACAGATACCGGTTCTGAGGGTTATCCAGAGGGCCGAAACGCAGGGAGTTGAGGAGGGCGATGGGCCTGGCCCCCATGGTGAAAATGTCCCGCACAATCCCGCCCACTCCCGTGGCCGCGCCCTGGAAGGGCTCCACCGCCGAAGGGTGGTTGTGGGACTCCACCTTCATAACCACCGCTAGCCCGTCGCCGATATCCACCACGCCGGCGTTCTCCGCTCCCGGCATCACCAGCAGACGAGGGCTCTGGGATGGAAACTCCCTCAGGAGGAGCTTGGAGTGCTTGTAGCCGCAGTGCTCGCTCCACAGGGAGCCGAACAGCCCCACCTCAAGGTAGTTGGGATCCCTGCCCAGGCGCTGGACGATCAGGTCGTACTCCGCCTGGGAGAGAGCAACCTGGTCAAGGACTTCTTTGGAGACTGGCATCAGCTCACCTTCCACCTCGCCAGAGGATGCCTCAGGCAAGAACCTTTAGCATGGACTCGAAGATGAAGCGTCCGTCCGTCCCTCCCAGCGACGCCTCGCAGCACCGCTCCGGATGGGGCATCATCCCCAGCACGTTGCCCTGGGCGTTGATAATCCCAGCTATATTCTCCAGGGAGCCGTTGGGATTGGCCTCCGGGGTTATATCTCCCCCAGGGGTGCAGTACCGGAACACCACCTGGCCCTTTGCCCGTAGAGAGGCCAGGGTGTCCGCGTCGGCGTAGTAGTTACCCTCGCCGTGGGAGATGGGTATCCGCAAGACCTGTCCTTCTTTGCATTCAGACGTGAAGGGGGTACGCGAGCTCTCCACCCGCAGGTTTACCCACTGGCAGCGAAACTGAAGGTGGTCGTTGCGCATGAGCGCGCCGGGCAGCATTCCCGCCTCGCACAGTATCTGGAAGCCGTTGCAGATGCCCAACACCAGGCCGCCCCTTCGGGCGAAGCGCTCCACCTCCTCCATCACCGGAGAGAAGCGGGCGATGGCCCCCGTCCTCAGGTAGTCGCCGTAGGAGAAGCCCCCGGGAAGGATGAGGCAGTCCAGGCCCGACAGGTCTCTATCCTTGTGCCACACGTACCGGGCCTCCTGGCCCAGCACCGACTTCACCACGTGATAGCAGTCCTCGTCGCTCCATGTGCCAGGAAAGACCACGACCCCGAACCTCATGGGCTGCCCCTCTCTCTCATGCCCCTGTCACTCAACTCGATGAATTCTAACAGGGTGTTTGAACCCTTTCGACCATCCCCCTGGCCCCCTTCCTGGCCAGGAAGGGGGTGGAGAATGAATCTGGGGGACACCCCCAGACCCCCGTCAAAGGGGCTTCGCCCCTCTGCACTCCCCATTGTTCCACAGCATACTAGTCCAGTGCCACCTTCATATGAGCGGGATTATGGCCCCATCCGCCCATGACGCCCTCTTACGCAAGCAGATACAAAATGGCAAAAAGAAGAGCACCTATACCCCAAGGTGCTCCCTCTCCCATGCCCGCCCCTTTGAAATGCAGCAAACCCTACAGCGCTTCCAGGAGTTGCGAGACCACGTCATTGACCATCGCCCCCTCGGCCTTCCCCCGCACCTGGGGCATCAGCTTGCCCATGACCTTCCCCCTATCCGCGGGCCCCTTCGCCCCCACCTCCTGGATACTCTTCTGGGCCAGGGTGGCGATCTCCTCCCGGCTCATCTGGGCAGGGAGGTAGTCCAGCAGAACCGCCAGTTCCAGCTCCTCTCGGCGCACCAGGTCCTCTCGCTGGCCCTTGCGAAAGGCATCAATGCTCTCCCGGTGCTGCCTCACCTGCTTAGAGATAACCCCGACAATCCCTTCCTCGTCCAGGGGCCTCTGGTGGGCTA
The DNA here is from genome assembly GCA_015661155.1 of Dehalococcoidia bacterium. Classification (GTDB taxonomy): domain Bacteria; phylum Chloroflexota; class Dehalococcoidia; order Lucifugimonadales; family UBA2985; genus JACVQK01. The sequence continues at coordinate 17,321 of JACVQK010000013.1, read as the reverse complement.
TCTCCTCGTTGTGTATCTCGGAGCGGACTATCCGGAGCACAGAACGAGACAACTCGTTCCGGTCCCTCATGGCCCGTTGCAAGTCCACCTCAAGCCGCTCTTTTAGCCCCATGATGAGACGGCTGCCTATATCACCGACGCGTGTCGCTGCTGGTGCGGGAACTCTTGCGCCTCTTTGCCGCCGCCTTCCTCTTCCGCTTTATGCTGGGCTTCTCGAAGTGCTCGCGGCGCCGCGCCTCGGAAAGGACGCCCTCCTGTTGGACCTTCCTCCCGAAACGCTTCAAGAGGCTGTCAAAGGATTCCCCCTCCCTGAGAGTGACCTGGGACAAACTCTCCCCCCCTTTCTTTTCACGCTGAAGAACCCTGCGGGCGAGCTTGCCGCCCCGAGACCTAATTATATGAACGCCATCGATGGGGTGTCAAGGACATGTATAATCCGTTGACACCTGCATGGCCGCTAGGGCATACTGAATGCCGATTGGCACGCGAGAGCAACAGCCTGGCAAGGGAGGCCCTGGGCGTTCCTTACACTGATGAAGGCGGGTAGGAGCGGCCTCCCCTGGCCCACAGAAGGCCCACCCATGACGCTGAGGGGCGATGGTGTGGGGCGCGACAGGGCAACTTGAGGACATTGGGATATACTCCTACTCTCGCCCTCGTCAAGGATGGTGTCTTGCTAGGCGGATGGAGTTTGACCCAGGTCCTTCAGCCGAAGGATGGCTAGCACGAACCAGCCCCAATCCGGTGGTTTGATAGCCGTCGGGAGACGGAGCTAGCAGTTCAGAAGGAGCCAGTGAAGAGCGTTCTCGTGGTTGCGCACTTCTTTCCCCCTGTGGGAGGCGGTGGAGTCCAGCGGACCCTCAAGTTCGTGAAATACCTGCCTTCCTTTGGCTGGCGGCCGGTGGTGCTGACCGCCAGAAAGAGCGCCTTTGGCTTTTACGACCCCACCCTGGTCGACGAGATACCCGTCGAGGCCAGGGTGTACAGGACCGCGTTCCTGGCCCCCGGTCACGGATACCGCGCCTTCCGAGACCTACTCACTTCCGGCTCCCCAGGGGGCCAGGGTACAAGAATGGGGTGGCCTCGGAAGCTGGCGTCCTCCGTGCTGAGGCCCCTGTTCAAAGTGTTGCACTACACGGCCAATAACCTGGTCTTTGTGCCAGACTACGAGGTGGGCTGGATACCCTTTGCCGTGGTCAGAGGGGTGAGGGTCATCAGAAGTGAGAGGATAGACGCCATCTACGCCACGGGCAACCCCTGGTCCGATTTCCTGATAGCCTACTTCTTGAGCAAGCTCACCGGGAGGCCTTACATAATGGACATGAGGGACCCCTGGACCCTTAGCCCGGACCTGCACTGGGGCAGGGTGAGAAGCTCCATCGAGGGCTTCTGGGAGCGACGTTGTATCATGGGAGCGGCTAAGGTCATCAACATAACCGAGCAGGCCACCCAGGCCTACCGGGATAAGTATCCCAACGTGGAGCCATCGAAGTTCCAATGCATCACCCAGGGCTTCGATCCTTCGGACTTCGAGGGCGTGGCGTGCAATCAGACGGAGAGGTTCACCATCGGTGCTACAGGCACTTACTACGAGTTCAGAACGCCGGAGAGCTTCCTGAAAGCGGTGAGAAGCCTCATGGACAGGAACCCTGGTCTGATGAACGATATCCGAGTCAGGTTCATGGGCGCAGGAGGAGAGGTTGTCAGCCCTCTGGTGGAGAGATACCATCTGGCGGAAATGGTGGAGGTTCTCCCCTATGGCTCACACCGGGAAAGCATCGAGTTTGTCATGAGCTCGGATGTCCTGCTCCTGGATTTTCTCGCCCATGTGGAGGGCAGAGTCAACCTGGCGAGCACATCGTCGCGCATATTCGAGTTTCTGGCCTCAGGCAAGACGATCCTGGGGCTTGTATATCCATCCGGCGCCGCTGCCGAGCTCATAACATCCACGGGAGCAGGAGTGGTGGCTGATCCCGAGAATACCGATGCGGTCGCGAAGACAATCTACGCGCTTTACCTGCAATACAAGAGCGGAACTCTAAGGGTTAACGGCCAGCCCAATCTGGAGAGGTTCACAAGAAAGCATCTGACCGGAAGGCTGGCTCAAATGCTGGATGAGGCGATAGCCAACAAAGGCTAGGAGTTTTGTAGAGAGATGGGGAGATTTTGAGTGAAACCTGGATTACTTGACCTGCTGTGTTGCCCAAAATGCTCGGGTTTGCTAAGGCTTGATATCTTCTCCCAAGGCAAGAGTCCTTCCGGGGCTACAAGCGTCGAGGAGGGGGTTTTGAGTTGCCTTTCCTGTGGCCGGGTGTTCCCTATTCGCGATGGAGTGCCCAGACTCTATCTAGGCGCCATTGCCGACCATCGAGATTTCATGGAAAGGCATCACATCCCACTGCCAAGCCGAGAGCAGATCGAGGAGGACCTCTCAGAGGCGAGAGACAAGAAAAGGACAAGGCAGAGCTTCAGTCGCGAGTGGCACCAATTCGAGTACCGTACAGACAAAACCTTCGACTGGGACATCGAAGAACGAAAATCCCTCTTCTTTGGAAGAGATGGGGTTGGAGAAGGATTCCCTTCAGGGCAAGGCCCTGCTTGACGCTGGCTGTGGAAATGGCGTTCTAACCTCTGTCCTGGCAGGCTTTGGACTACAAACCGTGGGGATGGATCAGAGCGATAGTGTGGTGAGGGCCCATCTGCACAATACCAGCGACTTGGTACACTTTGTTCAGGGAGACGTAATGAGGCCCCCTTTTAGGAAAGGGGCCTTCCACCTTGTATATAGCTCAGGAGTTCTTCATCACACACCAGACACCAGAAAGTCCTTCAATGCGTTGACCAAGTTGGTTAAGAGCGGAGGTAGAACCTACGTTTGGCTCTATGGCAAATCAGACGAGGATAAGCTCGGCTTCTGGGACAGACCATCGAGGAGGTACCTTGGCAGATTCCTTCGAGACAAGATCACCTCCAGGCTTCCATCGAGAATACAGTACTGTTTTTTTGTTGCCCTGGCGCTCTTTCGCAAGGCGGTCTACCCGGTCGTTACTTTACTAAGGATCAGGAAGCTGAAAACCAGGAAATGGAGCGAGGAGATGGCGGCAATCTATGACTACTACTCTCCTCCGTTCCAACATTTGCACAACGTCAGAGAGGTTTCCGAATGGTTTGCTGAGGAAGGCTTTGAGAACATCACCCTCAGCGAAGCCTGGTACGCTGGTTTTGGTATCTACGGCGATCTCAAGAAACAATAGGTCAGACACCATGTGTGGCATCTGCGGCGTATTCAACTTTGCGGGCACCAGCTCAGAGGTAAGCGCGGGGCTTATCAAGCGCATGTCCGACGAAATAGCCCACCGGGGGCCCGACGATGAGGGCCTTTACCTGAGTGCAGATAGAAGGGTGGGGCTTGGCTTCCGCCGCCTGAGCATCATCGACCTGGCCGGAGGCCATCAGCCCATGCCCAACGAGGACGAGACCATCTGGATCGTCTTCAACGGGGAGATATACAACCACGAGGAGTTGCGACGATCCCTGGAGGCCAAGGGACACGTCTACAAAACCAGGTGCGACACCGAGTCCATCATTCATCTCTACGAGGAGAAGGGTGTGGAGTGCGTAAAGGACCTGCGCGGCATGTTCGCCTTCGCCATCTGGGACTCAAATCGACGCCGTCTTTTCCTGGCCCGGGACCGGATAGGCATAAAGCCTCTGTACTACACCATCAAGAACGGAAGCCTCGTCTTCGGCTCGGAGATCAAGGCCGTCCTCCAGTACCCCGGCGTCGAGCGTGACGTCGACCCGGTGGCCCTGTATCACTACCTGACCTTCATCTCCACGCCGGCGCCCATGACCCTGTTCAAAGGCATACGCAAGCTGGAGCCTGGGTTCCTTATGACCGTCGATGAGGGAGGCAATGTCAAGCAGGAGCAGTACTGGGACGCCACGATAGCCTCTGATGTCCCTACAGGCCAACCCGATGGGTTCTACGTTGAGCGGCTTCGGGAGCTGCTGTCCGAGTCCATAAGGCTCAGGATGATGAGCGACGTCCCCTTCGGGGTCTTCCTCAGCGGGGGACTGGACTCCAGCACCAACGTGGCCCTCATGGCCAGGCTCATGGAGGGGCCTGTCTCCACCTTCACCGTGGGGTACAAGGGCTACGAGGAGCAGAGCGAGCTTGGCTACGCCCGCCAGATCGCGCGGGAGTTCAACACCAGTCACCATGAGATAATCATCGACCACAGGGACATGCTGGACGCCCTGCCCAAGATCATCCACCACCAGGATGAGCCATCGGGGGAGTCCGTGTGTGTGCCCAACTACTATCTGGCCAAGCTGGCCCGGGACTCTGGTGTGCCTGTCATACAGATGGGGGAGGGCAGCGACGAGATTTTCTGCGGCTATGAGCACTACCGGAATATGCTATACCTCTATAACCGATGGAGGCGATTCGACATGCTCCCGGGAGCCATCAAAAAGGGGGCCTATTCCCTCACAAGTCCCGTTCTTGACCTTATGGGGACAAGATGGAAACGATACAAGGAGTACGTCAGGAGGGCAGCCTATGGCGAAGAGCTGATGTGGGGTGGAGCCGGGAACTTCGCCTTCTATGAGGCCGAGAAGGGTTCTCTTCTGACCGGGGATTTCAGAGGCTCCCTGGGCAGGATGACCTCCTACAATGTCATTGGCTCCCACTATCGAAAAATAGAGCAGGAAAGGCCTGATTTCGATGTTTTGCAGCGATTGACATATCTGGACTTGAAGGTCCGGCTTGCCGATCTGATGCTCATGCGGGTCGATAAGATGACCATGGCGCACTCGGTGGAGGCCAGGGTTCCCTATCTTGACCACAAGCTGGTGGAGTTCGCCATCAGCCTGCCCTCTCATCTGAAGCTCCGGGGAACCCAGCTCAAGTACATCCTGAGGCAGGCCACCCAGGGGGTGGTTCCTGAGAACATCATCCAGAGGGAGAAGATGGGGTTCTGGGTTCCCATAAAAGAGTGGTTCATGGGCGAGTGCCGCGAGTATGCCACGGCGACAATCCTCGACTCCGGGTTAAAGGAACGGGGCTTCTTCAATACGGACTTCATAGAGAGCATGATGAAAGACCACACCAGCGGCAGGGCCGACCACATGTACCAGCTGTGGCCCCTGTTCAACCTGGCGCTGTGGCACAGGTACTGGATCGAGGGGAGAGATATCTAACGTGAAAGTCACCTTCATCTACCCCGACCTCACGGAGAGCTCCAGTGGGACGGGTTCCTACTACTCCGGCATCGGTTTCCTATCCGCGGTCCTCCGGGAGGCGGGACACACCACATCCCTCTTGCACGTTACCCAGCAGATCAAACTTGAGACCTTTCTGGAGCGGCTGCAACCTCACTTGCCAGAGAGAGGCATGAAGGTCTTCGGTTTCTCTGTAACCTCAAATATGTTTCCCATGGCTCGTGAGTGGAGCCGTTGGATCAAGGACGCTTATCCCGATTGCTTCATCATCTTTGGGGGTCTCCACCCCACCCTCTGCCCGGAGGAAACCATCGCTCTCCCAGGTGTCGATGCCATCTGCCTTGGCGAGGGAGAAGGCGCTATGATGGAGCTATGCGATCACCTGGAGAAAGGGGATATCCGGGAGATAAAGAACCTGTGGGTGAAGCAAAGGGGAGAGGTCATCAAGAACGGCCTGCGTCCCCTTTGTAACCTGGACAGCCTGCCTTTCCCCGATAGGGACATCTTCGACTATCCCAACCTCTACAATGAGCTACGGGGCTATGCCACCATGATGCTCTCAAAGGGTTGCCCCTATAATTGCACCTACTGCTCTTCGGAAGCCCTGGCACAGATGTATAGAGGCCTGGGAAAGAGGGTCCGTTTCCGGAGTGTTCCCAAGGCCATCGGCGAGCTGAAAAGGGTGAAACTTGACTATCCCTTCATCCAGGGCTTTGCCTTTGATGATGATATCCTGCCTCTGAACAAGAGATGGTTTGCCCAGTTCGCTGCCGCCTACGCCCAGGAGGTGGGCATGCCCTTCATTTGCAACATACGCCCGAACCTGATCGACCAGGAGACCGTTGCCCTCCTCAAGGGCGCTGGCTGTATTGAGGTTCGTATGGGAATCGAGAGCGGAAATGAGGAGATACGAAACCAGCTGATGGGACGGCGTCTCAGCAATGACCAGATAGTCAGCGCCTTCAGGACATGCAAAGAGGCGGGCATAAGGGTCAACGCCTTCAACATGGTGGGGCTGCCCGGCGAGGACGTGCAGCAGATGCTGGAGACGGTCAAGCTCAATGACCTGGTAGGCTCTGACTCCTTTGGCGTGAGCATTTTTCGCCCCTATGCCCATACCAAGCTCTACCGGCTCTCTGAAGAAAAGGGACTCATCACCGATAAGGTAGTCTATGATCGCGATGCAGACACCACGCTGTCCGTCAGCGCCCGCACACGTACTCAGATCATTTTCATACGCCGCTACTTTCCCATCCTGGTTCGTCTTTATCACCTCGCTCGCCATGTGCCAGGCAAGCTCGGGGAGAAGACCCTGGATGCAGTTCTGGGGGCCGGCCTGACCGCCCGCACCATCTTCCCCCTGGGGAACGGCATCTTCGGTTTTCTGCGCAAGAACCCCCTTCTCGACCGGTGGGTGAGAGCCCTGCGACGTCGGCTGTCAAGATGAACTGCGCCAGCTTTGTTGGATTGATAGCCACCTCCCCAAGTCCCTGGAGCGAATGAGATGGAAGGCCATCCAGTAGTCAGCGTGATAGTGGTCACCCGCAATCGCAGAGAGGACGTTCGGGAGGCCATCGAATCCGTGCGCCTGCAAAGCCATGTCCATGTGGAGGTGGTGGTCGTTGACAATGGCTCCAGCGATGGCACCCCCCAGATGATAAAGGAGAGCTTCGGAGATGTGCGATTGGTTGAGCTTGACTGGAACAGTGGCCCCTACCACGGACGCAACGTCGGTGTCGACGCCTCGAAGGGGGACGTCCTGTTCTTTCTGGACGACGATGCCACCCTGGAAAAGGGCTCCATCGCCAGAATCGTGGAACGCTTTTCTCTAGAGAAGTCCCTGGGAGTGATTATCTGCAAGCTGATAGATGCTCGCACGGGAGAGATGGACTCCAGGTTGCTCTCCAGTGTGGTTACCAACCCCGATGGGGAGTGCTACCTTGGCGACATGGTCGCTGAGGGAGCGACAGCGATTAGAAGGTCTGTCTTTGAACAGGTGGGGCGCTGGCCTGCCCACTACTTCCGCCAGTATGTGGGGAGAGACCTCAGCTACCGCATCATCGATGCCGGCTACAACATCATCTACTTCCCCGCGGCGACGGTCTACCACAAGGAGAGTCCCATCGGGGGACTCTCCAGAGGGCAGATCGAGAGGGAGAAGATGTTCTACGCGGTGAGAAATCAGCTATGGATCGCCTGGAAATACCTTCCCCTCTACCGGGCTGCCCTGGAGAGCGTCATCAAGATATGCTATCATTTCGGGGAAGCCCTCCGAAAGGGGGCCCTGGGCCCCTTCCTGAGGGGCTTGGGGAGTGCCGCCTTAACCGTGCCCAGGATAGTGCTTAAAGAGAGGCGCCCGGTTAGCAGAAAGGCCCTGGCGAAGATCGACTACCTGGCCTACGGTGGCGCGATAACCCAAAGGGAGATGCTGGAGTCATTCTCCCCCCTCAGTTTAAGAGCCCTTCTCTGGAGGAGGTTGTTCACCCTCAAGGCCAGGAGCGGAGCCACCAAATCGACAAAGGAAACCCGGTGAAAGAGAAACCCACGTATCGCGAGCTGCTTGAGGACTCTTTCCCTGAAAAATCCAGCCCCCTCTACCACCGCAACGCGGACTACGCCTTCACCGCCATTGAGAGGGGCACCCAGATCGTCGACATCATGGAGAAACACGTCTCCATCCGCGGAAGCAGGGTCCTCGACCTGGGATGCGGCGAGGGGGGCGTGGCCATCGCCTTCGCCCTCAGGGGGGGGCAGGTCACCGCCCTGGACGCATCCCCAGAGCGCATTGAGAGGATGAAGGTGTGGGCCTCAGAGCACGGGGTCGCGGTGGAGGGGGTTGCCGGCGATGCCCTTGAGACCGGCCTACCCAGCGGCCACTATGATGTTGTTGTTTGCAACGACTTCCTGGAGCATGTAAGAGCGCCCCAGGCCCTTGCCTACGAGATACAGCGGCTGCTCAAAGAGGGTGGCCACCTGTATCTCAGCAACCTGAACAGGCTCTCCATCTTTGGGTTTCTCAGCGACCCCCACCTGTCCCTTTTCGGCCTGACCTGGATGCCCCGGTGGCTTGCCAAGATATACGCGGAGAAAATCCGCCGCAGGACCGAATCCTACAGCGTGTTCGTGATACCCACCCATGGGTACTTGAAGAGGATCTTCGGCAAGGCAGGAGTGGAGCTGACGTCCATCACCTCTGAAAATCCAGCAGAGAAGATCCTCAACCCCCATCTCATCAAGTCGGGTCCAAAGAGGAGGGCGATGCTGGCCGCCAGAAAGCTGGGGCTGACCTGGATCGCCTTCCGGCTCCTGGATTCCAGGCTGAATCAGCTCTTTCTGGACATGCTAACCTATGTCGGCAAAAAGAGAGCCTGATGACATCGTGCTATCCGGGCGTTACCGCGCACCCTAGCGGAGAGCTGACTTGAGACTTAAGGCCATCCCACCCACCCTCTTTCGACGGAGCAATCTACCCATCGCTCTCGTCGTGTCCTTGTCCCTTCTGATTGGCGTCGTCTACTCCTTCGTTCTGTTTCCCATGCTGCCAGAGAACCTGCGCGAGGTGGACCCCGATGGCCTCAACGCCATAGCAATCAACCTGTACGAGGGCAAGGGACTGGTGGAGGAGTCTGGAGCCCCGGTCACTCATAAGGACCCCCTTTACTCCGTATTCATAGCCGCGATATACACGCCTTTCGGGCCGCATCTCTGGATGCTCCAGCTATCGGCCATCCTGCTGCATGCCGCCACCATCGTGGTTCTCTACGCCATTGCAAGTCGTCTCTACCCAGGCAGAAAGCTGGTTGCCCTGGCAACCGCTGCGGCTTTCGGCTTCTACCCCCATCTGGTCTGGTACTTGCCCAGGGCACAGATGACCACCCTTCTCACCTTCCTGGTAGCCTGCTTCATGTTGAGCCTGATCTCGCTTCTTGAGAGCCCGGGTTGGAAAAAAGGAGCGATTAGCGGACTATTCCTGGGCTTGAGCACTCTGACCAGAGGGGTGACCCTGCTATTCCCCCTGGCTCTCATACCAGTGCTTCTCCTAGAGGCCAGGAAGAGAAGACGGCTGGCTGTTGTCTCATGGCTCTTCCTGGCCTTCACCATGCTTCTGGTGATGACTCCGTACTTCATCAGAAACTACAGTATCACCAATAGATTCGATCCCGTAGCTCTGCGTGGTGGCGTCCAGTTCCTGTGGGGGAGCTTCAGCCTTGACTACGACCCCAGCTTCATCCCGGTAAAGCACCAGGGCGAGGTGGACCCCGTAGTTGCAGCCAGGATCACTGAGTTGCGAACGCAGGTGGAGGAAGACGAGGGGGAGATGACCGACGTCGAATGGGACGTATATGCCCAGAGGGAGGCCATACGAAGTGTGTTGGAAGAGCCCCTGGCATTCCTGCACAAGGTCGTCTGGCAGATTCCCCGATTCTGGGTTCTGGCCTATAACAACACCAAGACGACTCTTCTGAAGATTTCCAGCTCTGTCATCTTGCCCCTGGCCGTCATTGGCGTAGCATACTCTCTGCGAAACCGTGCAAAAATCCTGATTGTATTGACCTTTGCTCTCTACTACATGGGAGTACACATCGCCGTCATAGCAGTTGCGGGACACTCCCTTCCAATAATGCCCTATGTCTTGATGTTCGCGGTGTATGGCCTGGCGAACCTGGCGGAGAGGACAACCAGGCTCCGCGCGAGGCTTGCCGGTCCGAGGCCGGTAGTGAGGGGTCTGCGGTGATGGCTCTGAGGGCGATCGCCCTGATGGCTCAGTCTGCTCTCATACTCTACAGCGCCTATATATTCGCCATGGCCCTGGGGGCCCTGCGCAGGTCAAAGCCTCGAAAAGAGGAGAGCGCTCACCGTACCGCGAGAGACTTCGCCGTCATTATCCCTGCCCTCGATGAAGAGATAGTCGTTGGACAGCTGCTGAAGAGCTTCCAGATTCAGGACTATCCCCGGGACCGCTTCCATATCTACGTCATCGCCGATAACTGTACGGACAGGACGGCGGAGGTGGCCAGGGAGCACGGCGCCATCGTACATGAGAGGTTTTCCGACAACGAGAGGACGAAGGGGTATGCCATACGGTTCCTCCTCCAACGGCTTGAGGCGGAGGGGGTGTCTCACGACGTCTACGTGATCATAGACGCAGACAACATCGTGCTCCCCTCCTTCCTCAGCGAGATGAACAGAGCCTTTGAAAGGGGCCACCACGTGGTGCAGGGGTTTCGCGCCACCAAGAACCCCCTGGAGAGCTGGACCACTCGCTTGGACTACATATCCGAGTGCGCCGCGGAGATGGAGTCTCGCGGCAGGAGAGGATGGGGGCTCTCCTGCGGTCTCCGGGGAACGGCCATGGCCTTCTCCTCCCAGCTTCTGGATGAGCTGGGAGGATGGCAGGAGTGTGAAGGCTTCCATGAAGATATAAAGATGCAGGCCAACTGCGTCCTCCACGGATACCGCGTGGCCTGGTGGCCCGAAGCCGTCGCCTATGATGAGAAGCTGACCTCCATGAAGGACATGTCCTCTCAGCGGTCCCGGTGGTTGGCGGGGGATATCCAGGTCTTTCGCAAGTACTTCTTCAGGTTGCTGGCTCGAGGGATCAGGCGCGCGGACTTTCACCGGCTGGAGCAGGCGCTGTACCTCTCGAGGCTGATGCTGCCCCGCTCCTCCCTGGCAGCAGGAGCCCTTCTGATGCTCTGCCTCTCCCTCTTTCCTTTCACTCAGGGTATCGTATGGCGCTGGGAGGTATGGGCAGCGGCCCTTGGGGGGCAGTTTCTCTGTCTCGTGGCGGGTCTTCTTCTGGCCAGAGCGCCCCGGAGCATGTATCTGACCCTGACCATATCCCCTGCTTTTTCCCTGATATGGCTTCGGGCGCTGGCCGGCGGCGCCCTGGGACGCAGGAGGTATCGCAAGGCGAGCCACGCCAGCACTGTAACCGTGGATGATATCCTGAACAAAGGGCGTTGAGCAGGGCTCGCCCTGCACCCACACTCTTCAGAGGCGTTCATGGGCAGGCTGCAATCAGGGTTTATGAGATGTGGGTCTGGGCCAAGCCCAGTCGCGCTACTTGAGCTTGTAGATGATGATTCCCGACCCGGGCCTGTCCGTTCTGTTGGGCCAGAGCTCCTGAACCCGCTCGAAGTCCCTGTCCAGGGTCTCGTAGAAGACGGCCACATCAGGATACTTGTCCCGATCTCTCAGATAGGCGTTGCGGGTTGAGGCGTTCTCCACCAGGTACTCAAAACCGTTCTCCAGATAGTACTCCAGGGACAGGTTAGCCAGTGCCGTCTGTCGCACGGCGTAGTAGCTCGGCTCCCTCAGAGGCACTTTCAGAAGCATCTCGTAATAGAGGGCCTTGGTTTCGACACTCTCTTTGGGAGTCGGATCGAGGGAGCGAGCCTGGGAAACGGACTCCGCTTCCTGCAATCTCAACCGGTACTCTTCGTTGATCGCCTCTCTTGTCTGGGACAATCTGGGGCCATACAGGGTCGTGGCGATTCTGGAGCCAGGGGGAATGTTAGCCTCTATCCACTCCTTCGCCAGGACGGCGGTGTCTTTGTGCGAAATGAAGTAGTCATACCGGAGCGAGCGCGACAGAGGGGCAACGGAGAAGAGAAGAGCCACCAGAATGAGCACAACACCCTGAAGGCCTGGTTTGGAGATCCATCTCCCCACCAGATCGTCCAGAAGGCGGCCTCCGAAGAGCACCAGGGGAGGGACCAGAATGACCCAGAATCTGGGGAGATTCAGCTGCGAGCCTCCAATAACCAGGAAATAGACGACCACAAAGGAGCCTATGATCAGGTCTCCCCTGGTACGGCGAACCACCAGTCCGTAGAGCAGCCCCGCCAGGGCCAGCAGCGTCAAGTAAACGCTCATGCCCTCAGGGAGGAAGTCGGTGAACACCGACACCCAGGGCGTGTAAACCAGTCCCACAAACCCTACCCGCCCATACTCCAGGAATCCCGTAAGAAATGGGTAGAAGGTCAAGAAATCCAGGAGAGCAAAGGGGGTGCCTATCAGGAAGCCCACCACCACGGCGATACCGCCCATGTAGAGCCTCTTCGACCGCAGGGCCGGAAGCAGACCCCGCCAACTGCCGCCGGCACCAGGGAGGTGAGCTGAAGCCAGAGGCACTACGATGAGAGCGGCGGTGTATTTGGTGGAAATGGCCAGACCTGCGGCAAGGCCGGCCAGGACGTACCATCTGATCCGGCCCTCCTCCATCAGCCGTACCGCGAAGTAGAGGGCCAGGGTGGTCAGAAAGGTCATGGGAACGTCGGTGGTGATGTAATGGGAGTTCTCGACGTGCAAGAAGGTCACTGCCAGGAATAGCGCTGCCAGGATACCCGCCCGGCGGGAGAAGAGGCGGCTCCCCAACAAGTAGAGGGGTATGACGGTGGCGGCCCCCAGGAGGGCTGTGACTGAGCGCCCCAGGAGATAGAAGCTGGTGGGATCGGTGAAATAGGCCACCGCGAAGTCAGAGGTGGAGGAGAAGACGCCCAGAAGGAATCCGAAGAGGAAGAGCAGGGCGTAGAACCCAAACAGGACGTACATGTACAGGGTGGGGTACACGAACCAGTGAGGGTTCAGGTCGCCCTGCCCAAACCTCAGGGCGTGCATGACAAGAAAGGGCTCGTCGGAATGGGCTTCCCCGGGCAGGCCAAAGTTGATTCCATAGAGCCGCAGCGCCAGGGCCACCAGAAAGATGACCGTCATCAATTGAACGGGTCTCTGGGCCACGGCGCTTCTCAGGAATCTGCCGACCAGGATGATCCGGCTACGTTTTGCTGTTTGCATCAAAGAGAGCTAAAGCAGGAGCATTGGTTTCCCATCCAGGGGAGAGGACTCCCTTAGCAGGGTGTTGAAAAACCCTTTCGACCATCCCCCTAGCCCCCTTCCTGGCCAGGAAGGGGGAGGAATCTGAAGCTGGGGGACACCCCCAGACCCCCGGCAAAGGGGCTGCGCCCCTCTGCACTCCCCCTTCTTCAACACCCCCTTAGTCCTGAGGGCCAACCGACTAGGCCTGGCGTTCCGGCTTCCTGGCTCTGGCCCTATACCCTCTCACGCGCATGACCAAATCCTGCAAGGATTTGTCAAGTCGGGACTCCTGCTTCTTGCGGATGAAGTTGCTTATCATGGCGACCAAACGCCAGGGGCGGAGGGTATACTGGGCAGCGTAAAAGACCAGCATCCCCATCACGCGGTAGAACAACAACTCTCTACTGCCAATACCATTGGCAAAGGACAAGCTCTTGGAGAAGTCCTTGTAGGACGCCAGGGTGGAAAGGAAGAACTCGTCCGATAACTCAGGGATGGTGCCCTGAGCTCGTAGCCGGTAGTACAACTCAGAGCCAGGATAGGGTGAAAACATGGAGACGCTGACGTCATGAACCCCCATAGCGCCAACCTTGGCCAGGTAACGGATTGTTTTCCAAAGCTCCCAGCGCGTCTCGTCTGGGAAGCCCACAACGATGTTGAGCTTGAGATTGAGACCGCTGCGAAGGGAAGAGCGTATCGAACGGTCCATATGGTCGAGTTTGACCCTCTTCTTGATGCGCTTCAACACCTCAGGCGATCCGCTCTCGGGTGAATAAGCCAGGTTACGGCACCCGGTTTGATACAGCAGCCTGGTGACCTCGTCGTCGATGGCCTCAGACCTGGTGCCACTGGGTAATTGCCACGTGAACTTCAGTCCCCTGGCCAGTATCAAGTGGGTGAAGTCTATAACCCACTGCCGCTTGACGATGGCGGTAAGGTCGTAGAAGTCGATGTTGACGGCTCCGTACTGGCGTATGTACAGCTCAATCTCGTCCAGCACCTTTACCGGGTCCCGGGGAATCCACCGGCTGTTCCACATCTGGGGATTGGAGCAGAAGGTACATTGGAAGGGACAGCCGCGTGTGGCCAGAATGGGCATGCTGCGTCCACGATTCACGCCGAAGGAGAGGCCGTGATCCAGGTAGGTCTCTATGGGCATAAGGTCCCAGGCTGGGAGCGGGATTTCATCAACCTGTCGGATTCTGGCTCGTGGCCCCGTGAAGTGAAAGCCGTCGCCGGAGTCACGGAACATGACCCCCAGGACTGTCTCCAGGGACGTGCCGTTGTCGAAGGCGTTCACGATCTCCACCAGGGCCTCGTCCCCCTCACCCAGGACGCAGCAGTCCACCGCCGGACACGATTGGAGGGTGAACTCGCGCACTGCGGTGATGTGCTCCCCACCCACAACTATTTTGACCTTGGGGAAGCGGTCTCTCACCAGGTTTATCAGCTGGCGTACCTCCGGCCAGTCCTGGGAGAACATGCATGAGACACCAACAACCTCTGTGGTCGGGTCAATCCGTTCGACGATCTGCTCCCTTGTGAGGCCTATTGCGGTCATGATGCCATTGAAGAGAGAGGATATCTGAAATGGGCTCTCCCCTACGGCATCGATGACCTTTACGCCGTGGCCAGCTTCCCGAAGGCTGGCCGCCAGATAGGCAACGCCCAGGGGAGGTGTAATGGGCCCTGAGTCTGACCACGTGGGAATCAGGCTCATGGGCCGAATCAAAGTTACCTTACCCAAGTCTTACCCTCCTGAGCATGAGGAAAAGTGGAACGCCTGGCCAATATCCTCTCCCCCTCCCCAATAGGGGCCAGCCCTGCGGCTGCCATATCGGCATCCACCATAATGCGAACCAGCTCCTGAAAAGTCACCCTGGGCTCCCAGCCCAGCTCCCGTCGTGCCCTGGAGGCGTCCGCCAGCAGGTTTTCCACCTCAACCGGACGAAAGTAGCGCGAGTCAACCTCCACATACTCTCGCCAGTCCAGGCCCACATAGGAGAACGCCTGCACCAGGAACTCCTTGACCGAATGGGTTTCTCCCGTGCCAATCACATAGTCACGGGGCTTGTCCTGCTGGAGCAGGAGCCACATGGCCTCCACGTACTCCGGGGCATATCCCCAGTCCCGCTTGGCCTCCAGATTTCCCAGATAGAGCTTGTCCTGCTTCCCGGCGAGGATGCTGGCTATCGCGCGGGTGATTTTTCGGGTGACGAAGGTCTCCCCCCGGCGAGGGCTCTCATGGTTGAACAGGATGCCGTTGCAGGCAAACAGGTTGTACCCCTCCCGATAGGTGACAACAGTCCAGTAAGCATACAGTTTGGAGATGGCGTAGGGACTCCTGGGTTGAAAGGGCGTCTCTTCATTCTGGGGACAAGGGGCATTGCCGAACATCTCGCTGCTTGAGGCCTGATAGAGCCTTGTCTTGATACCGCTTCTGCGGACCGCCTCCAGGATACGGGTAGCTCCCAGCGCCGTTACGTCGCCGGTGTATTCGGGCATATCGAAGCTGACCCTCACGTGGCTCTGGGCACCAAGATGGTAGATTTCGTCCGGTTGGATGTTGTAAATCAGGTTGGATATCTGCTCCAGGTTGGACAGGTCGCCGTAGTGCAGGAAGAGTCTTGCGGAGGGATCGTGGGGGTCTTGCACCAGGTGATCGATGCGCTGGGTGTTGAAAGTGCTGGCGCGACGTATCAGGCCGTGAATCTCGTAGCCGCGGGAGAGCAGAAACTCGGCCAAATACGAGCCATCCTGCCCGGTGATCCCGGTGATCAATGCCTTTACCATGGGCAATCCCCTATCTTCTCAGAGCGGCTCCCCCACCCCACGGCCTCATTCGCCAACCTCCACCGATGTCCTCTCCAGCACAATCAGGGCAAACATGCCCAGGCTATTCCTCAAGGGACTCAGCAGACCCTCCAGCCCACGCCAGAACCCAAATGTCCAGCCGGGCGTGAGGCTCCGCAGGGACACACCCCCGGAGACGAGGTAACGGAACGGCATACATGGGCGGATTTCCTTTACTCGCCAGGTGGCGAACTCCCCTTCGAACTGTGCCCTGTCGCGCCGAAAGATGATCCAGGGCAGCGCACCATTAGCGCCGGAGAGAGGGCCGCTCCCGGGAAACTCCCACTCCCTGGCATCAGGTTGAAAGGGCTCGTGGTGCAGCCGCCCATACACCAGACGGGACCAGGGCGTGACCCAGGGCTCAATGGCGACTATCACTCCCCCCGGTCGAACGCAGCGGGCAGACTCGGCGAAGAAGGCCCTGGGCTGCGGCAAATGGTGAAGCACATCCGTCATTACGATTCCCTTCAGCGTGGCCGTGAGAAAGGGCATACACTGTCCATCCATGATAACATCAACATGAGGTACGTGAAAGACCTCTGAAGCTATCAGGTCGGGGACAAACTCCTTCAGAAACCCACCGCCTGCTCCCAGCTCCAGCACGGGTCCCTCGGGCACATCCGGCAAGGCTGCCGCAACGGAGGCGTACCACTCCTGGTAGACCCGTTTCAGGAAGGTCTTCTCTCGAATGATGCGCCAGCGGAGAGCAGTGGTCTCCGGGTCATCGACGGCCAGACCGCGCGTCAATGGGTGGGCGAGCAGTGACTTGAGCATCGTACCTTCCCGGCGCAGGTCAAACGAACTTTATGCGCCTGGCAGCAAACGTCACCATCTTGAGCAGGAGCCATCCGTGCTGCCAGCGATTGATGTTTGTCGCACCATAAACGCGCTCCCGGTAACGGATGGGCATATCGACGATTCTGAGGTTGAGTTTGGCGGCGCCAAACAGGAGGTCAAAGTCACCAAAGGGATCAAAGTCACCAAAGTAGGCCCGATTGGCTGCCATCAGCTCATAGTCTCGTTTCCAGAGCACCTTCGTGCCACAAAGGGTGTCCTTGATGGGCTGCCCGAGCAGCCATGAGAAGGCCAGACTGAAGAACTTGTTCCCCAACATATTGAGGAATCGCATGGCCTGGTGTTGCATGGGGTACACCAGGCGAACACCGTTCACAAACTCACCCTTGCCGGACGTCAGGACCCGGCAAAAACGGGGCAGGTCTTCTGGGGGAACGGTCAGGTCAGCGTCCAGGATCATCAGGATGTCGCCACTGGCACTGGAAAAACCCAGCCTGACCGCATCTCCCTTCCCTTTTCCCATTTGCTTGAGCAGTTTGCACCTGCGATTGGGGTATCTGGCCATCCCTCCCTCGATGGCTGCATAGGTGCCATCAGTTGAGTGCCCCTCGACGAACACGAGCTCC
>JACVQK010000064.1:9513-14093 GCA_015661155.1 Dehalococcoidia bacterium | reverse complement strand
AGATTGCCACGCCTGCGTGCCGTAACGCACTTCGGCGTGCAGGCACGTCGCTGAGTTTACACTGAGCGAAGCGAATGTGCTCCTCGCAATGACACTCGGTTTCTGTCACCCTGAGTAGAGCGAAGGGTCTCACCTCTTGGGATATACTAACCTGATGCAAGCAGGGAACTATCTATCCCACAATCATATCGTCCAGGGAGCGCTTGGGGACGTGGTGGACACCCTCGGCATCGCGGTAGTACTTGATATCGCCGTCTTTCCCCAACGGGTCAATCGCCACCTTCTCCACCGGCTTCCCCAGCGCCAGCACGAGCAGAATCTCGTACTTGGGCGGGATGTTCAGGGCAGAGCGCAGGACGTCCTTCTTGATTGAGGCAATCATACAGCCGCCCAGCCCCTTCTCCACCGCCCCGAGCATAATGCTCTGCGCGGCAATGCCGTGGTCGCAGCCGAAGGACTGGGCTATCTCGGTATCGGATTCAAGTCCGTTTTCAAAATCACAGACCGCCCCGAAATATATTCAGGAGGATATGCCTTCAAATTCGACCGCGATGAGTGGCCAGACCCAGCAAATACACCGTGGTACGTTCTACCTATTCCGATAGACGCTCCATCCAAGGAAATAGGGACGAACGACACGACACTCGTGATTCCCTTCAAGGACGACGACGCCTACGACAAGTTGATTCCCGAAGTGGAACGAATATCAACAGAACTGTATCTCTTCCTGCGTTGGATGAGGCGCATAGAGGTCGTGGATGAAGTCCATGGGCATAGATGGCTTCTGGAAAACAAAGGAGAAGATTCTGACGGAGTAACTACCTTAGCGCGAGACTCGGTGCCACAGCGCTTCAAGGTGTTCCGCCTGAAGTGCCCGGTCACTGATGACTGGGTCAAAAGAGATAGGCTTACACAGGAATACCGGCCCAACGTTCTTGAGAGAGAAGTAACGGTTGCCTTTGCTCTGGATGACGAAGGACGAATCGCCTTGCAGCCTGCTACGGCGATGTATGGTGGGGTTTACTCCTTTCATCCATTAGAAGAGACTCAAAGCGGTGCAAAATTCCCGATTCAAGCTGATTTCCTCGTGCAACCAGGCCGAGAGGAGATCAATTACGAGGCGCCATGGAATCATTGGTTACTAGGGAAAGTAGCGGACCTTTGTATGAAAGTGGCCATTCCGGCCTTCAAGAGCCATCCCGTGTGGCGATACCAGATTCTGGACGTTTTTAAGTTCACTCAATCGCCCGGCGAAGCATATAAACGCCTCTTCCAGCCCAGGCTCCACGCCCCCCTCGAGACGTTCCTTGCACAGGATAGTTGCGTCCCTATTGCTGATGGAAGTTGGGCTTTGCCTGCACAAGCGGTTGCACTAGACGAAACAGAAGACGCAGTTGAAGCACTGCAAAACATGGGCGTACTGTCGAGCCCCGAGATAGCCCCAGCAATGGCCAATCGACCAGATGTGAAAAGGGCACACCCTAATGTTATAGCTCCAGGTATGGAAAGGGTAAACAGGCTGGGGCTCTTGGGAAACAAGAGTTTCTTGATGGCGAAGGCTGTCAGCCCCGAGGGTGCGAGGTGGTTTCGGCGCCTGTACCTGTGGCTGAACGGCCACCCAGTGGAGACGCGATCTCGCCGCGGCAACTATTACCGCGAAACGTATCACTCTTACGACATCGTTTTGGACGCCGACGGTCAGCTCGCAGGAGGGGGTGGTGTCTGGCTCATTGACTCTTCGGGAGCAGACCAATTCTTGTCTGACATAGTAGACGCCCTGAAAAAGTCGAGACGCATCCTAAACCCCGGTATTCTCGAGGGCGCAACCGAAGAAGAGCGCAGAAACCTTAGGAGCTTTCTCACCGGATCCACAGGTGTACAAATCCTTGATCTCAAAAGGGCCACCAAAGAGGAGTTGCTACCAAAGATACTCACTTCCTCGCCCCAGCCGGCATCGGCGGACCTCTTGCGGATGACGAGATATTGTCAGAACATTCTCGGCGATGACATTGGCAGAGATATCGAATTCTGGGTTTTAACCAAACACGACACAGTACTCCGAGCCAAAGAGGTCGTCTTCTCAGCAGAGTTCGTGCCTACGCCAGAATGGGAAACTCATAAACAGTTTGTCCCCGGCCTGAATTTTCTTAGCCCTTTGTACTTGCAGGGTTCAACCGACGCTCAAGAAATCCACGATTGGCTTAGGTTTTGCACGGCTGGTGGTGTTAAAGCTAACCCCGATAATGGCGTCGAGATATTTGCCGAGAACTTTGCACGGCAACGCTTGTCAATGACCTTCTCTGCCCTCCTGTATCCGGTGGACAAACTAAGCCTTGGCTACGACCTCGAAGGCTCCTTAAAGTCTGGCTCCAAGGTTTGTATAGAGGTCAAAGGCTTAACTGATGACCGAGACGTTGAATTGAGCCCAAATGAAACAAGGTCAGCCTATACACACAGAAACAATTATTACCTGTGCGTTGTATCCGGCATACCCAATAATCCTACGCCGCATCTTGTCCCTGATCCTGTAGTGGCAGGGAAGAAAGAGAAGATCACCGTACCCGTTGGGACGTGGAAATCCTACCGACTTCCATAGTTACTGATTTTGAGGAGACACACCATGCAACCCTTTACCAAGCAAACGGGCATCGTCGCACCCCTGGACAGGGACAACGTGGACACCGACCAGATTATCCCCGCGGTCTACCTGAAGCGCATCGAGCGCACCGGGTTCGGCCAGTTCCTCTTCTCCTCCTGGCGCTTCCTCCCCAACGGCCAGCCCAACCCTGGCTTCAAGCTCAACGCCCCCCGCTACCGGGGCGCGACCATCCTGGTCGCGGGGCGCAACTTCGGCGGCGGCTCCTCCCGGGAGCACGCTCCCTGGGCGCTGCTGGACTACGGCTTCCGGGCCATCATCGCCCCCAGCTTCGCCGACATCTTCCGCAACAACTGCTTCCAGAACGGAATGCTCCCCGTCGTCCTGCCTGAAGAGCAGGTGAGAGAGCTCATGGCAAGGGCCGAGGCACAGCCCGGATACCAGGCCACGGTAGACCTGGAGAGCTGCCTGGTGTACGACGCCCAGGGGTTCAGGGCGTCCTTTGAGATAGACGAGTTCAGACGCCACTGCCTGCTCCACGGCCTGGACGACATCGCCCTGACCTTGCAGCATGAGGACAGGATTCTGGCCTATGAGCGCCGCGTGAGGGCCGAGGGATGACCCAGCTTATGAGCGCGTACCCCTGCTTGACAGGCTATTGGGCAAGCCGTCTCTCCCTGGCGTGGATTTCTATTAGGCAGATGATGAAAAACCTTTCTCGACCATCCCCCTGCCCCCTTCCTGGCCAGGAAGGGGGAGAAATCTACATCTGGGGGACACCCCCAGGCCCCCGTCAAAGGGGCTTCGCCCCTCTGTACTCCCCTTTTTCAGCAGCCTATCTACAAACTCATGGAGGAGCACATGGTGGAGTTTAGAATAGCCGTCCTCCCCGGCGACGGCGTAGGCCCCGAGGTCATAGCCGAGGGCGTGAAGGTACTCCAGCGGTTGGAGGCTCTCACCGGAGCCGTCTTCCACCTGGAGCATGGGCTGGTGGGGGGAGCAGCCATGGATGAGGTGGGCACACCCCTGCCCAGAGAGACCCTTGAGCTGGTCCGCCGGAGCGATGCCATCCTCTTCGGCGCTGTGGGCGGCCCCAAGTGGGACAACCCCCTGGCTTCCCACCGTCCCGAGGACGCCATCCTGGGGCTGCGCAAAGCCCTGGGTCTCTTTGCCAACCTGCGCCCGGTCAAGGTCTTCCCCTCACTCCTGAACTCCAGCTCCCTCAAACCCGCGGTCCTCCAGGGTGTGGACATCCTGATGGTGCGGGAGCTCACCGGAGGTCTCTACTTCGCTCGGCCCAAGAAGCGGTGGCGCACCGCCCGGGGCAGAAGGGGTGTGGACACCCTGAGGTACACGGAACGCGAGATCGAGCGGGTTCTCAGGGTGGGGTTCGAGCTGGCCCGCCGGCGCAGGAAGAGGCTCACCTCGGTGGACAAGGCCAACGTCCTGGAGAGCTCCCGTCTGTGGCGGGAGATAGCCGTGGAGCTGTCCGCCCAGTATCCCGACGTGGCCCTGGAGCACGCCCTGGTGGACTCCTGCGCCATGGCCCTGGTTAGAACCCCGTCACGCTTCGATGTGCTGGTCATGGAGAACATGTTCGGGGACATCCTCACCGACGAGGCGGCGGTCCTGGCCGGCTCCCTGGGGATGCTGCCCTCCGCCAGTCTGGCGGGCTTACCCCCGCTAGAAGATGCCAGGGGACGGCGCGCCCTGGGCCTCTACGAGCCAATCCACGGCAGCGCCCCGGACATCGCTGGTCAGGGCAAGGCCAACCCCATCGCCACCATCCTCAGCGTGGCCATGATGCTCCGTTACTCCCTGGGCCTTCCCCAGGCCGCCCTCGCGGTGGAAGATGCCGTTGAGCGTGTCCTGGCCGGGGGGTGCCGCACTCGGGACATCGCCGAGGAGGGAGCCGGGGAGGTCCTCACCACCGCGGAGATGGGACATCGCATCGTCGAGGCCATAGCCATTTAGCTGGGTGCCG
>JACVQK010000064.1:0-9486 GCA_015661155.1 Dehalococcoidia bacterium | reverse complement strand
GGGGTCTGGGGGTGTCCCCCAGATTCAAATTCCTCCCCCTTCCTGGCCAGGAAGGGGGTCAGGGGGATGGTCGAAAGGGTTTTTCAACACCCTGCAGCGGCGCTTCATCCCGGCGGGGCCGTCCAACCTCTACTTGTTCTCGACATGGGTTGTAAACCGCCCGTGTTGCCGATTTTGACACTGCTATCATGCCGTGGTATTCTTGAAAACGGAAGGTGTCTCTAGGGCGAAGGGGCAGTTGAAGCCCGGTGGCTGGATTGAAAGTGTACCAAGGTACACTTTCGCTCTTTTGGAATCCTTTAGTCTGTTTGTAGTTGTGGGGAGGGCAGGAGACTTGCGCATGGGCAGAAAGTTGGGGGCCCGCGTGGCGGGCGCCCATTTCGCGGGCTTGGGCGGATGGAAACTGGGACTCTGGGTGGGGGAGCTTCTGGATGCGCCGGGGTTCATACCATGGGGCCTGGCCCTTTCGCTGGCGGGGGTGGCTCTCGGCCTGGTTCTCACCCCTTATCTGGTTGTCCGCCCCCTGGCCAGAGCGAAGCAGGCTTTGACGGATATGACCTTCACCGCCCTGGTATCGGGCACTCTGGGCCTCATAGCGGGGCTTGTCGTGGCGGCCCTGTTCTCCGTGGCCCTCTCGAGGCTACCGGGCTGGCTTGGGGTAGTGGCACCCATCGCTCTGAGCGTTCTGCTGGGCTACCTGGGCATGGCGGTCATGGCCTCCCGGGACCAAGAGCTGTTCCAGCTTCTGCCCGAGGGGTCTCGCCAGGGTATGCAGGCTGGTAGGGCTCCCAGGGATGGGCAGGTCCTGGTGGACACCAGCGCCATCATAGACGGGAGGATCGCCGACATAAGCAAGACGGGTTTCGTGCATGGCACCATGGTGATTCCCCGGTTTGTTCTGGACGAGCTTCGACACATCGCTGACTCCAGCGATGCCCTCAGACGCAACCGGGGACGTCGCGGCCTGGAGATGCTCAACAAGCTGATGAAAGAGTCCGAGGTGCCCATTCAGGTGCTGGACGTGGATGCCCGGGACGACTCGGAGGTCGATGGCAAGCTGGTAAAGCTGGCCAAGAGCCTCAAGGCCCAGATACTCACCACGGACTTCAATCTGAATCGCTTCGCTGAGATTCAGGGCGTCCGAGTTCTCAACATCAACGAGTTGGCCAATGCCCTGAAGCCCGTGGTGCTTCCGGGAGAGGAGATGGTGGTACGGGTTGTTCAAGAGGGCAAGGAGGCCGGCCAGGGTGTCGCTTTTCTGGATGACGGCACCATGGTGGTGATAGAGGGAGGTAGAAGACACATCAACTCCCATCTGGACGTCTCCGTTACCAGGGTGCTTCAGACCGCCGCCGGCCGCATCATCTTTGCCCAGCCCAGGGGAACTTGAGGGTGGTTAAGGCTCCGGCTCCCCCGCCTGAAGGAGTCCATGACCCCCGGGTGGGGGTCATCATTGTGGCTGCCGGGGCGAGTCGGCGCATGACGGGCGAGGACGCGTTGCCCCTGGACAAGGTCTTTGCCCCCCTGGCGGGGAAGCCCATGATAGCTCACACCATCTCGGCCTTCCAGGAGTACCCTCAGGTAGGGGAGATAGTCCTGGTCCTGAGCCAGGATAACCTGGAGCGGGGGCGCAGTCTTGTGGCCCAGGGAGGATGGAGGAGGCCGGTGGAGGTCTGCCTTGGTGGCCCCAGGAGGCAGGACTCGGTGAAGGTCGGCCTCCAGCGCCTTTCCCCCTGCTCCTGGATAATGGTGCACGATGGCGCCAGGCCCTGTGTCACCCAGGAGCTTCTTCAGCGGGCTTTAGAGGAGGCATCAACAACTGGGGCTGCCATCCCCGCCCTTCCCGTGAACGACACCATAAAGAGGGTTCAAGATAGTTTCGTCCTGGAGACGCTGCCGCGAGAGACCTTGAGGGCGGTGCAGACGCCCCAGGTCTTTCGCTCCGAGTTGCTCCGGAGAGCGTACCAGGGAGACCTGGACGAGGTGACCGACGACGCCTCCCTGGTGGAAAAGCTGGGGCATAGGGTGAAGGTGTTCCTGGGTTCCTACGAGAACATCAAGGTAACTACCCGGGAGGACCTGGTTTTCGCTGAGGCGATTCTAAGGCGCAGGGCCACTCCGTAGGAAGCAATCTCCAAAGTCCCTGAGTTTTTGAGATAGTCTTTGGGATTTGTCTCGTGCCAACAAGTACCAGAGGGGAATTGTTGCATATGGCTAACGTCAGAGAAGAGCCCACGACCCTGGCAAGCTTGCTGGAACACGGCAATGTTTCCATCAGCTTCCTCGTAGAGTCGCGTTACAGGGTCGAGTCCGTTCGCAACGGTCTGGGTGGATGGGGGCTAACAGAAGAGCCTGTTGAACATCCCTACATCAAAGACTATGACGAACGCGACGGCGAGGGGCCAAGGCACTGGGCTAGCCGGTTCGACATCTCCAACTGGGGCATTCTATCGGCGTTTGAAGGGCAAGAAAGGATTGGCGGCGCCGTGATCTCTTTCAACACGCCCGGAGTATACATGCTAGAAGGGCGAACCGACCTCGCCGTCCTGTGGGACATCCGGGTTCACCCTGAGTACCGGCACCAGGGCATCGGGGCACTCTTGTTTGCCCGAGTCATTGAATGGGCAAACGCCCATCGGTGTACTACCTTGAAGGTCGAGACACAAAACATCAATGTGCCCGCGTGTAAGTTTTACGCTCGGATGGGCTGCCAGTTGCGCGCCATCCACCCGGATGCCTACCCGGACCTGCCGGACGAAGTCCAGTTGCTCTGGTACCGGCCCCTCTAAGAAGTACTTGATGTGGGGAGGACATCGCCTAAGCTATTAGCACGGGAGTTTCATATGGCCGTTCGCACCGGCATCGGGTACGATGTCCACAGGCTGGAGCCTGGCCACCCTCTGTGGCTGGGAGGAGTCAATATACCCTTCGAAGAAGGACTGGCAGGACATAGCGACGGGGATGTCCTGGTGCATGCCCTGGTGGACGCCCTGCTGGGGGCTGCGGGCCTGGGGGATATGGGCACCTACTTCCCTTCATCGGACCCCCAGTATCGCGGTGTGTCCAGTCTCCTCTTCCTGCGCCATGCGGCCACCCTGCTGAAGCAGCGGGGCTGGCGAGTGGTCAACCTGGATGCTACAATAGTCGCCGAGCGTCCCCGGCTGGCTCCCTTCTCTGATAATATGCGTGAGGTAATCGCCGAATCCATGAGCCTGAGTCAAGAGCAGGTGAACATCAAGAGCAAGACCTCCGACGGCCTGGGCTTCACGGGTCGCGGCGAGGGGATAGCCGCCTACGCCATCGCCACCATCGAGGGAGAGGGATGAGGCTGTACGACACCATGACGGGGGAGAAGCAGGAGTTCACCCCTTCGGGGGACGAAGTGACCATGTACGTCTGCGGCGTCACCCCCTACGCCGCAACCCACGTGGGCCACGCCCTGAGCTACGTTTACTTCGACGTGCTCCGGCGCTACCTGGAGCATCGGGGCCACAGGGTTCGGCACGTGGAGAACTTCACCGACATCGATGACAAGATCATCGAGCGCGCCCGTGCCGAGGGGATAACCATAGAGGAGCTGACCTCCCGCCACATCCAGGACTACTTCCAGGTCATGGACGCCTTGAACGTCAAGCGGGCTTACGTGTATCCCCGGGCGACTCAAGAGATTCCCCAGATGCTGGAGATTATCTCCACCCTGGTGGAGCGGGGCTATGCCTATCCCGCGGAGGGGGATGTCTACTTCCGGGTCCAGAAGGAGCCGGACTACGGGAAGCTGAGTCACCGCACCCTGGAGGGCATGGTGGCTGGAGTAAGGGTGGAGGGTGGGACGCTCAAAGAGCATCCCCTGGACTTTGCCCTGTGGAAGAGGACCAAGCCGGGCGAACCATCGTGGAAAAGCCCGTGGGGAGAGGGGAGACCAGGATGGCACATTGAGTGCAGCGCCATGGCCCTCCGCTACCTGGGAAACACGGTGGATATCCACGGAGGAGGACAGGACCTGATTTTCCCCCATCACGAGAACGAGATCGCCCAGGCGGAGGCGTACACCGGGGTCAAACCCTTTGTCCGCGTGTGGCTCCACAACGGGCTGCTTCACCTGGGTGAGGAGAAGATGAGCAAGTCCCTGGGGAACCTGGTCACCGTCAAAGATGCCCTGGCCAGCCATCCCCCGGACGCCCTCCGTCTAGCCTTTCTCTTATCTCATTACAGGAGTCCCCTCACCTACACCGACGAGGGGATCGTCGGCGCGGAGCGGGCCCTGGAGCGTCTGGTCAACGCCCTCCGGGGTGATGGCGAGGGCCGCGCTGACGGCGGAGTCGATGTGCACCTCTATCGGGAGCGTTTTCTCGCCGCGATGGACGACGACCTGAACACCCCTCAGGCCCTGGCCTCCCTCTTTGACCTGGCCCGGGAGATAAACCGCCATCGGGAGAGGGGTGTCGCGGTGGGAGAGGCCCAGGGGGCATTGCGGGAGATGGCAGGAGTTCTTGGCCTCTCTCTGGAAGAGCAGGCCAGGCCAGAGCAGAAAGATGCCTACCCCTTTGTTGACCTCCTGGTGGAGACCCGCTCCCGCTTGCGAGCCGACCGAAAATGGGAGCTGGCAGACGACCTCCGCTCCCGGCTGGAGGAGCTGGGCGTGCTGCTGGAGGATACCCCCAGCGGGACCCTGTGGAGGTTCAAGAGCCTCCCTTGATCTCCGAAGAGCGCCCCTTGCCTGAAGGGATTATGCCGTGATTTCCCAGTCAGTAGTGGAAGCCCTGAGGCGAATTGTGGGGCCGGAGAACGTGATCCTGGAGGAGTCCCTCCTGGAAGCGTACTCCCTGGATGCCTTTGGCCGCTACCGAGGAATGGAGCAGCAGGGTTCCCTCCCTCCTCGCGTCCACGCGGCGGTCCGTCCCTCTTCCACCTCAAAGGTGGCAGAGGTGGTAAAGCTGGCGCACAGGGAGAGAATTCCCCTGGTGCCCTACGGCGGCGGCACGGGAATAGCGGGTGCCGTGACACCCCTCCAGGGGGGCATAGCGGTGGACCTGAAGAAGATGAACCGGATAGTGGCCCTGAATTCCGAGGATAGAGCAGCCACCGTGGAGGCGGGCGTTCTTCTGGGAGACCTGGATGAGGCCCTTAAGGGAGAGGGACTCATGCTGGGGCACGACCCCTACAGCGTCCCCATAGCCACCCTTGGGGGAGCCATCTCCACCAACGGGGTGGGTTACAGGGCTGCCAAATACGGCTCCATGGGAGAGCAGGTGCTGGGGCTTGAGGTGGTGCTGCCCACCGGCGAGGTGCTCCAGACCAGGGCGGTGCCCAAAAGCTCCGCTGGCCCCTCTCTCCACCATCTGTTCATCGGGTCTGAGGGGGTCTTCGGCATCATCACCCAGGCCACCATCCGGATCTTCCGCCTTCCCGAGGCCAGGGTCTTCAAGACCGTCGCCTTCGCCAAGTTTGAGGACGGATTCCACGCCCTCCAGGAGATGTCCTCTCTGGGTCTCAGGCCCGCCCTGGTGGACCTGACCGAGGAGCCGCCAGGGCCACCCGACGGTCCCCCAGAAGGCTCCTCAACTCCCAGTGAGACCAGGATGTACCTGGTCTTTGAGGGGTACGCGGAGGAGGTGGAGGCCCAGCTTGCCAGGACACTGAAGGTCTGCCATGCCTCCAGGGGCGAGGACATCGGCCCGGCCCCGACCCGACAGTACTGGGACACCCGCCACGACTCGGCCTACCGCTACAAGGAGAGGTTTATAGACAGGTCGGTGAGGGAGTGGCCCACGGAAGAGTGGCCCCGAAGAACGGGCTACCCCCACGTTGCCATCCCCGCCTCCCAGGTCCTGGAGTACCGCCACCGCTGCTATGAAATCGCCTCCAGGCAGCACCTCTGGGTGAGGGAGTGCTCCCTGTGGACCCAACCGGAGCTGTTCTCCATGATGCTGGTGGACGTCTCCCTGGAAGGCCAGGGGGAGGAGGGAACCCTGGCCCAGGCCGTAGACGAGATGCTCACCCTGGCCCAGGATATGGGAGGCTCCATGGAGTACGTGCATGGCGTGGGCGTGAAGCTGGCGCACCTTCTCCCACGGGAGCTGGGAACGGGAATGGATGTCCTTCGGAGGCTCAAGACAACCCTGGACCCTCACAACATCATGAACCCCGGCAAGCTGGCCCTGTAGAAGAGTTATGTCAAATGTGGCTCTGAGAAAGAACGTTCTGAGGAGGTAGAAGAATGATTGTGGTGACGACAGATGAGATAGAGAACAGGCGGATAACCCGGGTACTGGGCATGGTGGAGGGGAACACCGCGAGAGTCAGAAACATCGGGGGGGACATCATGGCCGGGCTGCGAAACATAGTGGGTGGCGAGATCAAAGGGTACACCAGGCTGCTGACTGAAGCCAGGGAGCAGGCCATCCAGCGAATGGTGCAGCGGGCCGAGGAGATGGGGGCCAACGCCGTAGTGGGCACCCGCTTCACGACCCTCGCCGTCGTGGGAGGGGCCGTAGGGATGCTGGTCTACGGGACCGCGGTGGTCGTGGAGGAGTAGCAGGTCGCTGAAAAACTCCGTCTTTCAGCGACGGCCCCCTTCCACTCCCCGGGGGTGGGGCAAATCTGCTGGAAAGGCCCTGAGGCCTTTTCAGCAGCCTAGTAGCGCACCACCACCTGATCCCCCACGTCGGCGCCCAGCTCACTCGCGGCGCTGCCGTTCCTCGCGGCGACCTCCAGATTGCCGTGGCTTCCAACTATCGAGAGCATAGCAGGCCCCCCGGCGTATGACCTGCTCACCCCCGGTATCCGGTAGCCCCTGACCTGCACCTCTACTCTGCCTTGAGGCAGCGCCTTCCCCTCTACCGTGGTGACCAGGTTCCCAAACCTGTCCACATGGATGACGTGACCTGTGAGGGTGTTTCCAGCCCTCTGGGGATGGGGAATGCACAAGCACACCAGGGAGGGCAACGGCTCTCCCACCTCCTCCGGGGGAGTGCCCAGGGAGAGGTGCGCTGCTACGGGGGCAAAGACATCTCTGCCATGAAAGGTGTCGCTCACAGGATTCCGCCACAGGCTCCGGTTGGACAGACGGTAGGCGGCGCATTCGGAAGGGACGGCCACCTCCATTGTCGGGGGCCAGGAAGCGGCCCCGGGGGGTGACCAGCAGAACGGCGCGGCGGGATGTGCCCACGCCAGGGTCGACCACCGCCACGTGGATGGTGTCGCGAGGGAAGAAGGGATAGGCGCTCCCCAGCACGAAAGCCCCCTGGGCCACCCTCTGGGGAGGGATGTGGTGGGAGATGTCCACCACGGTGAGCTGGGGGTTGAGCTGCAGCATGACCCCCTTCATCTCCGCCACGTAGGGGTCCTGGGTTCCGAAATCCGTGGTGAGGGTTATCAAGGGAGAGCCTCCCATGGGCCCCCTAGCAGGGTGCTGGAATACTCTTTCGACCATCCCCCTAGCCCCCTTCCTGGCCAGGAAGGGGCAGGGCGTGCCCTGCACCCACACTCAACTGTTGCTGCACTGGTCTAACCGTCCTTCATCTGAAGGACGGTTCGTAAGGTATGGGTCTGGGCTAAGCCCAGTCTGGGGGACACCCCCAGACCCCCGGCAAAGGGGCTTCGCCCCTCTGCACTCTCCATTTTTCTCAGCATGCTAGAGAGTCCGTCAGAAGAGCCAGGAAGGCTGCACGGCGCTGAAGATGGACAGGACTGTGAAGATGACCACCAGGATTATGGTGAACTGGAACAGGGTCTTCTCCACGCCCCGTCGGGTGCGGAAGGAGGCCTGGGCTGAGCCGAAGAAGCCTGAGCCCTGCCCTCTGACCTGGAGCAGGATGGCGACCACCAGGAGAATGGATACCAGTATCTGCGCTATCTGAAAGGATGATTCCACTATTGCCTCCCCTTGGAACTTAGCTTCTCCTGGAGAATCTGGTTGACGAGAGATGGGTTAGCCCTTCCTCGGGTCTCCTTCATCACCTGTCCCACCAGGAACTTGAGGGCGGTCTCTTTGCCTCCCAGAAAGTCCTGCACCGCTTGAGAGTTCCGCTGGATGACCTCCGCCACGGTCCCGTCCAGCAGGCGGACATCGCTTATCTGGGTCAGGCCCTGCTCCACGGCTATGGCCTGGGCCCCTTTCCCAGATTTGACCATCTCCTCCAGGACGGTCTTGGCCGCAGGGCCGCTTATTGCCCCGGCATCGATCAGGTCCGTGAACTCCCTCAGGCCCTGGGGAGTGACCTTCGCCCCCTCTATTACGCCTGCGCCAGAGGCGTTCAGGAGCCCCGTCAGGTCGCCCAGCATCCAGTTGGCTATCGCCTTGGACTTGGCCGCCAGCCCCTGGGGCGCGGTCTCCTTGGTCTTGAGGCACTCTTCGAAGAAGTCTGCCGTGGCCCTGGAGGCGGTGAGGAGGTTGGCGTCGTACATGGGAAGGCCGTACTGGGTGGCAAACCTGCCTCGCCTTGCTTCGGGTAGCTCTGGCAGGCGCGCCCTGATCTCCTCCACCCACTCCCTGTCTATGGAGAGGGGTGGCAGGTCTGGCTCCGGGAAGTAGCGGTAGTCGTGGGCGGACTCCTTGGCACGATGGGAGACGGTGACGCCCCGCTCCTCCATCCACCCCCGGGTCTCCTGCACGACTCTACCACCTTCCTCCACCACCCTTTCTTGTCTCTCCTCCTCGTGCTGGAGGGCGCGAAAGACCGCCCGAAAGCTGTTCATGTTCTTCACCTCCACCTTGGAAGAGAGCTGCGAGCTGCCCCATGGCCGGATGCTGATGTTGGCATCGCACCGGAAGCTCCCGTCCTCCATGTTGCCCGTGGAAACCCCCAGGTACTGCAAGATCGACCTCAGCTTCAGCAAATACTGGCGGGCCTCCTCCGGGGAGCGCATGTCCGGCTCGCTCACGGTCTCCATCAAAGGAGTTCCTGAGCGGTTCACATCCACCAGGCTGTACCCTTCCCCCTGGGCGTCCTGGCGGTGCTGGAGCTTGGCCACGTCCTCCTCCAGGTGCACCCTGGTGATTCCCACCCTTTTCTCCTCTCCATTAACATCGATGGTAAGCCATCCGCCCAGGGCGATGGGCTCGTCGTACTGGGATATCTGGTAACCCTTCATCAGGTCGGGATATGGGTAGTTCTTGCGATGAAACTGGGTGTTCTGGGCAATGGTGGCGTTCAGCGCCAGCCCCGTCATGATAACGTACTCCACGGCCCGCCGGTTGATTACCGGAAGGACACCCGGCATGGCGAGGCAGACGGGGCAGACCGCGGTGTTGGGAGACCCCTGGATGTAGTCGGCGGGACAGGAGCAGAACATCTTGCTCCTGGTGAGGAGCTGGGCATGAACCTCCAATCCAATGACAGTCTCGTATTTCCTGGTTTCGGTCATGGTCTGACTCAGTCTGCCTTGCAGGTTCGATGGCTAATATCTGGTTGCGAAGACGGGCTTCAAGATTCTCCCCTCGTGGTGAGCTTGTCGAACCATACGAGCGGAAGCGTAGGGGCGATT
>JACVQK010000012.1 GCA_015661155.1 Dehalococcoidia bacterium | reverse complement strand
CGTACAACACTGTGCGTCCCCATATGGGCATCAATATGCTAACTCCAAAGAAGGCCATCAACCTGTACCATAAGTCCTGAGAGATTAAGAAACCCTTGCGCAAACCAACCAGCAGTAGTACCCTTATAGTCAGCGACTGAGAGGCCAAGAGCAAGAAACGCGCTGCATGAGCACTGAGGCCGCTGGCATTGAAGATTGCGCCCCTCGCCCCCTGGATCAATCTCCATGGGGCAAGGGACGATTAACGCATAAGCCCCTCGAAATACGGAGGCGTCCCTGAGGATGCCCGTAGCAAATCTGCCCCTGGTCGCGGCCTTCTTGCTGTCGCATGAAGGAAGGAAGGGAGCGCCATGACATCCAGAGGTGTAGACCTGTCGCTCTTGAACCCAATCCTGGAGCGATACCGGGGCCAACAGGATGCCCTGATCACCATGCTCCAGGAGATTCAGGATGTTTACGCCTATCTCCCCGAAGAAGCCCTGGCCCGGCTGAGCCGGGAAACGAAGGTCCCCCTGAGCCGAGTCTACGCGGTGGCCACGTTCTACTCCCAGTTCTACCTGACCCCACGGGGCCGGAATATGGTGCGCATCTGCCGTGGGACGGCCTGCCATGTGAGGGGAGGACACCGCATCCTGGAGGCGATGGAGCGCGAGCTGGGGATTACAGAAGGTGAGACCACACCCGATATGGGGTACAGCCTGGAAACAGTCGCCTGTATTGGGGCTTGTGCCCTGGCTCCAACCGTCGTAATCAATCGTAATACCTACGGCAAGCTGACCCCCATGAAGGTGCCCGAGATCCTTGGTCGCAAGGACAAGAAGGAGCGAGCGATTGAGTGAGGAAAAGGTAGCAGTCTCAACCGATGGGAGACAAGTGGTCATCGTCTGCCAGGGAACAGGCTGTGTGACCTCTGACTCTCCACGGATTCACGAGGCGCTGGAGAAGAGCATAGCGCAGCAAGGGCTGGGGGACACCTTCCAGGTAAAGCTCAGCGGGTGCCACGGCTTCTGCCAACAAGGCCCTATCGTTATTGCCGGACCGGAGGGGATTTTCTATTCCCAGGTCAAAGTAGGGGCCGTTCCTCAGATTGTTGAGTCCCATCTGAAGGCACCGGGGAGGCAGTCCCCCGCTATGGTGACATCGCCTTCTACGCAAAGCAGCAGCGCCTTATTCTCAGAAACTGCGGCCACATCAATCCCGAGCTGATCGAAGATTACCTCGCTGTAGGGGGCTACGAGGCGTTGAGAAAAGCACTCCTGAAGATGACCCCCTATGAGGTTATCGAGGAGGTCAAGCGCTCAGGTCTGCGGGGGAGAGGAGGGGCAGGGTTCCCCACGGGAGTCAAGTGGGGATTCTGCCGCAACTCTCCGGGAACGGTGAAGTACATGATTTGCAACGCTGATGAGGGTGATCCAGGGGCTTTCATGGATCGCAGCATCCTGGAGGCCGATCCCCACAGCGTGATTGAAGGCATGATTATCGCTGCCTACGCCATTGGTGCCTCTGAGGGGTATGTCTATGTCCGAGCCGAGTATCCCCTGGCGGTGAAGCGTCTCCGACTAGCCCTCACGCAGGCAGAAGAGAGCGGCTTCCTGGGAAAGAGAGTCCTGGGCACCGACTTCAACTTCCGGGTGCATATTACGGAAGGGGCCGGGGCTTTCGTCTGCGGGGAGGAGACGGCGTTGATGGCATCCATAGAAGGGAAGCGTGGCATGCCTCGCCCCCGCCCTCCATTTCCCGCCGAGTCTGGACTGTGGGGCAAGCCCACCAACATCAACAATGTGAAAAGCCTTGCCAGCGTTCCCGTGATAATGAACCGAGGGGCGGACTGGTATTCCAGCATTGGCACTGAGAGAAGCAAGGGCACGGCGGTCTTTGCTTTGACCGGGAAGATAGCGAATAGCGGCTTGATAGAGGTCGCCATGGGTGCAACCCTGCGCCACATAATCTACGACATAGGCGGAGGAGTTCCGGGTGGCAAGGAGTTCAAGGCGGTGCAAATCGGGGGGCCCTCGGGGGGGTGCTTGCCCGCGAGCATGCTCGATGTCCCCGTTGATTACGACTCCCTCACCGCGGCAGGGGCCATCATGGGATCAGGAGGCATGGTGGTGGTGGATGAGGACACCTGCATGGTGGATATGGCCCGCTACTTCCTCGATTTCGCCCAGCTTGAGTCCTGCGGCAAGTGCGCTCCCTGCCGCCTGGGCACCAAGAGGATGCGGGAGATCCTGGCCCGGATCACCGAGGGGAGGGGAGTCGAGGGGGACGTGGAGCTGCTCAGCGAGCTGGCCGAGGGAGTGAAGGACACCTCCCTGTGCGGGCTGGGACAGACCTGCCCCAATCCGGTGCTGACCACCATAAGGTACTTCCGGGACGAGTACGATGAGCACATCAGGAACCGCCGGTGTCCCGCGGGGGTGTGCAAGGCGCTCGTCTCGTACTACATCGACCCCGAGAAATGCATGGCCTGCCTTATCTGCATGCGTATGTGTCCAACCCAGGCCATCGAGGGTGGCAAGAACATCATCCATTTCATCAATCAGGAAATATGTGACCAGTGCGGCACCTGCCTCAGCGTCTGCCCGCCCAACTTCAACGCGGTGAGGGTGATTTCGGGCGAGCCGGTGCCGCTGCCTCCTCCCGCCGAGGAGAGGGTGCTGGTAAGAGCGAGAGGGAGAAGCTAATGAGCACGGTCAAACTGCAAATCGACGGCAGGGAAATCACCGCTCCAGAGGGGGCCACCATCCTCGATGTCACCAAGAGCGCTGGAATCGAGATTCCCCGCCTGTGCCACATGGAGGGTCTGACCCCCAACGCCGCCTGCCGTCTCTGCGTGGTCGAGGTCGCGGGAAGCAGGAACCTGGTGGCGTCCTGCTCTTTCCCTGTGTCCAACAACATGGTGGTGAAAACCAACTCCGAGAGAGTCGCCAAGGCCAGGAGGCTGGTGATGGAGCTTCTTCTCTCGGACCACCCCCTTGACTGCATGACCTGCGAGAAGAGCGGCGCCTGCGACCTGGAGAAATACGCCTACGAGCTGGGGGTCTCCTCCACCAGATTCGAGGGAGAGAGACACGCGTACCCCCTGGATGAAAGCAACCCGTTCATCGTGAGGGACTACAACAAGTGCATCCTCTGCGGGCGATGCGTGAGCGCCTGCAACGAGGTCCAGTTCGTCGGGGCCATCAACGTCGCTCATCGCGGGTTCGACACCAAGGTGGCCGCGCCCTTTGGCAGGTCTCTCCTGGATAGCACCTGCACCTTCTGTGGTCAGTGCGTGGCCGTCTGCCCCGTGGGTGCCCTCATCGAGAACACCCGGAGGTTCCAGGGGCGCGAGTGGGAGTTGGATAAGGTGGCCACGGTCTGCCCCTACTGCGGTGTCGGCTGCAACATAGAACTGAACGTCAAAAACAACCGTGTCGTGAAGGTCGTCCCCCTGAACAACGCGGCAGTCAACCAGGGAACCCTCTGCGTCAAGGGGAAGTTTGGCATGGACTTCGTGGGCAGTCCCGACCGGCTCACCACTCCCCTCATCCGCCGCGACGGGCAGCTCATCCCGGCCCCATGGGAGGAGGCCTACGACCTCATCGCCGCCAAATTCAGCCAGATCAAGGGTGAATCAGGGCCTGACGCCTTCGCCTTCCTGAGCTCCGCCAGGACCACCAACGAGAGCAACTACATGATGCAGAAGTTCGCCAGGGCGGTCATCGGCACCAACAGCGTGGACAACTGCGCCCGTACTTGACACGCCCCTACGGTCGCCGGTCTGGCGGTCATGGTAGGGACAGGGGCGATGAGCAACTCCATCGCTGAGCTGGAGGATGCTCCTCTCATCCTGGCGGCGGGAACCAACACCACGGAGAGCCACCCCGTCATCTCGCTGCGAGTGAAGAAGGCGGTCTCCAAGGGGGCCAAGCTCATAGTGGTGGACCCCCGCAAGATAGAGCTGACCGACTTCGCCACCCGCTGGCTCCGACTCAAGGTGGGAACCGACATCCCCCTCTACAACGCCATGGCTCACGTCATCATTGAGGAGGGCCTCTACAACAAGGAGTACGTGGCCGCCCGGACGGCAGGGCTGGAGGAGATGCGGGAGTTCCTGAAGGAGTACACCCCTGAGTACGCGGAGGAGATCACGGGTGTGCCCGCGGAGGAGATCGTGGCCGCGGCCCGGGAGTACGCCGCCGCCAGGCCCGCTTCCATCATCTACACCCTGGGCATCACCGAGCACTCCTGCGGCGTGCACAACGTCCAGTCGCTGGCCAACCTGGCCCTGCTCTGCGGGAACTTCGGCGTGGAAAACGGCGGAGTCAACCCCTTAAGGGGCCAGAACAACGTCCAGGGCGCGGGGGATGTGGGCTGCCTGCCCAACCTCCTACCCGGTTACCAGCGGGTGGGAGATGACAAAGCCCGGCAGCGGTGGGAGCGGGAGTGGGGCGTGGAGCTAAACCCCCGGCCCGGCATCACCAAGGTCGCCGCCATCGATGAGGTTCTGAAGGGGAAATTACGGGCGATGTACATCATGGGCGAGAACACTGTGGTCTCCGACGCCAATGCCAACAAGGCGCGCCGGGCCCTGGAGGCGGTGGAGTTCCTGGTGGTCCAGGACCTCTTCCTGACGGAGACGGCCCTGCTGGCCGACGTGGTGCTGCCCGCGGCCGCCTTCGCGGAGGTGGATGGAACCTTCACCAACACCGAGCGCCGCGTCCAGCGGGTGCGCAAGGCGGTGGAGCCGCCGGGGCAGGCCAAAGCCGACTGGCTGATCCTCTCGGAGCTGGCGACGCGCATGGGGTATGTCCAATCCTACGACCATCCCTCCCAGATATGGGACGAGCTGGCCCGCAACACCCCCATCCTGGCCGGCATCAGCTACGGCCGTCTCGGTCAAGAGGGCCTCCAGTGGCCCTGCCCGACCCCCGACCACCCCGGCACCCGGTACCTGCACAAGGACGTCTTCCCCTCGGAGAAGGGCTACCTCCAGATGGTGCCCCACGTGCCCCTGGCGGAGCCGCCCGACGACGAGTACCCCCTGGTGCTGACCACCGGCAGGCGAAGGCCCAACTACCACACCAACACCCAGACGGGCCGGGCCAGGGGATTTGACACCCTGTCACCTCACGAGTGGGTGGAGGTGAGTCCCCATGACGCCCTGGAGATGGGACTGTCTGACGGCGAGGAGGTAAGGGTGGTCTCGCGACGGGGAAGAGTGCAAGCCCCCATCAAGATCACCGACCGCTCGCCCGCGGGGGTCGTGTTCATGAGCTTCCACTTTCCTCAGACGACCCTCACCAACGCGCTCACCACGGACCTCCACGACCCCATCACGGAGACGCCGGAGTTCAAGGCGTGCGCCGTGCGCGTCGAGAAGCTCCGTTGACACACCCTAGAGGCTGTTCGGAAATGCTGCTCTGGGGGAGTGCAGAGGGGGCTTCGCCCCCTCTGACGGGGGTCTGGGGGTGTCCCCCAGATTCCTTTTCCTCCCCCTCTCCCTTGGCAAGGGAGAGGGGGACACAGGGGGTGGGGGTTTTCCGAATAGCTTCCGGGAGCTTGCTACCAAGTAGCGCCGCCTGACATACGAGTCTGAGAGACAGCGAGGGTCGCCCTGCCGGTGAGCAAGCAATACAACACCCGGGACATGGATGCCCTGGTGCTCGCCGGGGGCGAAAGCAGGCGCGTGGGCTCCCCGAAGGCCCTTCTTCCCCTGGGCAACACGAACCTCATCGGCGCCGTCCTTGCCCGCCTGCAACCCCTGTTTCGCCGGGTGCTGGTGGTGGCACGGGACGGGGAGAGCCTGGCGGGGCTAGGCGCGACAGTCCTGGTTGACGGTCGCCTGGAGCGAGGCCCCCTGGTGGGACTGACCCGAGGGCTTGAGGCCAGCGACGCGCCCTGGTGCTTTGTGGTGGGATGCGACATGCCGTTCCTGAGCCCCGCGGTCATCCATCGAATGGTGGAGCATCTGAGCGGGTGCGACATCCTGGCCCCATCCCTGGGAGGCCATCTCCAAACCCTGCACGCCTTCTACGGCAGGGCGTGCCTTCCCCTGGCCAGAGGTCTGTTGAAGGAGGGGAACACCTCCCCGCGAGCCCTCTTCCCCCTTTGCACTTTTCGCACCATGGAGGCCACCGAGTTCCTGGACATCGACCCTGAACTGCTGTCCTTCAGAGACCTGGACACCGTGGAGGAGTACCAGGCGGCCCTGCAGCTAGCACAAGACCTGGAGCGGCAGGAGGCAGGCCAATGACGCCCCCCGTGCTCGCCATAGTAGGCCTGTCCAACAGCGGAAAGACCCGGGTGGCCGTGGCCCTGGTAGAGCTCCTGGCAGCCCGGGGATACCGTATCGCCGCTGTGAAACACTCCCCTCACGGGCACCAGGTTGACCGCCCGGCTACCGACAGCGCTCGCCTCTACGCCGCGGGGGCCATGAGGGTTTTTCTCAGATCCCCGGGCCAGGTGACCAGCATCGAGCGCACCGAGGTTGACACGCCGCTAGAGGATATCCTTGCCTCCCTGGACGAGAGCTACGACCTGCTGGTGGCGGAGGGGTTCAAGGGCAGCGCCGTGCCCAAGGTCATGGTGTTGGGAGCGGAGCAGCTATCGCCACCGCCGCAGAACGTCATCGCCGTAGTGGGTGACCACGCCCCCATGGCGGGTGTGCTCTGCTACAGCTTCGAGGAGATGGATGGGCTGGCCAGACAGGTCGAGGTGCAGGTGC
The DNA here is from genome assembly GCA_015661155.1 of Dehalococcoidia bacterium. Classification (GTDB taxonomy): domain Bacteria; phylum Chloroflexota; class Dehalococcoidia; order Lucifugimonadales; family UBA2985; genus JACVQK01. Next base: position 16,440 of record JACVQK010000012.1, on the reverse strand, counting down.
TGGCAGGGCGAGCCCTGCACCCACACTCTTCAGAGGTATTCAAGGGCAGGCTGAATTCAGGGTCTGTGAGATGTGGGTCTGGGCAGTGCCCAGTCCTTGAGAAAGGCGTCTATGAGGGCGGCGACCTCCCCGCCACGGGTGCGCCGGAAGCTGTGGCCGGCCCCCTCCAGAATGACCAGCCGGGAACCCCGAATGCCCCGCACCAGCTCTCGGGCAAACCTCAAGGGTGTCATAATGTCATCCTCCCCGAAGACCAGAAGGGTTGGGCAGGATATGGCGTGCAGGCGCTCCCGGGAGTGGAAGGCGATGGTGGCCTCCATCTGCCGATCGTAGGCATCTGGCTCCTGGTACAGGGAGTCCTCCACCCGCTCTTTCACCGCCTGGTCTACGAGGCCGGGTATCTGGTAGTCCTGGTAGGTGTATATCCAGGGCAGCGTGACGCGCAGAAACTCCTCCCTGGGGAGGGCTCTGGTGAGAGCGGCGAATCCCCTGAACAGCTCGGTGGCACGGGGGTCTCCCGCGTCGAAGGTGGCCAGAAGCACCAGCCTGTCCACCAGGTGGGGGAAGCTGATGGCCAGCTCCTGGGCTATCGCGCCCCCCATAGACAGTCCCACTACGTGGGTCCTGGCGATGGCCAGCTCCCCCAGAAGCCCGGCGACGTCCTCCGCCATGTCCCGGATGGTGTAAGGGCCCTCAGCCCGCTGGCTCAGGCCGCTGTCCCGGTTGTCGAAGGAGACCACCCGGAAGGAGTCCCTCAAGCGGGAGGAGAGGGGATGCCATCCCCGGTGGTCTCCGCCCAACCCGGAGATGAGCAAGAGGTGAGGAGCATCTGGTTCTCCCTCCATCTCGTAGTAGAGGCTCAGACCGTTGGCCCTTGCATACGGCATTACATCCTCCCTAGCATGGTGCTGAAAACCCTTTCGACCATCCCCCTGGCCCCCTTCCTGGCCAGGAAGGGGGAAGGAATTGTATCTGGGGGGACACCCCCAGACCCCCGTCAGAGGGGGCCAAGCCCCCTCTGCGCTCCCCCAGAGGCTGCTGTTTTGGGATGGTTTCTAATGCCCTTGGGTGTCCCTACCGTCGCCACCTCATCCCCTCGGTGGCCTTCAGAAAGTTGGCGTGAAGTCCTCTTCCCGTGGCGATAACGCTTTCGGAGCGCAGGGTGGCGGGGCCTGCGTGCTTGTCGGTGACCACCCCTCCCGCCTCCCGCACCAGGAGGAGGCCGCTGGCCAGGTCCCAGGGGGCCAGGCTGTGGTGAAAGTACAGGTCCCACTTCCCACAGGCGGCATAGGCTAGACCCAGGGCCGCGGAGCCCATCATTCTCATGCCCTGGAGGTTGGGCCACAGGCGCAGCATCATCTCGATGGCCGCGCCAGCCGCCTCGTCCACGTATCCCAGGTCATACCCCAGAAGGGCCTGCTCAAGCTCCGTCTTGGCGGAGACGTGGATGGGTTCGCCGTTGAGGAAGGCTCCCTGGCCCTTCACGGCCTGGAACATATCCCGACGCACCGGGTCGTAGGTCAGGCCCAGCAGAAGGTCGTCCCCTTTTGCCAGGGCGATGACCATGGAGAAGAAGGGAATCTCCATAACGTAGTTTCGGGTTCCGTCCAGGGGGTCGATGATCCAGGTGTACCCGGAGTTGGAGGCCACCGGCTCGGACTCCTCTGCCAGGAAGCCCGCGTCGGGAAACTCCCGGCGCAAGCCAGCTATGATCTGGCGCTCCGCCAGCTTATCCACGTCGCTGACCAGGTTGGCCCGCCCCTTGTGGGAGACCTGCTTCTCCCCGTGAAGTTTGTCCACGAGGGTCCGTCCCGCCTCCTCGGCCACCCTCAGGGCCACCTCCAGAGCGGAAAGGCCGCTCCGGGAAAGGGGTAGCCCGCCCATAGCCTGGCCCGTCACAGCGCCTCCTCCGATAGGCCCATCTTCTGCCGCACCTCGGCCAGGGTCTCCCGGGCGATGACCTGGGCGCGGCGGGCTCCATCTCGAAGCATCTCCTGCACGTAGCCCGCCCTTCCCACCATCTCCCTGCGTCGTTCCCGGAAGGGCTCCAGGGTCTTGTTGATGCCATCGGCCAGCAGGCGCTTGTCCTCCACGCACCCCATCTGGGCGGTGGTGCACCTCTGGTACACCTCGTCCAGCCTGTCGGGATTGAAGTACCTGTGGAGAGTGTACACGTTGCACACCTCGGGACGGCCCGGGTCTGTGCGACGGAGGCGCTGGGGGTCGGTGAAGGCCGTCCCCACCCTGGTGCGGGTCTCCTCGGGAGTGGCCGCCAGCTCAATGTGGTTGTCAAGGCTCTTGCTCATCTTCTGCTTGCCATCCAGACCCAATATGAGGGGAAACTCCGTGAGCCTGGCCTGGGGCTCAGGAAAGGTGGGGCCGTAGAGGTGGTTGAAGCGCCGGGTGATCTCCCTGGCCAGCTCCAGGTGGGGCACCTGGTCCTCACCGACGGGGACGGTGTTCGCCTTGTACAGGAGGACGTCGGCGGTCATGAGCACCGGGTAGCCCACCAGGCCATAGCTCACCGTATCCTCGGTCTCGCTCAGTTGGCGCACCTTGTCCTTGAAGGTGGGAACCCGCATGAGCCAGCCCAGGGGAGTGACCATGCCAAGGAGGGTCTGAAGGATCATCACCTCGGGCACGTGGGACTGGACAAAGACGATGCTCTTCTCCGGGTCGATACCCGCGGCCAGCCAGTCCAGGGCCATCTCCCGGATGTTGGGCTGGATTGCCCTGGTGGCCTCCCCCTGCATGTCCGTAAGGGCGTGGACATCCACGATGCAGTAGATGCACCGGTACTCCTCCTGGAGGGCCACCCAGTTCCCCAGGGCCCCCAGGTAGTTGCCCAAGTGCAAGCGCCCCGAGGGACGCATGCCGGAGAAGACGCGCCTTTGCACCATGTCCATCTAGACCTCAGGAGAGAAGTTTATCACATATGCCGTGGCGGCGTATCTTCAGCAGCACTCCGCCTCAGCGTTGGCATTGGGCAGAGGCACAAGGTTACCGATGATGGAGGCTTTCTTGGCAGCCCCCAGGGCCCGGGTGAGAGCAGGCACTATCTGGGCCCAATCGCCGACGATGCCGAAGTTGGCCGACTTGAAGATGGGCGCTGCGGGGTCGGTGTTGATGGCGATGATGTGCTCCGCCTTCATGGCTCCCACCAGGTGGTTGGGCGCTCCGGAGACGCCCACGGCGATGTAGAAGCGCGGGGCCACGGTTCTTCCGGTGAGGCCCAGCTGGACCTGGGGTGGAAGCCACCCGGCACTGGACACCCTGAGGCTGGAGGCGAGGGCACCGTCCATGACCTCCGCCATCTCTCGCACCACGGGCACGTTTTCTGGGCCACCTATGCCCATGCCCACGGCAACCACCACGTCGGCATCGTCCAGCATGGTGGCTCCCAGGCCAGGTTCGACGACGGATTCCAGGAGACGCACCCGGCTGGGGGTGTCCTGGAGTGGCGACAGGGAGATCACTTTGGGCCGGGCCGTCCGGTTCGGCTTGTGGGCCGTCAGTATGCCTGGCCTGACGGTGGCCATGATGGGCACCGTTCGGGAGTAGATGGGGGAGACGATATTGCCCCCAAAGGCGGGCTTGATCTGGGCCACCTCACCATTGCTGTCTATCTCAAGGGCAACGCAGTCGCCGGTGAGGCCCACCTGAAGGCGTGCCGCGACGCGGGGTGCCAGGTCACGGCCGTTGGTGGTGGCGGGAAAGAGCAGCATGTAGGGCTTGCGCTCCCTGACCGCGGCGGCGATGATCTGGGTGTAGCCTTCAGTGTCGTAGCCCTTCAGCCGTTCATTGGCCGCCACATAGACGGTGTCGGCGCCATAGGCTCCCAGGGTCGCAGTATGCTTGTTCACAGAAGGCCCGCCCACCAGGAGGGCAGCCACCTCCCCTCCCAACTCTTCTGCCATCTCCTGGGCGCGGCCCAGAAGCTCGTAGGTCACGCTCCTGGGGTGGCCCTCCACCAGCTCGCTGAATACCCAGATGGCACGGCCAGGGTTGGTCTTGATGGGCTTGGCGCGGCGAGGGAGCCGCTCTGCCCCAGGGCCACGGGATTGGAAGAGGCCGTTATCCAGGAGGTATGCAACCAGCTGCTGAGCAGCCTCTTCAGGGGCTTCGCCGGAGATGACCTGGCCTGTGCGCTCCAACCGGGCGGAGCGCAAGTCCGCCACCCGGGTTGGGGAGCCTGCGGCTCCGTAGAGAGAGGGGTCTCCACCCAGCTCCGCGGCGCTCCACGTCTCCAGGGGTTTTCCGGCGGCGGCCTGGAGCTCTTCAGGCGAAGGGCGACGCGAGGCGATAACCAGCTCGGTGACGGACATGAGGGCTGGCAGGGTGATGTGGTACTGCTCGTACCCCTCATCGGTCTCGCGCTCTACCCAGAGGATGTCTGGACTCTCGGTGGGCCTGAGCTTGCGGATGGCGGTAAGCTGGGGCAGGCCCAGGAGCTCGGCCACCTCCGAGGGCACCTGGCCCGTCTGCGAGTCGATGGTGAACTTGCCACAGAGGATGAGGTCGGGTGCCAGCTTTCTCATGGCCTGGGCCAGGGTGCGGGCGGTGGCAAGGGTGTCGGCGCCCCCGAACACCCGGTCTGTCAGGTGTACGGCCCGGTCAGCTCCCAGGGCAAGGCACTCCCTGAGGGCGCTCTGGGCCTGGGGAGGCCCCATGGTCAGCACGGTCACGCTGCCCCCTACCTCATCCCGAAGACGGATGGCCGTCAGAAGGGCACGCCGGTCGATGCTGCTGATGACCAGGGTCACGCCTTCACGAACCAGGGTACGGGTGCTTTCATCGAAGCGTACCTCGGCGGGTGCAGGGGTCTGTTTGACACAAACGACGATATTCACGGTTTATAGTACCTCTCTCTGACAAGGAGTTGTCTGGAAATCTGCCCTCTCAGGAACGTTGCTTCAGCCGGGAAAACCCGAGGGTGTGTCAAATGGTATCCCCGTTCCCGAACGGCGTCAATCAGCTTAGCTACTGGCCGTATCGGGGCTGGATGAGGCGTACTGGGCCAGCTCCCGGGCCAGGGCCTGATGCTGGGGCTGGGCTAGCTGGGGGTCCTCCTTGAGGAGGAGTGCCGCCTCCCGACGGGCCAGGGCCAGGAGGTCATGGTCGGAGAGCCGGGCCATTCGCAGGTCCGGCAGGCCGCTCTGCCGGGTGCCAAAGAACTCCCCGGGGCCTCGAAACCTCAGGTCCTCCTCGGCCACGAGGAACCCGTCGTCCACCCGCTCCATGACCTTCAGGCGCTCCACGGCCTCCGCCGAGGGGGAATCGGCCATGAGAAAGCAGTAGCTGGGGTGCTCCCCGCGACCCACCCGGCCGCGGAACTGGTGGAGCTGGGCCAGGCCGAAGCGGTCCGCCCCTTCGATGAGCATGACGGTGGCGTTGGGGATATCGATGCCCACCTCCACCACCGGTGTGGATACGAGGATGTCCATGTCTCCCCCGCTGAAGGAGGCCATGACCTCCTCCTTCTCCCGAAGGGGCATCCGGCCGTGGAGCAGCCCCAGGGACAGGTCGGGAAACACCTCCCTGGAGAGGCGGCTGAACTCCGCGGTGGCGGCCCTGGTCTGCAACACCTCCGACTCCTGGATGAGGGGGCAGACGACAAAGGCCTGGCGACCCTGCTTTACCTGACGGCGAAGGAAATCGTAGGCACCCTGGCGGCGGTCAGGGTGAACCCACTGGGTCTTGACCCGCTGACGACCTGGAGGCAGTTCGTCCAGCACCGAGAGGTCCAGGTCGCCGTACAGGGTGAGGGCCAGGGAGCGAGGGATGGGTGTGGCGGACATGACCAGCAGGTGCGGCGTCCCTCCCTTCTGGCGCAGGGAGGCTCGCTGCATCACCCCAAAGCGGTGCTGCTCATCCACCACGGCCAGGGCCAGGCGGGGTATATCCACATCCTGCTGTATGAGGGCGTGGGTTCCCACCACCAGGTCCAGAGTGCCCCGGGCCATCAGCTCCTGAAGCTCCCTCTTCTGCTTTCTTCCGTGGCTGCCCATGAGGAGTCCCACAGAGATGGGACGTGGGAATGGTTCCAGGGAGAAGGTGGCCCAGTTTTCGTGGATGGCGGGCTGGGGAAGCTCCCCCAGCAGGCGGGAGATGTTGTTGTAGTGCTGCACGGCGAGGATCTCCGTGGGGGCCATGAAAGCCCCCTGGTAGCCGTTGGCCGCGGCACAGAGGAGGGCGGCCAGGGCCACCACGGTCTTGCCGCTTCCCACGTCTCCCTGGAGAAGGCGGCTCATGGGCCTCTCTTCCTCCATGTCCGCCAGTACCTCTCCCAGGGCCTTCTCCTGGGCCCTGGTGAGGGAAAAGGGAAGGCGGGAGATGAAGGCGTTCAGGAGCGCTTCGTTGGAATGCAGGGAGACGGCGTCTCTACCCCCCCGCCAATCCCGGCGACGGGAGAAGACGTAGAGCTGCATCATGAACAGCTCGTCGAAGGCCAGGCGACGGCGGGCCGAGGCCTTGCTCTCCTCATCCTGGGGATAGTGGGCCTGGGAGATGGCCTGGGATAGCTCCGGGAGTCCCGCCCGCTGGCGCAGGGATTGGGGAAGGGGGTCCTGGAGGTGAGGCCCCCAGGTGTCCAGGGTCTTCTTGACCAGGTGGCGCAGGGTTCGGGGGGTCAGACCCTGGGTGAGGGGGTACACGGGTATCAAACGCCCCGTGTGCACCAGCTCCTCTCCTTCTTGAAGAAGCTCGTATTCAGGGGACTCCATGACACCGGTGCCCTTGAAGAGGCTCACCTTGCCGCTGAGGGCCAGGCGGGTGCCGGGCTTGAACTGCCGGGCCAGATAGGGCTGGTTGAACCAGACGGCGCGCATATTCCCCGTTTCGTCTCCCACCACGGCCTCTGTGGCCTTCCTGTGCCCTCCCAGGAGCACTTCCCTGGCCTCCCACACGTTGACCATCACCGTTTGCTCAGCGTCCACCTCCAGCTGGGAGACTTGGCATAGCTTTGCGAAGTCGTTGTGGCGGTGAGGAAAGAGGTACAGGAGGTCCCGTATGGTGTGCACGCCCAGGCGTTTCAGCCTGCCCGCCAGTACGGAGGAGACTCGTGGGAGCGCTGTTACCGGAGAGGACAGGGTGGGGGCTGGGGCAGGCTCCTTTGGAAGTGGGGGAGAAGGGGTCTTCTTCTTTGGATGGGTGGGGCCTTCCTCAAGGAGTTGCAGTGTTGCCTCAACCCACCCTCTACGCCTGGGCGCGGTCAGGCGGGCATAGCCTCTTGTAGGTAGCGGTACGGGGGGGGCCGACGGCCCTTCAGTCCACCGGGCCAGGAAACGGTCGAGTCCGCCCACCACCGCGGTGTCGTTATACCCCTTTTGCTGCTCCAGGGTGAGGATTTTCTTCAGGGTGTCCAGCTCAGGGGATGACATGGTAGCCCCCATCTCCCCAGGTGGTTCTCCCGCTGGATTCTCGCAAGGAAGTATTAGTGTCCCGTTTCTGAAATACGCTTGGGAATTGTCATTGGAGGAAGGGTGCACCCCGCAGCCAGACTGCCACGGCCCTCCTGCGTCGGGCCTCGCAATGACATTGACAGAGAACCTCGGTAACACCGCACTGGTATCCGGTTGCGTAAGTCCGCGTGCACGAGGCTCGCAACAGTTCCTCTCATATGGTTCGACAGCCACGCTTATCGTTATGCCCAGGTATCGAACGTGCCCTTATCCAAGCTCGACATACGCCGCAGCTTTGCAGGTATGGGACAACTGGGGCCAACCTGAGCAGCCTGGCTGGTTAGAAAGTGCGGTAGGCGTGCTTAATACTCTGGAACCACGGGCACCTGCTCCTCCAGTGCCAGTCTCTCCAGGCCTGCCATGTCCACCAGCAGACTGTCCAGGTCCGTTATCCCCTCCACCACCCCCGCCAGCGCTACGGAGAGGTCAATCTTCGGGACAGCTACCTGTTGAAGGACAGCGGGGGCCTCCACTGTCGGTGTGAAAGTGGGAGGAGGGGTTGGCCGGGCCTTTTCACAGGCCGTCAGTGCCAAAAGCGCCAGCAGCACGCTGACTGTTAGCAGGGCGCGCACTATTCCTGTTGGCAGAGGATTGCTCATGGCGCTTTTGGGGACTCCAGCACCTTCTGCACCTCGACAGCGGCTTGCTGTACGGTCTTTAGGGCCCCGCCCAGTTCCTTGACGGCCGCCGGACCTGAGGTCATGCCTACGGCTTGACAAGCTTGCAGAGATTGGTCAATGCGCTGTACAAAGCCGGAGAGGGCCGTGACAGCCTCCTGGACTTTTGCTGTCTCGCCGGTGACGCCCTGCAACTGCTGTAGGGCTTTCTCCGCCTGCCCTCTTGCCGTCTGAAGCTGTCCCACTGTGGAGGCGCACAGGGCACCCGCCCAACTCCCCCAGAAAGTGTCAACGGCCCGTCGAACACCTTCTTTATCCCGCGCCTCCAGGGCAGCCCCAAGGGGCTGCTCCAGGCTGCCTCGGGCTGTGGTGATGGCCGAAAGGAGAGCGTCAACACCCCGCTTGCCCCGTTCCTCTTGAGAGAGTCCACGAGCCTGTTCCTCAATCTGTGTCCTGGCGTTGGCGATCTTATCATCTATGTCCCTTAGAATAATCTCCTTCTGCTGCTGGACAAACTGCGTACGTATGGTTGGCCATTCTGCCTCGGTGGCACTCTTATGGGCATCCAGTTTGTTCTTCATCGCGGAAAAGGGAGCGCCCACGGCCTTCAACCGCTCCATTCCCGCTCCGCCGATCTCCTGTCCCTTCGCCTTTAGCCACGTCTCCGTTTCCATCCTCTTTTGTTCGGTGAAACTCTGCAACTGCTGCTGCTCCTCGGCGGTCAGGGTGTTGGGAGGTTCTCCCTCCTTCAGGAGCCTGTCCCGCTCGGCGTTGATTGCTTGCTCCTTCCCCTTTCGTATCTCCTCCTCGAAGGGTTTCATCTGTTCCCTTACCCGTTGGTCCATGTTCAGCTTGGCAGTGTCCATGACCTGTTTCAAGGCTTCAAGGGCCATCTGGATCGCCTTCATGTTGTCGTTCTGGGCCGTCGCCAACTCTTCCATGGCCCCTCTGGCAGCCCCGGCGTCTGGGGCGGAGCAGACCTTGTCTGTGAGAGTGCGTACACGAGCGCGCCAGCCACCGATGTCCGGAGCTTGAAGTCCAGGAAGGCTCACGCTCTCGGCGGCTGTCAGGGCAGTATTGTAGGCATCGTCGACCACGTCATAGGTGCTCAGAATTCGGCCGCTCTTCCATTGGGCCACCCTGCAAAAGGCACTGACGAGTTCTGGAGCAGAAGGGGATGCTTGGGCATAAGAGGGTTCTACGGTCAGTAGGAGTAGAAGAGAAAGAGCCGAGGCCCACCGGGACTGCCGTCTGAGATGGAACATCGCTGACCCCCTCAGCCGATCTCGACCCCTTTATCATGTATCACAAACCTACCCGATTGTCAATGGCGTGGGGGTTGTTGCAGGTCTAGCACCGGCTATCGTACGTCAGCGTTGTAACGCGCAAGGCCGTTCCGGTGCCCCGTGGATTCAGTTGAGATTGCGTACTTCTACTACCCTAGCAGGCTGATGAAAAAGGGGCTGCGCCCCTCTGCACTCCCCCTTTGCCAGGGGTCTGGGGGTGTCCCCCAGACTGGGCTTAGCCCAGACCCATACCTTACGAACCGTAGAACATGTTCAGACCAGCACAGCAACAGTTGAGGGTGGGGGCAGGGGGATGGTCGAAAGGGTTCTTGACACCCTGCTAGGTCCACAGATCGGCGACCACACCCTCCAGCCCCAGGCTCCGCAGGGTTTCGGGAAGGGGCCTGCTGGTCTCAACGTCCCACCCCATCTGCTGGTAGTAGTCGCGCACCATCTGGTCCCAGTGCGGCATGATGCCCACTCCCTGGGCAGGGCCGTCCACAGGAGTAGAGCCGTACCTGGGAGATGGCCTGTCCAACTCGGGGCCGATACCGTGCCGCAGGTTGAAGGCCTTCAGGAGATTGACAGAGCGACGGCCCACCTGCATGGCCTCGTCCCAGGTGAAGTCCCACCCGGTGGCGGCACTGACCGCCTCACACAGGAGCGTCAAATCAGAGCGAGTGTTGAAGAAACAGACCCCCAATGAGTCCTGGAACTGCATGGAGCCTTTGACCTTGGCGGTGGTAGCAACCACATCCGTGGGATCGAAGGGACTACCCTGTTCTGGAAGCCCGAACCGTGTCCGGTTCCCGCCTCCGCCAGCCTCTATGGTGCCTGTACTGGAGACGCTGGTGTCGAACAGCTCATACCAGCGAAGACGATGGTCGTGGCCGCGAGGGCTGTTCCCCTTCATGGTGTGGATCGCCAGATTGGGTGCTTCCCCGCCAATGAGACGTGCGGCACGCATGGTGCCCTCGGCCAGGGTGTTGCCGAACCCCTCACGGTAGGCGATCTTGCGCAACAGTGCCCGGGTGGCATCCGCGTTGCCCCAGTTCATCTCCAGGCCATCGGTGTCCTCACGATTGATGATACCCTTCTCGTAGCACTCCATCACCATGCTCACCAGCCAGCTGCACTCGTTGGTTTCAAATCCCAGCCTTTCCACATCGTTGGAGATGGTCATGGTGCTGGCGACCTGGGTCTGACCAGTGACGGGGCCCCAGGCGGCAAACCCCTCGTACTCGGGCTCCTCTACGATTTCTCCCTGGTAGGGGCCTTCGGTGATCCTCATCACATGGCAGTGGTGCAGCTGACAGGCCCAACAGGGATTGGGCTTGGCCTCGAAGTGCTCCCGAATGTATTGGGCACCGTACTTCTCCAGGTCCTCCGGGGATATGATGTAGGTGTTGGTTGTGTAGTTCTTGGTGGGAAGGGTTCCAGCGCCCGCGAACCGAGTGAGCATTGCAAGGGTGCCCCAACTGTAGATGTCCGAGGGAGTGCTGCCTCCCTTGACACTATCCAGCAGTCTTCGAGACACGTCCAAGAGCCTTTTGGAATCATGGACGGCAACCCGTCGTCTGCTCCGATCTATGGCGATGGCTTTGAGCTTCTTGGAGCCCATGACGGCACCGGTGCCGTTGTGGCCGGCCGCGTGGCCCTTGTCCCCGGCAATGGCGGCGAATCTCACCAGGTTCTCCCCGGCGGGGCCGATGCCGAAGACGCTCATCCCGTGCTCACTCTTCCCCAGCTCCGCCTTGATGGCATCGTCGGTCTCCCACGTGTCCTTGCCCAGCAGGGCACTGGCATCAAGGAGCTCTGCACCGCCCTCGTGGACATGGAGGTAGAGCCAGCGACTGGCCGCTCCCTGGACGACAATGGCCTCGTAACCGCAGAACCTGAGGAACGCGCCAAAGAAGCCATTCGCCTGGGTGGTGGCAGCTCCGTTGGTGAGAGCGCCCTTGGTTATCACGGAGAAACTGCCGGAGCCGCCCATGGAGGTGCCCCCCAGAGGTCCTGTGGCCAGGATGAGGCGGTTCTCCGGGTCGGACCACTGGACTCCCGGGGGAACCTCTTCGTAGAGAATCTTGACACCCAGGCCAGTGCCGCCCACATAGGCCCTGAGGGTGGCCTCATCCAGGGGCTCGTCCCATACCCTCTCGGTGGTCATATCCACCCGCAGCAACTTGCCCGCATACCCTTTTGTACCTGACGCCATGATGGAACCTCCTTGGTGGCGGGCAGTTTGTTCCGAGATCATATCCGGCGATATGGAACACTACGACTGCCTGCTATTCCCCCCTTCGGCACCACGGAAAGGCAGGGCATTCCCTGCTGGGCTAAACTCAGACTCACACCTTACGAACCGTAGAACATGGTTAGACCAGGGCAGCGACAGTTGAGTGTGGGTGCAGGGCACGCCCTGCTGGGCTTAGCCCAGGCAGGGGGGCACTCCCAAAGTAGGTCTTTCTCACCGCCGCCTGGCGTTTTCGCCTCATCCCCACAAGTCGACGGCCACCTGCTCCAGTCCCAGCCTCCTCAGGGTCTCCGGCAGGGGTTTGCTGGTCTTGGGGTCCCATCCCATCTGCTGGTAGTAGTCATGCACCATCTTGTCGAAATGCGGCATGATACCCACCCCCTTGGCAGGCCCATCCACAGGAACCGAGCCATACCTGGGCGCGGGCCTGTCCAGCTCCGGCCCAATCCCATGCCTGAGATTGAAGGCCCTGAGCCGGTTGACTATCCTCAGGCCAACCTCCTTGGCCTCTTCAAAGGTGAAGTCCTCCCATCCGGTAGACGCCTTTAACGCCTCGATCTCCTTCAACGATTGAAGATTGGTGCACTGGCGGCATATCCCCAGGCAGTCCTCAAACTGCATCGCCGGCTTGGCCTTCACCGTGAAGTCGACCACCGCATCGGGGTCGAACAGGTTGAACTCCACCGGTATGCCGTACAGCTCTCTGGGCGTCCCCCGATGGCTCTCTATGGTGCCCGTGTTGGAGACACTGGTCTCAAAAAGCTCCAGCCAGTTCAGCCGGTGGTCGTGCCCCCGGGGGGGAGTTACCCTTCAAGGTGTGCACCGCCATGCTGGGAGCCTCCCCTCCAATGAGACGCGCTGCCCGCATGGTTCCCTCGGCCAGCACGTTGCCAAACCCCTCCCGAAAGGCGATCTTTCGCAGCATCGCTCTGGTGGCATCGGCATTGCCCCAGGTCATCTCCAGGCCGTCGGTATCCTCCCGGTTGATGATGCCCTTCTCGTAGCACTCCATCACCAGGGCCATGAGATACCCCATCTCGTTGGTCTCCAGGCCCCACCGCTCAACGTCGTTGGCCAGCACCAGGGTGGCGTTCACGTCCGTCTGCCCGGTGACAGAGCCCCAGGCGGCCATGGCCTCGTACTCCGGCTCCTCCACCGGCTCCCCCTTGTAGCGTCCCTCTGGAATCTTCATCATGTGGCAGTGATGGCTCTGGCAGCCCCAGCAGGGATTCCTCACAGGCTCAAAGTTCCCCCGGATGTACTCCGCGCTGTACTTCTCCAGAAGACGAGGGGAGATATCCCAGGTGTTGGTGGTGTAGTTCTTCACGGGAAGAGTGCCCGATAGCCCGCCGCGATGGGCACCCTCTAGAGTCCCCCAGAGGAACGATTGGGAGCGGTCGGTCTTCTTATCCTCCGTAAACCGGCTGCCTATCTCCCTGAGACGCCGGATGTCCTTGAAGGAGGGCCGCCTCCGGGGGCGGTCTACGGCGATGGCCTTCAGCCTCTTGGACCCCATCACCGCTCCAGGCCCGTTGTGGCCCGCCGCGTGCCCCTTGTCCGAAAACACACCGGCCAGCTTCACCAGGTTCTCCCCGGCAGGCCCGATGCAGGCAATGCTCATGGCGCTCCCTCGGCGCTCCAGCTCCTCCTTGATGATGTCGTCGGTCTCCCAGGTGTCCTTTCCCAACAGGTGACTGGCGTCCCTCAGCTCAGCGCCGCCCTCCCGAACGTGCAGGTAGAGCCACCGGCTGGCCGCCCCCTGCACTATGACGCCATCGTACCCGCAGAACCTCAGATAGGCCCCGAAGAAGCCGTTGGCCTGGGTCGCGGTCGCCCCGTTGGTCAGGGGCCCCTTGGTCACCACCGAGAAGGTGCCCGACCCGGGTATGGGGCTTCCCCCCAGGGGCCCCGAGGCCAGGGTGATGCGGTTCTCCGGGTCATTCCAGGCGACCCCCGCAGGCACCTCGTCGTACAGCACCTTGGCCCCTATACCCGTCCCCCCCACACAGGCCCGGGTGGTGGCCTCGTCGAAGACCTCCTCCCACACCCTTTCGCTGGTCATGTCCACCCGCAGATACTTTCCGGTATATCCAGCCATGTCCAAGACCTCCTCGTTTCTACGATTCTGAGTCTAGAAGCTGTTCGGAAAACCCTCACCCCCTTTTCCTCCCCCTCTCCCTTGCCAAAGGGAGAGGGGGAGGAAAAGGAATCTGGGGGACACCCCCAGACCCCCGTCAGAAGGGGCTTCGCCCCCTCTGCACTCCCCCAGAACAGCATTTCCGAACAGCCAGCCAGGCCACGGGCTATCCTATCCCCACAGGTCGACGGCGACCTGCTCCAGACCCAGATTCTTCAGGGTCTCCGGCAGGGGCTTGCTGGTCTTTGGGTCCCATCCCATCTGCTGGTAGTAATTGCGCACCATTCCGTCCCAGTGGGGCATGATGCCCACCCCTGCGGCAACTCCGTCTACAGGCGTTGAGCCGTACCTGGGAGAGGGCCTGTCCAGCTCCGGCCCGATCCCGTGCCTGAGGTTGAAGGCCCTGAGCAGATTGACGGACCTCAAGCCCACACCCACGGCCTCATCGAAGGTGAAGTCCCATCCCGTAGCCGCCCTCACCGCCTCCACATGGTTCCGCGTGTCCAGGCCGACGCAGAAGCGGCACGTCCCTATGCTGTCCGAGAAGGGGGTTGCTGACTTGGCCTTGGCAACAAAGTCGACCACATTATCGGGGTCGAAGAAGTTCATCTCAGCGGGCATGCCATACTGGTCCTTGGGCGATCCCCGATGGGTCTCTATGGTACCCGTGCTGGAGGTACAGGTGTCGAAAAGCTCAACCCAGAGGACGCGGTGGTCGTGTCCGCGAACGGAGTTGCCCTTCATGGTATGCACCGCCATGTTGGGCGCCTCCCCTCCGATGAGGCGGGACGCCCTCATCACCCCCTCGGCAAGCACATTGCCGAACCCATCCCGAAAGGCGATCTTCCGCAGCATCTCCCGGGTAGCCGGGGCGTTACCCCACTTCAGCTCCACCCCGTCGGTATCCTCCCGGTTGATGATGCCCTTCTCATAGCACTCGATGGCCATGCCCATGAGATACCCCAGCTCGTTGACCTCCATTCCCCACCGGTCAACGTCGTTGGAGAGGACCGCGGTCGCAGCCACGTCGGTCTGCCCGGTGACAGGCCCAAAGGCGACAAACCCCTCGTACTCCTGCTCCTCTACAATCTCTCCCTTGTAGGGCCCGTAGGGGATCTTCATCATGTGGCAGTGGTGGCACGGGCATGCCCAGCAGGGATTGGGCTTGGGCTCGAAGTTCCCCCGGATGTACTTCCCACTGTACCTCTCCAGGTCATCCGGGGAGATGTCGTATATTTGAGTGAGGTAGTTTTTCACGGGGAGCCAGCCCCCGGGCTGGGCCTGTTGGGTTACGCCATTCAGGGTCCCAAAGTTGAAAAACGTGGCCTTGGCCGGGTCGCCGTCGCCCCGCAGCTTGGTTGTTATCCCCTTGGCTATCTCTGTGAGACGCTTGCTATCGCTGTAAGTGGGTCGAAACCTGCCACGGTCAACGGCGATGGCCTTCAGCTTCTTAGAACCCATGACCGCCCCTGGCCCGTTGTGCCCGGCCACGTGCCCCTTGTCGTTGCAAACGGCGGCCACCCTCACCAGGTTCTCCCCCGCGGGACCAATGCAGGCAATGCTCATGGCCCTCTCTTTACGCCCCAGCTCTCCCTTGATGAGGTCGTCCGTTTCCCAGGTGTCCTTCCCCAACAGGTGGCTGGCGTCCTTCAGCTCGGCGCCATTCTCGGTTATGTGGATGTAGACCCAGCGTTTGGCGGCGCCCTGCACGATGACGCCATCGTACCCGCAGAACCTCAAGTAGGCTCCGAAGAAGCCGTTGGCCTGGCTAACCGATGCCCCGTTGGTAAGAGGCCCCTTGGTGGTCACGGTGTAGCTGCCAGAGCCGGGGATGGTGCTTCCTCCCAGGGGGCCCGAGGCGAGGATTACGCGGTTCTCCGGGTCGTTCCAGGCGACCCCCGGCGGCACCTCGTCGTACAGGACCTTGGCCCCTATGCCCGTCCCTCCCACGTAGGCCCTCAGGGTGGCCTCGTCGAAAACCTCGTCCGTCAGCTTCTCTCTGGTAAGGTCAACTCGCAGAAACTTGCCCGCATATCCGTTCATGTCAAAACCCTCCTTAACTTCAGGTAAACTCTCACCCTATTCCCTCTCCGAAGATACCATTGCACCGTGGAGGCTACCCCCCGGAGTACGCCGGGACAATCAGTATGAAATCGCCGTCCTTCATCTCTGTGTCCAGCCCCTGCACCAGCTCCAGCATGCGATTGTTGAAGAACACCGATACACGGCCGGTCAGGTTCTGAGTACTCCGGTCAAACACGTAATCGGCAAAAACCTTGTTCTCCGCGGCCAGCCGATCGAACAGTGCCCCGACCGTCTCCTCCTCCGCCACCTCCAGCTCCACGTCGTACCGGTTCACCTCCGTGGCCACAAAAGCGCGGCTGAGCCATGAGATCACCTGCAACTTTACCTTCGCCACGCTGCTAGTCCTCGAAGCGGATTCGCCTTTTCAAGCCCGGAAGTGGACAGAACAGCCTCCCCATGCATACCATAATGCCACTCCCATTCCATCCCTGTCAATCCAAGGGTGTGGCCGCCCTTCAGCTGAAGGACGGAGGGGTCAACCCATCCCACCCCCAGGGTGGGTCTTAATCTCTCAGGACTTATGGTACAGGTTGATGGCCTCCTTTGGAGTTAGCATATTGATGCCCATATGGGGACGCACAGTGTTGTACGTGTCCAGGAA
>JACVQK010000063.1:17008-23521 GCA_015661155.1 Dehalococcoidia bacterium | reverse complement strand
GGACGTTCAGGCCTCCATTGACTACTACCTGCGCCCGCCGGAGCCGAGGCGCACCCCGGGCACCCGGCAGTTGGGGCACATCACCGGCGTCTCCTGCCCCGACGGAGCCAAGGGCTACACCGCGGTGATTAGCTTTAACCAGGTGCTGGCCAAGACCCTGGGGTCACTGACCAAGGACCTGGCCATGGTGGACAAGGGGTGGATCGGGTGGTACGTGGCCAACCATTTCGATGCCATGGGCACGGCCTCGCCCTTGAGCCACTCGCTGGCTACGGGCACTGGGCCCATGGTGCCCCTGGAGTACCAGCCGGACGTCGTAGCAAAGCTACGGCGGAATCCCAGCTACTTCCGAGAGGGCCTGCCCCTGGTGGACGGCATGGACAACTACATCCTCAAGGACTTCACCACCCGGTTCACAGCCCTGGCAACGGGGCAGATCCACTGGTTTGGCTCCGGCAGCTCCAGCCTGCTGCCTGGGCAGGTGGCCCAGGCGGAGCGGGACTTCAAGGACAAGATAGTGCTCCACTCGAACCTCCACACCTTCCCCTCAGGTGAAGCGGAATTCAACATGAACCGGGCCCCCTACAATGACCGGCGGGTGAGGCAGGCCATCAACCTGACGGTGAGCCGGGACGACTGGCTGCTGTTCAAGACGGCCGGGACTTACCCGATGGCGAGGCTGGTGGGCTACATGGAGCCTTACCCGGATTTCTACTGGGGCACCCCGGAGGAGGTGCTCCGGACGTGGCCTGGCATCCGGCAGCCCAAGGACCAGGACATCGCGGAGGCGAACCGGCTGCTGGACGAGGTGTTCGGGAAGGGAAAGCGGTTCAACACCACCTGCATAACAAGGAATGCCCAGAACTACATGGAGTACTGCCTGTTCTTCGCGGACCAGGCGCGAAAGCTGGGCATCACCGTGACCATGCAGCCGTATGAGCTTGCGGTGATCAATACGCTCACCGATGTGTGCAACTACGACGTATATGCGTCCGTGGGGACGGCTACGACCGGAGACCCGGATGCCCGGCTTTACAGATACAGCTGGGCCTACGAGCAGGTCACTGGCGGGAAGTGTGCATTGGAGGGGATAACGGCTGCCGAGCCCGCCTTGCAGGCGGAGATAGCGGCAATGATCGCGGCGCAGACCAGCGAGCCGGACCCGGTGAAGCGGGGGGAGATACTCCGGGCCCTGGACAAGAAGCTGACCCAGGAGCTGGTGCACCAGATTCACTACGGGTGGATTAAGATCTTCTACGGCACCGCGCCTAATCTGAAGGGGTACACTCTGGCGGGCTTCCCGGTGTTCACCTACTCCATCTTCGAAAGGGTGTGGCTGGCCAAATAGGCAGGCATCAATGAACCGGTGCAATTGCTCCGCTTATTGCGTCATGACGCCTTGGTAGTCAAGATGCCCCCGGCAGGCTGGATACAAAACCCAAGACTCGAAGGAGAGGAGCTTGCGGCGCGAACAATGCCCAGGGCAAAACCTCCGCGATGCTCGTCGGAAGGTCTCACCGAGGAGCCTGGCACCGGGGATTAAAACGCGAGGCCGACAGGTTAGGGCATACCACATCGGCTGTTGGAGAGGCCCGCAAGCCCAAATAGATGGCGGCAAGACATGCAGGCCCCCTTGACCGAGATTGAGATGGAGTTGGCCCGGACGAAGAAGGAAACTGGTCCGGAACAAGCTCGGCGGTCGGTGGTTTTGTAGCTGTCCATCAGCTACAAACTCCTCCCTTTGAGGGCAGACGGCCCACACCCATCATCCCAAGCGCCACGTCCCGGGTCGAGTTCGGGAACAGCCCCAGCTGATTGACAACAGGGTCGCGCAAGCCGTCCCAAAGGAGGGCGACGGCCGTTGCCTTTCCGTTGCCCTTCAAGGAAACGCGCCCGGCTACCGGAGCTACTTCAGGGTGATGACCTGGAACTGGCACGGCAACCAGGACTTTTGGACGGTGTCTCCACGGGGAAAGAGCCATAGGATGGAGCGGGGAGAGACCCGAGCATGTCCAACACCCTCTGTAGACACAAGTTATCTTTGAGAGGCCCTCGGCTTGCCGCCCTGCAGGGCCGGCTCCAAAGCGCTGCCCTGGTGAGCAGGGGTAGCCTTATGATGGAGATGGTCGTTGCGGTGATGGTGTATACCCTGGTGGGAAGCGCGGTCCTGGCCGGCCTCTCAGCGACGTACATCTCCGGCGCCAGGTCTAGGGATCAGTCTGTCGCAGAGAGCTTGGGCCGCAGCCAGATGGAGTACGTCTTCTCCTTGCCGTACCAGGACCCGGTATCTACCTATCCATCAATCGCCCCCCCGCCAGGCTATGGCGTGAGCGCCCTGGCAGAGGAGTACCTGTCCAGCATCGCCACCATAGAGAAGGTGGTAGTGACGGTCAGCCACGACGGTAGCGATATCCTGGTACTGGAGACTCTGAGGACGAAGGAGTAGGAGATGGAGGCCAAGAGAGCAGGTGGCCCTGGGAGGCTTCTCGCAGGACGCTCCGGTTTCACTCTGGTGGAGGTGCTGGTTGCCGTGAGTATTCTCACCATGGCAGTGGGAATGGTTGGCAGTGGCATCTTCCAGAGCTTGTCTGTCCAGCGGTCCTGGCAGGGTAAGATGGTCGCTACCAAGGAGTGGCGCCGTGCCCATAGCTGGTTCGTCGGCGACGCCCTGAACTCCGAGACCACCAACCTTGTAGACGGTGCGCCGGCGGCTGACACCGTGACCCTAGCGTGGACTGGCAGCGACGAGGTGCTCCACACCGCTACCTATCGCCTCTCTGAAAGCGGTCTGGTGCGGGAGTTTGACGGGGTGGAGACCGTTGTGGCCAGAAAGGTCGTCTCCGCCGCCTTTTCTCTCTCGGGAAAGCTCCTCACCCTTGACCTGGAGGTGGAAACCGGGGGGGAGGCCCCAGAGAGCGCAAGCCTCAAGACCTATCTGAGACTGCTGCAATGATCAGGAGACTCCTCCGGGATGAAAAAGGGGCGGCGCTGATTATTGTGCTTGCCTTTATAGCCCTGGCGGTCCCCCTGGTCACCGGTGCCCTCGGCCTGGCCAGCACGCTGAGCATCGACTCCAGAATCAAGACGAGAGCCATGAAGAGCACCTATGCCACCATCGGTGGCCTTGAGCACCTCGTATACCGGTTGGTGTACGAGGATGGGTACGCCGAGACCCTGCCTCTGGGCCAGGCCACGAACTACGTCATCACGATCAACGGCATCGACGTCACCATCACAGTCACCAAGACCAATGAGCCTCCGCCACCCGATGCTGTCCCCCCGGGCCTGTCCAACCGCTCCTTCAGCATCTCCAAGTCGGTATACCCCACCGCGGTGTCGCCGGATACCCAGACCACCTACATATACACAGTGCTGCTCAGCAACATGACCGAGAATGAGAAGACCATCACCCAGGTCAAGGATGACTTCCCCGAGGGGCTGAGCTATGTACCTGGCTCCACCAGCGGCCTTACCACCAGCGACCCCGCCATCGTATCGGGCGACCTGAGATGGAACGTGACCTCGGAGGAGGGAACCCTTCCTCCCTTCAGCACCAGGGGGCTCCAGTTCCAGATGCAGGGCCTGCTGACCCAGGGTGTCTACTGCAACGACATCTGGGTCAATCCGGGAGGAGACAAGACCCGATCCGGGAAGACGGCCAAGATCACGGTGGGCTCCCCCGCCAGCACCCTCTGTCCGGGCACAGCCATCAAGCTGAGCAAGACGGTATCTCCCCAGATGGTGCCCTCAGATACTCTGATCACCTTCACCTATACCATCACCCTGACCAGCAATGGCACCGATTCTTCAGAGGTGTCCAAGGTCATAGACATACTGCCAGCGGATTTCTCATACGTTTCCGGGTCCACTCAGGGACTGACCACGGTGGACCCCTCCATCCTTCTGGTTAACAACGGGACCCAGGAAAAGCTCACCTGGTCTGCCAACCCCATCGGCACCATTCCCCCCGGTGAAACCAGGGGCCTGACCTTTCAAACCACCGCCACGCCGCTGAACGCGAGCTACTACAACGAGGTCACGGTTACGATGAGCGGCCTCAACTACGACCTGTACTCCTGGCCCACGGCCAAGGTGGAGGTGGTAGGGGTTTTCCAGATGGGGGCCTCCGATGGTGAGACCTCTACCGACTCCGATGTGTGGCTCACCAACGACGGCGCATTCCGTCAGGAGTGGGGGGTAAGCACCCACTGAGGCACAGTGGACTGGAGGAAGCATCCCGTTCCGGTTGTCGCTCACTGCGCGATGATGCAACTGCCGGGACATCATCCGCCGGGAGGACGGTAGCAGTACCCGAACTCCCTGACGGTCTCGATGAGCTGAGGCCTGCGGGTGTCCTCCAGCTTTCTTCTAAGGTAGCTGACGTAGACCCGCACATTCTCGGGGCCACCCTCACTGCTTCCCCAGCAGAGGTCCAGGAGCTGGTCCGTGCTCATCACCATGTTCGCGTTACGTATCAGGGCAGTCAGGAGCCGGAACTCCTGGGGTGTAAGGTCTATCTTGCTGCCCTCCAGGTACACCTGATGGCGGGGAAAGTCCACCAGGAGCGCTGAGTCTCGGTACTGCTCCTCGACCCGGGGAGGGGCACCTGTCTTACGCAGGGCCACCTTCACCCGCGCCATGAGCTCGGCGTTACGGAAGGGCTTGGCGATGTAGTCGTCCGCCCCACCATACAGCCCCCGGATCGTTTCAAACTCCCGCCCCAGGGCTGAGAGGATGATTACCGGGGCCTGCGACACTTCTCGGATACGCTCCAGCAGGTTCCACCCGTCCATGCGCGGCATTATGAGGTCCAGCACCACAAGGGCTGGCTGGCAGGAGAAGAAGGCCCTCAGGCCGGCTTCGCCATCCGCGGCCGTAACCACCTCGTAGCCCTCTTCCTCCAAGAGCATACAGATGAGCTCGGTTGTGGCCTCTTCGTCGTCCACCACTAGTATTCTGTTTCTCATCTCTTTTCTCCCATACGAGAGTTCACCGCAGACCATGCCATAGCCCCGTTACGGCATGAAGACTTTCCTTCCACCAGGGTGGAACTGCCCATGTCTCATGCTATCTCTGTCGGAGCAAAGGTGCAACACCCTACGGTATATTCTTACAAATCTCTTACGAACCGTTTATGTCGCCTTCACAGGGACGTGCTAGGCTAGGAAGCGACACGGACAAGAGAGGCATCACCCGCAGACCCAGGGTTATGCCTCGCAACACGAGGGGAGGGAGAAACCCGTGCTGCGTACCGAGACGCCGCCTGGACGATCCAGAGGTCCCTTAGCCGGTGTGGTGCTCTCCAGGGAAGGAGGGCTGCTCCACCCGCTGGAGGCGGAGGACTTCACCATTTCCCCCTTCCCCCTCACCGAGCGAGAGCGGCAGGTTCTATCCCTGGCGGCGGAGGGATTCTCCAACAAGCTCATCGCTGCCTATCTGGAGATATCTGAGCGTACCGTGAAGGGCCATCTTACCAACACCATGGCCAAGCTTCAGGCGTATGACCGCACCCACGCGGTGGTGACCGCCGTCCGGCTAGGGTGGATTGCTATCTAGTGGGCTGCTGAAAAGGGGAGTGCAGAGGGGCGCAGCCCCTTGCCGGGGGTCTGGGGGGGTCCCCCAGATGCTAATTCTTCCCCCTTCCTGGTCAGGAAGGGGGCCAGGGGGATGGTCGAAGGGGTTCTTCAGCACCCTGCTAGCGGGTTATACCGAGGCCCAATGCGGCCACCGATCCTGTCCCAGAATAGAGAGAGGAAGGGAGAAGATACGATGATACGCACCAGAGAGCACCAGAGGGCCGATTCCTGGGAGGTCACCGAGCCTGACGCCACGGTGGACGGCAAGCAAGAGGCTCCGCGTTCCCTTAACGGCAACGGCGGCCTGAACGCAGGGCAGGGCCAGCTCGCCGATCGAACCCTTCGCAGCTACCCGGTCGACGGGCGGGAGAGACCCCGGCTGTACGGGGAGCCCGGCTCTGCCCGTGTCGCCCAGGAGTTCGATGCCGCGACGGCGGAGGTCAGGGCTGCCATCATCCAGGTCAGGACAAGACTCCTGGAGGCTGTACAGAGGGAGCTCCAGCGGGTTGCCCAGGACGTCTTTGAGAGTCCCGTCACCACCAAGGACGACGGCCTGGATGGAATACCATCTGTCATGAGCGTCGCTCCGCCCTGGCAGCCGGTGGAGACGGGCCATGAGAGGGAAACCGGGCAACCCATCCCCCAGGGGAAGTCATGCGAACCGGAGGACGGCTTCATGGCTACTGGGCAGGCGGGCCTACTGGAGCAGGTCGCTGGTCTGTCTTCAGGCTCCTGCCAGGGGACTGAACTCTCTTCTCAGCTTCTGGATGGAGAGCTCTACGAGGGCACCGTCCGGCTGAGCGTCAACGTCAACGGGTGCCTTCGGGAGCTGGTTCGCTTCGTGGACGAGGTGTGCCAGAAGCCCCAGTGCCGTTTGCTGCGCCTGGTGGGGAACCACAGGGAGGGGCTGGAGCTTTGGGTCGGACTCCGGGAGCCC
>JACVQK010000063.1:0-16996 GCA_015661155.1 Dehalococcoidia bacterium | reverse complement strand
CCCCTGTACCTGAAGGGCGTGCTCCAGCACATGAAAGGAGTGTCCCGGGTATTTGATATCTCCAAGAACGGGTCGAAGAGCACCGAGTCGCGGCTCGAGGTATGGCTCACGGACGCCACTTCCCACGAGCAGGCGTGAGCCCCTGAGAGGACTCCTGCCTGACTCCACCTCGGCATGACAAGGTACATATGAGCGATTCCACCGACCTTCCGCCGACCAGCGCCTCCACTCTGTACGGTGAAGGAACGCCGTCGCCGCAGCAGAGGTCTGGGCACGCCTTCTCCTTCATCCAGACGATGGTGGATGCGGGCATCCTCTCCAGGGAGCAGGTGGCCCAGGTCCAGGAGGTCGCCCGAAGGGAGAGGCTCTCCCTGGGCCGTGTTCTGGTGCGCGAGGGTCTGGTCCTGTCCAGGGACCTGGCGGCCCTGATGGCCCTGCACCTGGGGATTGCCATGGTAGACCTGCGGAGCCAGGCCATTGACCCCCATGCTCTGGCCCTTCTTCCGGAGGAGATCGCTCGCAGGTACATGGTGCTGCCCATCAAGAGCGGGGAGGGTCGCCTGATGCTGGCCATGGCCGACCCCATGGACCTCCAACTGGTCCAGGACCTCACGGTACGCACGGAAACCGCCATCGAGCCCGTGGTAGCCACCTCCGAGGATATCCTGGAGCACATCGACATCACCTACAGGCTGACCCAGGGCCCGTCGGAAGGCTCCCATGGAGCCCTGGAGGGCCATGGGGCAAAGGTAACGGCCGGGCTCCTGAAAGACTTGCCGCCGGCCCAGGTGATAGACCTGCTGCTGCGCCAGGGCCTCCAGGACAGGGCCTCGGACATCCACGTGGAGCCCACCGAGTTCCGCTTGCGTGTCCGGTTCCGCATCGACGGGATTCTGCACGACGTTATGAGTCTACCCATGGAGATGCACCCTACCCTCGTCTCCCGGCTCAAGATCATGGCCGGCATGAACATTGCAGAGCGCAGGCGTCCCCAGGACGGCCAGTTCACCGTCGATGTCCAGAACCGCAGGGTGGACGTCCGCGTGGGCGTGAGCAGCACCGTAGAGGGGGAGATGGTGGTGCTGCGGCTCCTGGACAAACGGTTCACCCTGATAGGCCTGGATCAGCTGGGCATGAGCCTGGAGGTCTGGGAAAAGTACCGGCGGCTGCTGCGGCTTCCCTACGGCATGGTGGTGGTCTGCGGGCCCACCGGAGCCGGAAAGAGCACCACCCTCTACTCCTCCATCCTCCAGATCAACCGCATCGAGCAGAACGTCATCTCCCTGGAGGACCCGGTGGAGTACCACATCGCCGACTGCAACCAGATGCAGGTACACACCGAGGCCGGGATCACCTTTGCCACCCAGCTTCGCAGCATCATGCGCCTGGACCCGGATGTGATCCTCGTGGGAGAGATACGGGACCAGGAGACGGCGACCATCGCAACTCAGGCCGCTCTCACCGGCCACCTGGTCCTCACCTCCCTTCATGCCAACGATGCCGTATCCGCCCTGCTCCGCCTTCGGGACCTGGGCGTAGCCCCCTACCTCATAGCCTCGTCGGTGGCGGGCATCGTGTCCCAGCGCATGGTCCGGGTCGTGTGCAGCGGCTGCAGGACGGTGACGCCTCGCCCCGTTGAGGAGCAGACCGCCTACGCTTCGGAGATGGGGGAGGTGCGGGAGCAGTTTATCTACGGCTCCGGCTGTAATTTGTGCGCCCACACCGGGTACAGGGGACGCACGGGAGTCTTTGAGCTCATGGCCCTGTCCGACAACCTCAGGCAGCTCTTCCTGGGAGACGCCTCTCGAAGCCAGCTCTGGAAGGAGGCCGTTGAAGAGGGCATGATCCCCCTCAGGCGAGATGGAATGCTGAAGGTCAAGCAGGGCATCACGACTCCCTACGAGATGATGCGCGTCCTGTTTGCCCTGGAGTAGGGAGGCTGGCCATGACTTTTCAGTACGTGGCATACAACCTGGAGAAGGGCGTGGTCAAGGGGCGAGTGGAAGCACACACCATGGCCGAGGCCAGGGACCTGGTGGGCCGACAGGGGAGCAAGCCGCTGCTGGTAAGACCCGCCAGACGCCTCCCCAGCATGGAGGAGCTTCTCCCGTCCCTCTTTCAAGTCAGCCCCAAGGAGCTGATACGTTTTTGCAGGTACCTGGCCGCCATGCTCATCAGCGGTGGTAGCCTGCTGCGCACCCTGGAGATGCTCCAGATGGAGGGATGCAGCCGCAGGATGCGGCGCACCCTTGAGGCCATCCGCAAAACCCTGGACGAAGGGGGCAGCCTCTCCTCTGCCATGGGCCAGCATCCCCTGGTGTTCAGCCCCCTCTTCATCAGCGTGGTGGAGGTGGGGGAGTACACCGGACGCCTGGCCCCTGCCCTGGAGCAGATGGCGGATATCCATGAGAAGGATCGGGAGGCCAAGAGCAAGGCCATCCGCACCCTGATGTACCCCGCCGCCATCATCGCGCTCTCCACCATCACCCTGGGAGTCCTAATAACCGTGGCCCTGCCCCCTATGCTCAAGGTTTTTGAGAGCATGGACACCCAGGTCCCCTTTCCCACCAGGGTCACCATCCTGCTATTCAGCAAGGGTAGGGAGCACTTCCTGAAGATTCTAGCCATGACTGTTGCCATAGTAGTCGCTCTGTCCCTATTGCGACGGGTCCCCAGGGTGAGGTACTGGATGGACGCCGCCCAGGCCAGGAGCCCCCTTCTGGGGTCTCTGGTGGTGTCCGGGGAGCTGGCCAGGTTCTCCTGCACCATGGCGATGCTGATGGAGGCAGGAGTGTCCCTGTCCACCGCCCTCCGGCTGGGCATAAGCGGCTGCAAGAACCAGGTGCTGAGACGTGCCTTCATGGAAGCTGAGGAGAGTCTTCTGAGCGGCCATGGCCTGGCGTCAGCTCTCAAGCGATGCCCCACTCTTCCCACCATGTTTGTGGAGCTGGTAATCATGGGGGAAGAGAGCAACTCGCTCCGGCGAACCATGAACGACGCCTCGGTCACCTACCAGAAGCAGCTACAGCAGCGGCTGGACAGCCTCCTGGGATTGCTGGAGCCGGCCTCCACCCTCATCGTGGGAGGTGTCGTGGGGTTCCTGGCCTTCTCCATGTTCCTTCCCATCTACTCCAGCCTGAACGCGCTCAAATAGCCGGACACCTGCAACATGGCAAAGGCGCTGGCAGCTTTCCGAAGACGTCTTCCAGGGGTCAAACCCTGGGTCGCCGTGGCCGCGCTGCTGGCAGCAGTCCTGCTGGTGTACTACACGGTGCTGGCAGCCAGGTACTGGGAGGGCTCCAGGCAGGTGACATCCCTGGACAACCGGGTACAGCAGCTATCGGCCCAGATACGAAACCAGCCACCCGACGAGGGAGCGCTGGAGGCGATGCTGCTGTCCCAAGAGCAACGGCTGGAGGAGCTGAGGAGCAGTTTCAGCGACCCGGATACGGACAACCCCATGGCGCTTCTGTCCAACACGGCCATGGAGACGGGGGTCGCCCTCGTGTCGGTGACCGCCGGAGAGGTGTCTTCAGAGGATCGGAACGGCGCTGAGCACCCAACCCTGCCCATGACCCTCACCCTTCGGGGAGCGACTCCCCAGCTCTACCAGTTCCTGCGCCTTCTTCACCAGAGGGCACCAGCCATGGGCGTATCGAGCTTCCGCATGTCGGGTCTCGACGGCACCCCCTCGGCACAGGTCCAGCTTCTCTTCTACCTGCTGTCCAGGGCTACCCCGGAAAGAAAGGCACCATGACGTTCCTACGGCATCGAAACCACCAGACCCTTCAGGACCACGATGCGCTGGCTATCTTGGACCCATCCTCGCTGGTGGCATCGGAGGAAGGGGTTGGAGCATCGGAAGGATCGCGCAGGCACTCCCAGGATAGCCCTCCCCAAACGCTGGCTGGACGGCTTCTCAGAGCGGCGCGCCGGCTGGCCCCAACCGGTGCCCTGGCCGGAATGCTACAACGGTTTCGCAGATATACCATCACCGTGAACATGGCGGACGGACTCCTCCGGGTGGTGGTGCTCAGAGGGCGCACGGTCATAGCCTGGGGGACATCGGCGGCCACGGAAGACATGTCCCGGAACGGCGACGCTCCGCCGCAGGAGGAGGGGCCTGTTGCCCAGCTACGTGCCCTGCTGAAGGAGATGCCCGTCCGTCGCGGACGCCTGGTGACCTGTCTTCCTCTCTACACTCCCCTCACGCGACGACTGCGGCTGCCCAGGATCGACCGGCGCTATCTCAAGCAGGTAGTCCTCTCCGAGCTGATGGAGACCATCCCCTTTACCCAGGAGGAGGTGGACGTCACGTGGCGGCACCAGAGGACAGGCGCGGGGGGGGATGTGGTCATCGTTGCCGTGTCGCGAGAGGCGATGGACCAGCACGTCCTTCCCTTCAAGGAGGCTCGACTTCGTCCCGCGGCGGTCTACTCCAGGGCCGCCTCTCTGGCCATGGCCGCCGGGGTCTCCAATGCCATCATCGTGGAACTGGGACAGACCATGGTGGCCATGGTGCTGGTCAGGAAGGGTGCTCCGCTGGCCGTGCACCAGGTGGAGCTCGGCGAGAGGGATGCCAGCCCCGAGGAGCGTGCAGAGTCGGTGGCCCGAGCTGTGGAGCAGGTGGTCAGCTACGCTGAGACGGAGGCTGATAGCCCTGAAGAGGTACGGCTACCAGCGGTGCTTACCGGTCAGCTGGCCGCCCAAGCCCCGCTGGTCGAGGCCCTGAAGACGATTCTGGAGCAAAGGGTGCTGCCCTTCACACCGCCTCTGATATACCCGGACCACTTTCCCGCTCATGAATACGCGGCAAACCTGGGCATGGCCCTCTTGGACCGGGCAGGAGGCAGGCTCTTCAGGCGGCAAAGCACCCCCAATAGCCTGCTCCCCGAAAGACATCTTGCCAGAGGACTGCCGGTGCTGCCCTTTGGGGTCTTCGTTGCCCTGCTGGCTTTCCTGTACCTGGCCTTCATGGCCAACGCTGAGGTGCACGATATCGCATCCCTCCAGGCTGCGCTCACATCCAGGGCCGCCGTCCTGGAGCGCCAGGGGCGCAGCCTCAGCATCAGCATAGCGCGAGGGGACGCCATCTCAAAGCGTACCAAGGCGGCCAGCCAGCAGGCTTCAGAGATGGAGTCGGCAATCCATGGCCTGGACCTCGAGATGCAGGCGCTGCTGGCACAGATGGAGGTGACCACGGAAGAAGCCCTGCCTCCCCAGGTACACATCTCGACACTTCTGCTACAGAAGGGGGGATTCATCCTGGGTGGGACGGGCCCCTCTTATGAAGAGGTCATCCGGTACTCGGAGAGCCTCCAGGCATCGGGGGCATTTGCCGATGTGCAGGTCGTGCGGATCGAGATGTTAGGGACTTCGGGCGCTCCCGATGGCGGCCAGGTACAGGACACTGGAGCAGTGTCCTTCCAGGTCAAGCTCACCACGGCCCTTGCCCCGGACACTGGGCTTAGCCCAGACCCACATCTTCCAGACCCTGTCTCAGCCTACCCATAGATCCCTCTGAGAAGTGTGGGTACAGTCCCGACGTGTCGGGATGCTTGGGCTTAGCCCAGACCCGCACCTCACGAACCATAGAACATGATCAGACCAAGGCAACGGCAGTTGAGTGTGGGTGCAGGGCTCGACCTGCATGGGCATGGCCCAGGCAGGAACTCTTTCCCTTTTCTTATCTTTCTCTGACATGCTCTTTACAGAGGTACTGTAGCCTGTAAACAGCCGATTAAAAGAAGGGAGGTGAAACCACTTCTGGAGAGACTTGGAAGAACATCGGAGACCATTGGAGGTCCAGAACGCCTTTGGAGGTATGAACAAATGAGAGACCATGCCAAGAGATTGCTCAAGGAAACCATGAGATCCCAGAGCGGTTTCACCCTGGTGGAGCTGCTGGTGGTTGTAACCATAGTCGTGGCCCTGGCCGCGGCCAGTGTTGTTAGCGTAATCCAGTTTGCCGGCAAGGGCGAAGAGGGCGCATCCGCGGCCGAGCTCGATACCGTGCAGGCTGCCATGGACACGATGATGGCCAGCACCGGGTCTACCACTGTAACTGCAAATAACCTGGCTACCTCGGGCAACTATCTGAGTAGCTTCGCCGCCGTTCCCGTCGAGGGTGCCCTGGTGGACTATCTTCGAAACAACCCGACGGAGTACACCTACTGCTGGGACACCACGGGCAAGGTAAAACAGGATGCGACCAAGGGAACGGGTGCGTGTCCGGCAGGCCCATACTAGGCTGACCACCCTCTCTACCAATATAAAGGTACAGCGCGATGCCCCCAGGGTAACCAACGGTCTGGTTGTTTATGTTAAGCGTGTTGCAGTACAGGAACATGTGGTTGAGACCCTTCTCAACCACGGTGGAGTACGTTGACCCTCCTCCTGGGAAGTGTCCTTCGTTCTCAAAGGCCATCAGGGCCGCTGCCGTATTTGCCATGTTGTAGCCCAGATACCACCCGCCATCCGCATTCTGTTGGGTGGACAAATAGGACAGCCCGTCCTGTATGGCCTGGTCAATCTCGCCGTTGGTCGCCGCTTGGGCAGGCAAACGGTTGATGGACAGCATCAGTGCCCGTTCCCAGGACTGTCAAGTAAAGATTCTTGCGAGACACTGGTCTGGTGGTGTGCAGCTTCCTCCCCTGGCTCCTCAACAAGCGCTGCTCTCTGAACGCCTTCCTCCCTGACCGGTCAACCGGTAGGGCACCTGGCATGGGGGAGGAACTGGGTCACAGCCCCCAGAAGCTGACTAGCTGTTCAAAGTCGACGGTGCCGCTTTCCCCCACGTTTTCAACGACGACCCCCGACTCCATTGCGGCTGCCTGGGGATTCAACCCCCCGATGAGCACCATGCCGATGCGATTCAGGCCCACTGCAATCTGACAGACAGGCTCACTGGTATCACCCAGGAGATAGACACCTCCAAAGCCTGCCGCTTTGAGCATTTGAATCACCTCTTCGACGACCGGCCTGGCAGGTCCAGGCATCTCCCTGAAGTTGGCAAGAATCCTGCCGTTTCCTGTGGTGACGGCCTGATTTACACTGGTCATCTTGGCACGGATGTACTGCTCAGAGGGGTCCAGGGAGGTGCCACCGTAGTCAATCATGGCTACGAAGCGTCTGGGTCTCTCTCGCCTGATTTCCAGCACTCCACCGAACTTGGACTCAGTGGGGACGCCGCGCTTGAGCAGCACTTTGGAATGACCACATCGCCAAGCTTCTCCCCTTCCTGCGCCGTTGCCACCAGCTGACTAGCGCAGAACCCAGCCCGGAACGTGTCCTTCATGAAGGCGAGGGCCTCGGAGAATCGCTCCTTGTCAAAGAGGGAGGTGTTTATGGGAACCCGGCCTGTCCGCTTCTCTGGGTCAAAGGTGGTGAGAAAGGCCAGCAGCTCCAGCTTGTGCCGCATGAAGCTCAGCTGTCCCGGAGCCAATGCCAGCCGCTGCTCTTCCAGGCCCTCGGCTGTGATCGTCCTGCCCTCCCGTCCCATGGGAACGGTGAAACCCCTCTCGTCTGTTGTCTTCAGGTGATACCTGACAGCCCTCTCACTCAGGTAGACGCCGTGGTGCTCCAACTCTCGCGCGATGGCGATGGACCCCATCGGCTCAGAGGACTCGCCAAGAACCCTGAGAATGGAGATGATCTTCTTCTCTGTGTCGGGAATCGCATCCTGCAGCATCCTAGCCCCTCACCGTTTCCCAAAGGAATCCTGACCATTCTATCATTCCCGATGTGAAAGGCAAAGCCATGCCCAAGCAGGGCGAGGCAGGGCAAACCCTGCACCCACACTCAACTGTTGCTGTGCTGGTCTGACCATGTTCTACGGTTCGTAAGGTATGGGTCTGGGCTAAGCCCAGTCTGGAGGACACCCCCATACCCCCGTCAAAGGGGCTTCGCCCCTCTGCACTCCTCTTGTTCAGCAGCCTGCCAGTTGTGGTAATGGGATCACCAGGCGTGGAGCCTGGATGGGCATTGCCTGATGGGCCTACGCGAACCGCCAGCACCCATGCAGGGGCTTCTTCATCTCGCGGCCGTGGCCGCCACGGACTGCCCGAAGGAGTGCTTCAGTGCTCCGACCTGGGCTTTGCCCCGGCCAAGACAGCCAGCGTGATCGCCTGCACCTTGCGATAGACGTCCTGGTAGCCCTTCCTCTCGCCCTTTACCGTCAGGAGGTCCCTCTCTATCGAGATGCCGAACAGCCTCTCGTTCTCCTCCAGGTAGGGGAGAATGAGCTCCCAGTCGGCGGGGCCCAGGTCGGCGAACACGCCGCCGTTCAGCTGTGCCTCCACCACCCGGTGATAGGGGTCCCGCATATAGATGGCGCCGCCGGAGGCCAGGGAGAACAGGTTGGAGCCGGGGTAGGGCATGGCCTGCTCCAGCACATTCCCATCCTTGTCGAACTCGATGCCGTTCATTATGACAAAGCCGCCGCCGTTCAGGGGATCGCCGGCCATGAACGACTCCGCCAGGTAGTCCAGGCAGGTGCCGTTGATGACAACCCGGGGCCGGCCCACCGCGTTCACCAGGGGTCGCCCTGCGGCGTTGCCCAGGACAAAGGTCTCTCCTCCCTTGGCCCCATACATGAACGTCTGGCCCACGTCGCCGTAGACCACCAGCTTGCCCTGCTTCATAATCTGGCCCACCTGGTCCTGGGCGTTGCCGTGGACTATGATCTCCAGCCCATCCATGCCGGAGGCCAGATAGTCCCCGGAGCTGCCATAAGCATCTATCCTGACGCCCTGGGAATTCGGTCCCAGGCCACACCCGCAGAACCTCTGGCCCGTGTAGTCATAGCAGATGAATCTCTTCCATCCCAGCTCATAGGCCCTGACGATAAGGCGAGCATCGCACTCCTCCCCCTCGGGCGGGAACCCGCGAGCGTTCACAACCAGGAGCCCCTCACCGTCGCGGGGGGGCCGGAGGGTATCGCGGGTGCTCCAGTCTATGTGGCGGTATATGCCGCCGGCGCTCTCATCCAGACCAGGGGAGGCGCTGAATATCCTGCTCAGACTGTCCCTCACGGCCAGCAGCACCGAGCTGCGCTTCTTGCCTCCCGTGGAGATGAGGCGGTCGTTCAGGTAGGTCAGGACCTCGATGGCCTTGGACTTGAGATCGTCGCTGCTGCTGGCCCGAACCTCAAGCTCCTGGCAGAGACGCATGAGCGAGGCGAAGCTCCAATGGGGCAGGCTCCTGCGGCAGTAGTCCTTGAGACCGGAGAGGTCGGCGGCGGCCAGGCCATCTTCCACAGCCGATGAGACCCCCTCGGTAGATGCCTGAGTCGAGAGGTCCAGGGAGCTCTTGAAGTGCCTCTGGTTATCGGGGGTCCTGACCACTTCACCGAACTTATTGGTGCAGACCAGCTGCTTGGAGCCATCTCCCCTGCCCGCGTCGGCCACGGTGAAGATGAAGGAGCCACCATCGGTGGCGCTGCCGCCGCGCGCGTTCCAGTACTTGTCCGCAATGGGACAGAACCGGCTGTCCTCCGCCGCCAGGCTCTGCAACGTGGCATCGATGGCCTGCTTCTCCGAGCAGATCAGGCCTATTTGCACCTCCCCCTCCTGCAGGGCAAACACCTGGGGCCTCAGCATGGAGGTGTCGGTAATGCCCATGAGCTGGAAGTAGTTCTCCTCGGGATTGTTGCGCGCGATGATAAAGAACCAGGGACCGTCCGGAGAGCTATTGATGTGCCCCGACTGGATACGCCTGTAGATGCGCTGCTTATCGGGCGGCAGCAGGTCGAAGTCGTGCTCCGTGGTGGGAGCCATGGCCTCGATGATATACTCCACCGGATACCCGAAGGTCCGGCTCCACAGGTCGAACAGCAGGACGGAGACCTCGGTATCCGTCAGGAACTGGGGGAAGATGTTGTGCTGTGCCAGGTACTCGCGGACCGCGTGGTAGTTCGCGAAGTCGCCGTTGTGGACCAGGGCCTCGTTCAAGCCGATGAAGGGGTGCGCTCCGCCGGGGTGCCAGACCCTCCCCTTGGTGGGATAGCGCTGATGGGCAATCCAGCCATGGGCCCTGAAGTCGTCCAGGAGGTAGTACTGGCCCACCTGCTCGGCGTAGCCGACTATCTTGAGAATCAGGATGTTTCGGCCATGCGAGAGGACAAAGGCCCGTTGCTCCCCCAGGGAGGCGTAGAACTCCTGGTTGATCCGGAAGGAGTTTCGATAGATGTACTCATCCTCAACCTTGCGGGGGGCCATACTCTCCAGCCCGTTCTCACCGGCAAACCGGTCCAGCGCATCCTGCTTCACCCTGACAAAGTAGCGCCAGACGTCGGGAGGCCTGATCTCCAGCCCCTCTATCTCTCGGAAATCGTCCAGGGTGGGAATCCGCTCCGCCTTGTGGACATCAAGGAAAGGCGAGATGCCGAAGGATTCCACCTCGGGGCGGGACTTCGGGTCCAGCAGGGCAATCTGAAGCAGATAGTGGCTGTCCAGGACATCCTGGGTTACGCCCAGGTCCTGCGGGGATAGGCCCACCGCCGCAATGCCGCCGCCCTTGCCGTTTCCGCGATTGTGCATCTGGACCGAGGGGGTGAAGATGTGGCGGCCCCGTACTGGGACCGACGCAATGAAGCCCGTTACTCCGCAGCCACCCTCCTCTGAGAGCTTGCTATCGGGCACCTCTCGACGCGGCAGCCTCCCCCTGGAGGCCAGGATTTTATCGACCATATCCCTGTTTTCGTAGCTCATAGTCTCTGTTACCTGTGCAGTAGCTTCTAGAGCACGCGGTGCTCCACAGGAGATGACTTGTACCGTGCCCTTTCCTCCTCCTCCAGATAGTCAAGGTGCACCAGGAGATCGGAGCGGCCCACCAGCTCCCGGATGCTCCGCAGGCCGTACTGCCGCAGGAGCTCGCACCACTGCTTGCGCCAGGCCGTGTACATATTGACGATGCGCTGCTCCGCCCACGCCTCATCGACCATGCACCCCAACTCGGCATCTGTTGTGGCGATACCCCGTGCACACCCCCGGCCGCTCTCACAGTTACCGCACCGGATGCACTCCAGGGCGACCAGCTCCGCGGTGCCGATAACCACTCCGTCTGCGCCCAGGGCGATGGCCTTGGCCACGTCCATCGCGTTGCGAATGCCACCGCTGGCGATGAGACAGACCTGGTCCCGAACGCCCTCTTCCGTCAGGAACCGGTGCACCTTGGGAATGGCATACTCGATGGGCATGGCGATGTTCTTCTTGGCGATGTCCGGAGCGGCGCCAGTGCCGCCATAGCTTCCATCAAAGTGGATGATGTGCGCGCCTGCATGATAGCTGCCCACCGCCACCATGTCCACGTCTGTGGGTGTGGAAACCTTCACCGAGACCAGGGCCCGGGGATTCATCTCCTTCACCCAGTCAATGTGCTTCTTGTTGTCCTCCACCGAGTAGACGCTGTGGAAGGGAAAGGGCGAGAACAGCGCGTTTCCCACCACCGTCTCCCGAAGGGCCGCCACCGCTGAGGTCACCTTGTCGCCCAGCAGGTGTCCACCCAGCCCGGGCTTAGCGCCCTGGGCGTACTTCAGCTCCACCACCGGTGCGTACTGAATCGTCTCCTCCCGCACGCCGAACAGCCCCGTGGCAACCTGGGTGATGACGTTATCGGCATATGGGACCAGCTCCTGAGGGTAGCCGCCCTCTCCGGTGCAGGTCAGGGTGTTCAGACGCCTGGCCGCCCGTGCCCTGCCGACTATGACCGACAGAGCAACGGAGCCAAAGGACATGCCACCGCCGTAGCACGGGATGGCTATCTCCCTCTGTGGCCGCCCGTCCCTGCGCCTGTTGAGGGGAACCCTGGTGTCGATACTCTCGTCACGGCGTCTTGAAGCGCATCTTGTCAAAGCCGCCGCCGGAGTTGCCGATGCTGTAGTCCAGGTCAACCACCGGTACGTTGCCGGTCTCTGCCATCTGCCAGTGGGCGATGAGCATCTCGGGGGTCCAGCGATAGTCGCCCATGGTCTCCAGGATGGGATTGAGGCGCAGCGTCAGGGCCTTCTCCGGGCACAGGTCTACGCAGAAGTGGTCCGTCTGCCGGCACTCGAAGCCGATACACAGGTCGTCCCTGGGGCGCAACGGCATGGAGTAGTTGTCGTACCGAGTGTGCACACCGTAGGGGCAGACCTCCGCGCACACGCCACAGGACTGGCACCGTGAGCTTCTCCTGATGGTGAACTTACCGATGGCGTTCCGAAATCGGGACGGTGCCTGGACAACCTCTGGTAGGCGGGGTCCCGGCGTTTTTGTGCTCATCTCATTCCAAGTCCTTGCACTTTTCTTTCGCCAAATATGGGGCCGAAGCTCTCCCTCTCCAGGTCTTCAAACCAGAGGGATCGACCCACTTCGCCCCGCATTCTTCTGACCTCACGGATTCCCATGGCGCCCGCCACCTCGATCAGCTGGTTATGCCAGGCACCCATCAGGTTGACAATCCGCTGGCTACCCCACTCCAGACCTATCTCCTCCAGCTTCGCGGGGCAGGACCTACCGTCCAGACAACGGTAGCACATCCGGCACTCCAGGGCGATGAGAAGTGGGTTGTCCACGGCCACGCCATCTGCCCCGCAGATGATCGCCTTGGCCACATCCTCGGCCATGGCGATGCCGCCGGAGAACAGCAGGTTGACCTTCAGTCTGATGGAGTTGTCAACGAGCTTGAGGTGGACATCTCTGATCATCTCCTTCAGGAAGCGCGGCTCCTCCGCATTCAGCTCTCTGCCGCGGTTGTCGGCGTGGAAGTGGAGGGTGTCCACGTCGGTGTATGCGAGATTCAAGGCCCGAGACGCCGCGTCGGCGTCGAGGGGTATGCCCACAGAGATGCACAGGTCGGGCTTCAGGGAGCGCAGCCCGGCAAACTCCTCCTCGATTCCCGGCTCATATGCCAGCTCCACCATGCGGCTCCTCTTGACCAGGTCTGCAAAGCCCAGGTAGCTGTTCCTGGTCAGGCAGGGTATCAGGCTGCTGGAGTATGGCGCGAAATCGTCGGAGTAGTCCTCGGGCTGGATGAGCATCATGGTGCCCAGGGTGTGGGCCGCCCTGGCCATGGACAGAAGCACGTTTTTGCTGAGGATACCAAAGCCGGGCTGCTGGAACACCATCGGCATGGGCAGGTCCAGCATTGGGAACACCTCTGAGGCCAGGGACATGTCCTCTCTGAACTCCAGCCGCAGGGGTCTGCGGGATAGCTCAATGGAGGTGTTTATGTACTCCCGACCGAGGATGCCGTCTCTGGTGGGACGCACGATCTCCGACATGTCGGTCCACATCGAGTTGAACCCCTCACCGACAAAGGGGCCCCGGTAGCCGGCTCCCGAGACTGGAATTCTGCCGGTCTGTGCCTGGTTCCAGGTCTGGTGGATGATGTCGGCCCGCCAGTAGTCGTCTCCCAGGGACCGATACTCGGGGTTGATCACCCGCGAGAAGATGCCCTTGGTGCACTCCTGCACACAGCGGAAGCAGCTCTGGCAGATATACAGGAACTCGGGATTGACCATGGAGCTCATGTTCAGA
This sequence comes from Dehalococcoidia bacterium, assembly GCA_015661155.1. Classification (GTDB taxonomy): domain Bacteria; phylum Chloroflexota; class Dehalococcoidia; order Lucifugimonadales; family UBA2985; genus JACVQK01. The sequence goes on along the minus strand of JACVQK010000063.1, from coordinate 3,479 downwards.
AAGTTCTCGTTGAAGACCCCGTAGACGCACCTTTTCCTGACGCACTCGGCACAGCTTCCGGCACAGTCTTCCCGGAACTCGATGGTGGCATACTTGCCGATGGGACGAATTCTCGGTGGGGCTGCTGCGACGGGAACCCGGTATTTCTTGGGCACACAACCCTCCAGACTAGGCTACGGCGGGACCCGGTGTGAGACCGGCGGCCTCCACGATCTCGCTGACCTTCTCCTCACCCCCGATGGCCATGATATGAACGCCATGGACGCCTTCGATCTGGCGCAACTCGGCAATGGTCTCCAGGCAAATTCTGGTGCCCTCTTCGGCGACCTTTCCCCTGGGGGCACCAGCCATCCGCTTTCTCACAGAGTCGGGTACATCCATGCCGGCCACCTTGCTTGCCATGTGCTGTGTCATCCGAAGGGACCTCAGGGGAGTTACCCCAGCCAGGATATGAACCCTATCGGTGAGACCCTCCTCCCGAGCCAGCCTCATCCACTCCTTGAACCGCTCCAGATTGTATACACACTGGGTCTGGATGAAGTCCGCTCCCGCCTCTATCTTTTTGGCCAACCGAATGACGTGGTAGTCCAGGGGGTCCGCAAAGGGATTGGCCACCGCCCCGATGAACATACGGGGTGGGCCGTCAAGCTCGTATCCGCTCATGTCCCTGCCCTCGTCCCGCATGGTCTGAACCGCCCGGAGCAGGTTAATGGAGTCGATGTCGAAGACGTTCATGGCGTCGGGCTGGCTGCCAAAGGTCTGATGGTCTCCCGAGAGACAGAGGATATTCCTGATGCCCAGGGAGTAGGCCCCCATGATGTCCGATTGCAGGGCAATCCGGTTCCTGTCCCTGGTGACCATCTGCATGACCGGCTCCAGGCCCATCTGCTGAAGGTGAACGCAGGCCGCGATGCTGGACATTCGCACGATGGCGGTCTGATTGTCGGTTACATTCACGGCGTCCACGCAGCCCTTTAGCCAGCGGCCTTTGTCGCGAATGACCTCGGCATTGCCCCCCCGGGGAGGCCCGCACTCCGCGGTGACGGCAAACCCCCCCTCCGAAAGGACCCGTTGCAGTCCGCTCTGTGGTTCGGGATTCATACGATCAGGTCCTCTCTGACCAGCTTTCTGGGTCCGCCGGAAATGCTGGAGCGCCAGTCCTTGGGAGGGATGTATGTCCTCAAGTTATCCATCTGTCCCAGCACCCTCAACCGGTCGATGATGAGCTGCCAGGCGCAATCGGTCTCCGGGTCGATCTCGCACTTGCCACCCTGAGACCCTCCGCAGGGTCCGTTCAGCAGCTTCTTGGAGCAGCGGGTAATGGGGCAGATTCCGCCGAACACGGCCAACTCGCAGTTGCCGCAGCCTATGCACTCCTCGGTGAAGACGCCCTGGCGCTCCAGAACACCGATGAAGCTCGTGTTCACCCCGGGAAGCACGGGGGTCCTGCCAAAGCGTCGGGCGATAGCCTGCACGCCAGCACCACAGGCCAGAGACAGCACAGCGCTGTTGCGAGCGGCACCGGCAGCCGCCTCTTGAATGAACTCGTTTTCACACTGGCGCTCCACGGTCAGCTCTTCAACCTCAATCTCCCCTCCCTCTGCCCTGAAGGCCAGCCGCAGAGCGGAGGCGAGGGTGGCCACCTCGTCTTTTCCCCCTGCAAAGCAGGTGCTTACGCAGGTGCCGCAGCCCAGGATGAGGAGCTTCTTGTACGGCGCTACCATTCTCTTGATCTCTGCGATGGGTTTCTGTTCACCAACTATCATGGACTGACTCCATCTTGAACTCCGCTATGGGCCCACGGCCTATCCTATAAACGGGGCACGGCAACCCTGCGTGCCGGACTGGGGCCGAGGTCTTCCATGTCCGACAGGGCCTTCCGTATGATTTGAGCGCTGGCGTCTTCGTCTTCTGGAGATACGCTAAAGAGCGCCAGCCGCCTGCCGTCGAGCCGGATATCATCCAGCAGCTTCTTGACCCTCTCAACCCGTTTCTTCGCTCTCGCGTTGCCGGATACGTTCTCGCACTGTCCTTCGGGACAGGTGAGAACGACCACTGCGTCCGAGCCGGCTTCAAACGCCCGGAGCAGGTGCACGTCCCGCAGCATGGCGGAGCAGGGCAGCTTGATCACCCGCCTCTCAGGGCTATCCCAGGCGGACAGGTCCAAAGAGGTAGCTCCACTCAAGGCGTTGATGCAGTGGAACAGGGTTGTCACCGGCTTGAAACTGCTATCCATTCCCTTGTCGCCACCCTTAGCTCCGATAAGATGCGGCAAACGGCCGCCGCCTGCCGCCTCACGTTGCACCCATGATACCATTGCTTCAGCTCATTGTCAATCCAGACAGGGGTTGCCGTATGGCCGCGAGCCAGTACCCGTTCATGGCTTCAGCCCTGGTCTCTGGAGACCTCGGTGCGTAGTCCCCGCTCCCACTCGTAGCGGATGGTGACGGCCTGGGCCCACCATGGACTCAGCCCGTGGTCGTGCTGCAAGTGCCTGGCGGCCAGGGTGTGGCCCTTCTCCCTCATGCCCCACGCGTCCAGGATGGCGAGCCACTCCTCCCATCCCTTGCCCGTCTTCGCCTGCACCGCCTCATCGCCGATGCGCCGGAAGCCGGGTTGCTTTTCAGCCACATTGCTCACCCCGATTCCTCTACCAGACGCCGCTCCGCTTCTGTGAGACCGTACAAGTCGTAAAACTGGACGGGCATCAGTCACAAGTCCTGGGGCCGGAGTCCCGTGTGTCTAGCAATACGGGCCAACATGCGTGGCCCGATCTCTTCGCTGTCATGAAAAGCGAAAACAAACTCGTGGCGGCCTTCCTTCTCGAGAACGCGGTGTGACCCTGACTGCCGTTTGACCGTCCATCCTGTACTAAGGAGGGCTACCAAAACCTGTTGCGCCCTGGTGCTGGGCCAGGTAGTCACGCTGCTTCGAAAGACACGCTTAGAAGATCAGACGCGGCTTCTCCATGCTCCAGGCGGTCAGCCAGTACACGCAGTGCCAGCGCCTTGGCCTTAGCCGTGGCTGCCTCAGGAGTGGGCCCATAGGCCATGACCCCAGGCAGGCCAGCAACCTCGGCAATCCACCTCCCGTCCGTTTCTTGTTCCATCTCTATTCGTAAATGCATGAAGTCCCTCTTACCTCGTAAGGACATTGTATCATGGTTCAGTTGTCTCCCTCTACCATACGCCGCTCCTCTTCAGTCAGCCTCACTGCTCATGGGTTGTAGACAAGTGTCGATATATCACTGTTCAACCCAGGTGCTGAATATCTACGTCGCCCCAATGTTGCTTGAAATACTCCGCGACGAGTCGCCGGTGGCAGTATTGAGGCTTATCCTCGCTGCATAGAAGGCAGCTGTCCGCTAGGGTCTCACGCGAGACCCCTTCCTCAACACCTCGCTCCTTCATTAACTCGAGAAACCGCTGCTCGTAGACTTGCCAGCTTCCACGCTGCTTCTTGTATGCGTCCAGCATATC
>JACVQK010000011.1 GCA_015661155.1 Dehalococcoidia bacterium | reverse complement strand
TAGTTCGTTGAATCTGGCTATGGTAAACTTGTTCATGTGGCACCTCTTTGATGCCCTAAGTCTACCACATATCTACCGTGCTGTCAAGGGATACTCACCAAAAAGATTGACCCGGCGAGTGTCACGGGATTCTAGTTCACGCCTCAAGCGAGTCTCCAGGCCGTTTGTCACACGGCGATCGATGTCCACCCTCACGTTGAGACCGTACCAGGTTATTGGGAGTCCTCTCAGGAAATCCCGCAGTTCAATGCTAGGGTCCGCAGGCGAAATCCCTGCGCCGAGATGCACAATCTCAAGCTCTTCTTCGACCCATCTGGCTCGTTCGGGAGGCACAAGCATACTCCCACCCCCTAGCTTCGGGAGTTCAATGTCCATAGTCTCAGGCAGAGACTTTCGGACATCACGGATCCCAGCGCAAATTTCAGTGACGCGAATGGCGACTTCGCTGGCATTGAGTTTCTCTATGATTGCCGAGTAGGTCGTTGGTGACGGTGTCGCAAACACAAGGGTCAGGCGCCCACCAAACGCCTGGTCTAACATGTCGCAAACGCTCTGGACATACGAATGCTCACCGCCCAATATGAGAGCCGTGGTAGGCTGTGGCTCCGTCACCCGCGCCAATTCGATCACCCAACGGTCTAGTGTGCGAGCCTTGGACTGATTCCATTCTCTCCATGTGTGGCTTCGGATAGTAGAGGGACGACTGGTCAGCCCCAACGCTGCGACCCATACTGAGGAGCCGACCCCTGTCTCAGCCATGATGTCGTCAAGAGCCGTGAGTCTCAATGACCTTATTTTTGCAAGTTCGGGTCCTGCTTTTGAGTACCCACCATCCGTATCGGTCTCAAGATCAAGGTCAATCACGAGGTGCCAGCCGAGGGATGCAAAAGCATTCCAATCATCCTGGCTGAGTTCAGGAGAGCGTGGTAATACGGCCACAAAAGCCTGCCTCTGATCAAAGCCATCGCACAGGCGATACAATGTCTCCCAAGACGCCGAGATTCCAGATGTACCCGCTTCTTCGTTTTGACTGGGTTCGGCCCAGCGGACAATCCTGAGAATATCCTGCTGGTCACCAGCCGCGCACTCGGTATTTCTTCGGAGGTAAACAGCTCCCTTGCGCAGTACACCATATGTATTCCTAATCACTACTGGAACGTTGCGATCGGCGGGAATCTCAAGTAACCCTATCTGCTTAGCGCCTTCGTAGGGCACGATGCGATAAGAGAACCTCGGTGTCGGTGCCGTTTGTGCAGCGAGTATTCGTTGGAGTTCCGCAGGATCCGGATGGACGGTAACTCCAACAACTTCGGTAGGGCGCCCGTTCTCGGTCGCAACGCCGATCACAATGTAGCCCGAACCAGCCCTGGGGGTATTGGCCATGCAAACAACGTCCTTAATCAGCTCAGACTTTTGCTCTGGAGAGTCGAGGCGATATTGGTCGCGCTTAAATTCCAGATCGTCGCCCTCCATCTTGTTGAGGAGCCTTCCAATAAGCTGAACGTCGTTGGTCATGGAGATCCTCCGCCCCGTCGTCTATCCAGAATTATATAACAGGCTAAGGGATTGTCCTAGGGGACACATCTAACTGTTTGTAGTTCCGCTCAAGGGGCAAAGCTCGGCATACGGATTTTTCACGAAATCAGTTAGTATCGTCTGGAAACCTCACGAATGCCGAAATCTCCAAATCTATGTCGAGCTTGCCCAACCATGAGCGTGGCAACTGTGCCTCTCACCCTGATCTAATCAAAAAGCATGAGGCGTTTGGGGCGCAGCCCCTAAGAGGGTGTTTTCACAGGGATGCGCTACATTGCGAACGGTCTACCCCCTCTCTGACTCTCCCCCGTGCGACGGGGGAGAGAAATCCCTTCCCCCGCTCGCGGGGGAAGGTTTAGGATGGGGGCCTTCCGCGGCAGGCCCACCCCCTAGGGCTGCCAGCTTGCTAACCCCGCGGTGATGCCTGGCTGAATACGCTCCGCCAGGCGCAGGGCGAAGTGGTCCGTCATGCCGGAGATGTAGTCAACGGCCATGCGCGGGGCAGGCTCCTCCCTTATGTGGTACTCCTGCGGTATCTCCTCCGGGTGGCTGTTGAAGTGGTCATATAGAAAGCCGACAACGGCCCTCGCCTGCTGGCCCGGTTCCCCCTCTCCCGCCGGCAAGTACACTCGATGGAACATGAACCCTCTCAGGGTGTTGGCTGCCTGGCGCACTCTGGTGCTCATGGCGATGGTCACCTCCTCCCCGTCGCGCGGGGGCGCCGCGCCCGTGGCGCTCCAGGAGGACTCCACAATGTCGGTGACCATGGTGTCGATGCGCTGGGAGTGCCGAGTCCCCAGGACACGCTTGCACTCTGTGGGCAAATCCTCTTCAGAGAGGAGTCCGGCCCTGATGGCATCGCCTATGTCGTGGTTGAGGTAGGCCACCGCGTCGGAGATGCGGCAGACCTGGGCCTCCAGGGTGATGTTGTCCTTCGGCGCGCCCATCAGGTCCTCTCGCGGCTTGGAGTGGGCACCGATGCCCTCTCTCACCTCCCAGGTGAGGTTGAGACCCTGGCCGTTCTTCTCCAGGTGCTCCACCACCCTGACGCTCTGGGATGCGTGCTGGAATCCCTCGGGGTGAAGGCGGTTCAGCTCCTCCTCTCCCACGTGGCCGAAGGGGGTGTGTCCCAGGTCGTGACCAAGGGCGATGGCCTCCACCAGGTCCTCGTTGAGGTTCAGGGCCCTGGCTATGGTGCGGCCTATCTGGGCCACCTCCAGGGTGTGGGTCAGGCGGGTGACGTAGTGGTCCCCCGCGGGGGCGATGAACACCTGGGTCTTGTGCTTGAGGCGTCGGAAGGCGTTGCTGTGGATGATGCGGTCGCGGTCTCGCTGAAACTCGGTCCTGAGGGGGGAAGGCTCCTCCGGGGCGACGCGGCCTCGGGACTCACGGGCCTTGACGGCGAAGGGCGAGAGGCTCCTCTCCCTCAGCTCCAGCCTTTGCCTTACCTCTTCCAGCATCAAGTCCCTCTGGGGAGGCGGGTGCTACGGTTCATCGTTGGGGAAATATCTGCCACCCTTCGACAAGCTCAGGATGAGCGGAGAGAGGAATGTCATGCTGAGCGAAGCGAAGCACCTAGGGCATGTGCCCATGCCAAGTATGATAGGCCCTAGATTCCTCACTTCGCTGCGCTGCGTTCGGAATGACAAGGCTTTTTCTCGTCCGTGGTAAGCGGCTGCCTCCCGACCCGCTACCCGCTCATGGTGAGCCTGTCGAACCATGAGGGCAGTAGCCGTTTTCATGCATTGTGGAGCCGGGTGTTACGATTCATCCTGAGGGGGAAGCTTGCCCAGTTTTCCCTCTACCACGGCGATGATGTCCCTGGTTTGGTCTATCATGTCGGGGCTTACGGAGACCGAGCTTATCCCCCACCTGACCAGCTTCTCCGTGAGGTCTGGAAAGAAGGACGGGGCCTGGCCGCAGATGGAGGAGGTGATGCCTCTGGCCCTGGCGATGGTTATGGCCCTCTCCAGGGCCCACAGCACCGCGGGGTGCCGCTCGTCGAAGAGGTTGGCCAGCTTCTCGTTGTCCCGGTCAATCCCCAGGATGAGCTGGGTGAGGTCGTTGGAGCCGATGGATATGCCATCGAGACCCATGTCTATGAACTGGTCCATGAGGATGATGTTGGAGGGGATCTCCACCATCATCCACAGCTTGGGTCCCCCGTCCCGCCTCAGTCCCTGGGAATCCAGCACCTCCTTGACCAGGGCCAGCTCCTCGGGCGTGCGCACGAAGGGGAGCATCACGTGGAGGTTGTCGTACTGCGAGTAGACCTTCAAGATGGCCTCCACCTCCAGGCGGAGGGCCTCCTGCTCCCGGACGTAGCGGGAGCAGCCCCTGTAGCCCATCATGGGGTTCTCCTCCTCCTCCTCGTACTCCTTCCCCCCTTCGAGATGGCGATACTCGTTGGTCTTGAAGTCGGTGGTGCGGTACACCACGGGGCGGGGGTAGAAGGGGGCGCAGAACTTCTCCAGGCCGACTGCCAGCTTGTCGGTCCACTCCTGTCCTTTGCCCTGGCTGAGGGCGTGCAAGGGGTGTACCCCTATGGTGTTGCGGATGATGAACTCCGCCCGCAGCAGTCCCACGCCGTCCACCTGCTTGGCGGCCACCGCGTCGGCCAGCTCGGGGTCGGCCAGGTTAACGTACACTCGGGTAGTGGTCTTGAGACGCCGATGGGGGGCTAGTTCCTCCTTCGGTGCCAGGTCCAGGTATCCCTGGTAGACTATCCCCTGGGAGGCGTCCACGGTGATCTTCTGCCCCTGGTGGAGGACATGGGTGGCTGTCTCTGTGCCCACTATGCAGGGCACGCCCAGCTCCCTGCTGACGATGGCCGCGTGACAGGTGCGGCCCCCTTTGTCGGTGACGATGGCGGCGGCCTTCTTCATGGCGGGCACAAAGTCCGGGGTAGTCATTTCCGTGACCAGTATGTCACCCTTCTCCACCAGGTGGATGACCGAGGCGTCTCGGATGATCTTGACGGGGCCCTGGGCTATGCCGGGGCTGGCGCTGGCGCCCCGGACCAGGACCGTGGCGCTGGTCCTCTTCAGGATGTCTTTGAAGGAGTTCGGGGTTTCTGATAGGGTGGTTATGGGGCGGCTCTGAACGATGTAGAGATTCCCATCCTCCTGGGCCCACTCGATGTCCTGGGGGGAGTCGTACAGCTTCTCGATTCTCTTTGCCATGTGGGCCAGGGCTACGATCTGGTCGTTGGTGAGCTTCTGGCTCCCCTGCTTTCTCTGGGCGACGTCTACCCAGACGTTGGCATCTTCGGAGTCCAGGGCTATCTTGGGATTGCGGACCAGCATTCGCGTCTGGAGCGCGGGCTTCCTCTCTACGATGTCCACGTTCTCCTTGTCCACCACGTAGTAGTCCGGGGTGATGGCGCCGGAGACAATGGCCTCCCCCAGGCCGAGGACGGCCTCTATGGTGATCCTACGGGGGTTATTGGAGATGGGATCGACGGTGAACAGGACTCCGGAGGTCTGGGACTGCACCATGCGCTGCACCACCACCGCGATACCCACCTTGAGGTGGTCGAATCCCTGCTCCCATCGGTAAAAGATGGCCCGCGGCTCGAAGAGGGAGGCCCAGCACTCCTGCACCGCCCGTACCACGTTGTCATCCCCCACGATGTTGAGAAAGGTGCTCTGCTGTCCTGCGAAGGAGGCGTCGGGCAGGTCCTCGGCGGTGGCTGAGGAGCGGACCGCCACGGGCCCCTGTCCCAGGGAACGGTATGCCTTCACGATCTCCTGGGCTATCGTCTTGGGCAAGGGAGCGCCCTTGATGGCCTCTTTCACCCTTTGCGAGGCTTTCGCCAGGGCCTCGGAGTCGTTGCAGTCCAGGCCGTCCATGGCACTCTGGATATGGCTCTCCAGCTTGGCCCCTTCCAGAAAGCCGTAATACGTTTGGGCCGTGACCACGAAGCCTTTGGGAACTGGGATGCCAGCCTGGTACAGCTCACCCAGACTGGCGCCCTTCCCTCCCACGATGGATATGTCCCGCTTCCCTACTTCCTCGAAGTATACGACGCTCTTCGCGTTGCTCATTGCACTCTCCAGACAAGGTACTCAGGATTGCTTGCTGTGGCCTGGATGCCAGGGCGACACCAAAGAGGCCATCACCCGGGCTGACCCTGCTACTGCCCCAGCGTGCTCAGGCTTGGGTGGCCGAAACTAGCTACTATTATACTTAAAAAACCATCCCTGTCCAGTTTTGGGCCGTTTGCGCTGTTGCATTGGTCTGTCGTCAATGTCGCAAAGGGAAGCGATTGCGAGTCAAGGATGATAGATAGTCTCGCCCAGAGCTACGCTACGTGGCGGTGAGGAAACTCGCCAGGGGTAGGCCGAACCGGATGCGCCTGTCCACTTTCACTCGGATTTCAGAGAGGCAATAAGCTCCTCAACCCTCTGGCTAATCGTGTCCCGAATAGCACGTACGTCAGCCAGACTCCCGTCCTTGGGATCGGGCAGCCCCCAGTCCTCGACGTCCTTGAGAAACAACGCTGGGCAAGCCTCTGCATCTACAGCACACCCCATGGTTATAACCCTTTGAGCCTCCTTAACCATGTCGTTGGTCAGCATCTTTGGATGCTCGCCTGTCAGGTCCTGGCCCACCTCACGCATCGCCTCTATTACGTTTGCATGGACGTGCTCTCCAGGCTCCGTGCCTGCGGACTCCGCCCTCAGGCGCAGGCCCCTCTGCCGGGATAGGCGATTGAAGAGTGATTTGGCCATCTGGCTTCGCCCCGCGTTGTGAACACACACGAAAAGAACGTCGCTCATGGGGCATCCTCCGGCCGCGCTGCATAGCGTCTTATTCGACCATGTTAGGGGCTATATTGACGTATGTCAATATAGCCCCTAACATGTGTACTGTGCAAGGTACAGGCAATATGGTGGAGGGATGCCCCATGAGCGCTCAAACCAGGCCCTTACGCGTTGTTCCCCAGTTGTGCTCCCCTGCCCTTCGCCCCAAGCTGGACCCGTCTGAGGCAAGGGAGCTGGCGGTGGTCTTCAAGGCCCTCGCCGACCCAGCCCGGGTACAGATGGTGTCTCTGCTTCTTGGGGCTGACGAAAAAGGGGTCTGCGTCTGTGACATTGGGATGAACTTCCCCCTGGGGCAGTCCACGGTCAGCCACCACCTCAAGATACTCAGGGATGCCGGGCTGCTGCGAGCCAGGAAGGGGGGACTGTGGGTGTTCTACTCCGTCAACAGGGAGCGCCTGGCCCACATGGGGATCGCCCTGACCGTGCCCGTCGAGGTTGTCTGAGGAAGAGCCCCTGAGGGTTGTTGATAATGGAGGCTTCATGAGGCTGCTCGCGTACCTTGGGGATTTCCGCCTTCTGACGGCGTGGATATTCCTTTCCATGGCCTTTGGGGTAGGCATGGGCTACTTCTACCCCGAAAGCGCCAGCTTTGTCTCCCGCTTCCAGATAGGAACTACCTCTGTTCCTATTGCCATTGGCCTCATTCTCATGATGTACCCCCCCCTGTCCAAGGTGAGGTACGAGGAGCTGGGCCGTGTGTTCCGAGACTGGAGGGTGCTTGGCCTCTCCCTGGTTCAGAACTGGCTCATCGGCCCGGTGCTGATGTTCCTGCTGGCGATTGTCTTTCTGCGGGCCTACCCGGAGTACATGGTGGGGCTCATCATGATAGGGCTGGCGCGTTGCATCGCCATGGTCATCGTCTGGAGCGAGCTGGCCAGGGGAGACAATGAGTACGCGGCCGGCCTCGTGGCCTTCAACTCGGTCTTCCAGATACTCTTCTACTCGGTGTACGCCTACTTCTTTGTGACTGTCCTGCTGGGGTGGTTGGGCCTGGAGGGGTCGGCGGTGAATGTCACCATGGGCCAGATTGCCCAGAGCGTTCTCATCTACCTGGGGATACCGTTCTTCGGCGGCATGGCAACGCGCTTTGTCCTTATCAGGGCCAGGGGCCGAACCTGGTACGAGACCAGGTTCATACCCAGCATCAGCCCCTTGACTCTCATCGCCCTGCTCTTCACCATCGTGGTGATGTTCTCCCTGAAGGGCGACGTCATCGTGCACCTGCCCCTGGATGTGGCCCGCATCGCCGTCCCGCTGCTTCTGTACTTCGTGGTCATGTTCCTTGTCTCCTTTTACATGGGCAAGAGGATAGGGGTGGACTACTCCAGGACGGCTGCCATCTCCTTCACCGCCGCGAGCAACAACTTTGAGCTGGCCATCGCGGTGGCCGTAGGGGTGTTTGGAATAGGCTCCGGGCAGGCCTTTGCCGCGGTTGTGGGCCCTCTGGTGGAGGTGCCGGTGATGGTGAGCCTGGTCAACGTGGCCCTCTATTTCAGGAGAAGGCATTTCCGGGAGGTGCCTGCTTAGCCAGTGTCCTAACCCTGAAATTCGCAAGGGAAACTCACGCTGGGCTGTCAATTTGTGTCCTTTTTCGGGGACACCACACTAGCCTGAGGCGGCGCAGGGACTCAATGGGAGGGGTCAAAACCCCTCTTGGGCTCACTCCACGGTGACGGACTTGGCCAAATTTCTGGGCTGGTCCACGTCACACCCCCGCCGGAGGGCGATGTGGTAGGCCAGGAGCTGCAGGGGCACCGAGGCCAGCACCGGGGTCAGGAGGGGGGACATGGGGGGGATGTATAGAACATGGTCCGCCATCCGGGCGATCTCCCGATCTCCCTCGGTGGCCAGAGCGATGACGGTGCCACCCCGGGCCTTCACCTCGGCTATGTTGCTGGCCATCTTGTCGTAGAGCCCGTCTCTGGGGGCTATGGCGACCACGGGCATGCTGTCGTCTATGAGAGCGATGGGGCCGTGTTTCATCTCTCCGGCGGGGCACCCTTCGGCGTGGATGTAGGAGATCTCCTTGAGCTTCAGCGCCCCTTCCAGGGCCATGGGGTAGTTTATGCCGCGTCCCATGTAGAGGAAGTGGGACTTCTTGTGGTACAGCTCTGCCAGGGCGACATAGGGGTCCTGGTGAGAGACCAGCCCGCCCAGCAGGTGGGGCAGTCGCGCCAGCTCCCTTACCGCGTCTTCCAAGGCTGTCCTGGATAGGAACCCTCGCTGGTGACCGATATGCGCTGCCAGGAGGTACAGGGCCTCCAGGGAGCAGACAAAGGTCTTGGTGGCGCACACCCCTATCTCCTGCCCTGCCCTGAGGTAGATGCATCCCTCGGCCAGCCGGGTGGCCTGGCTCCCCTCTACATTGCACACGGTTATCAGCCTGGCCCCTTTCCTGGCCGCCTCCTCCATGGCAGAGAGGGTGTCCGCCGTTTCCCCCGATTGCCCTATGGATACCACCAGGGTTCGGGAGTCCAGGATGGGGTCTCGGTACCTGAACTCCGAGGCATTCTCCGCCTCGGAGGGTATTCCAGCCAGCCGCTCCATCATGTGGCGGGCGATGAGGCCGGCGTGGTAGCTGGAGCCCATGGCTATGAACACCACCCTGTGGAGGCTCTTGATGTCGGATTGGGTGAGGGGGAAGTCCTCCAGGAACACACTCCGGAGATCGAAGGATACCCTGCCCCGCAATGTGGCGATGGTGGCCTCCGGTTGCTCGGCGATCTCCTTGAGCATGAAGTGCTCGTATCCCCCTTTGGCCACAGAGACGGGGTCGTAGGGCATGGTCTGGGGGAGTTTCTCCACGACAGAGCCTGCCAGGGAGGTGAAGACAGCAGAGGTCGGGGTCATGGAGGCCATCTCCCCAGTGGAGAGGAAGACGACGCTTCGGGTGTGGGGGAGGATGGCCGGCAGGTCGCTGGCTACCACCGTCTCTCCCTCGCCAAACCCCACCACAATGCCCCCGGCGTTGCCCACCTTGAAGGCAAGAATCTTGCCGGGCTCCTGCCTGAGTATGGCTACCACCGCGTGGGATCCTGCCAGCCTCCGGGCTGTGCTTCGGGCCGCCTCTTCGGCGCTCAAGTTCTGGGCCAAAAAGCTCTCTATCAGGTGGGGTATCACCTCGCTGTCCGTCTGGGAGGTGAAGGTGTGCCCCTGCTCCATGAGCTCCTGCTTCAGCTCCAGGAAGTTCTCGACGATGCCGTTATGCACCACCACCACCTCTCCCCGGCAGTCCTGGTGGGGGTGAGAGTTGGCCTCGCTGGGCACGCCGTGAGTAGCCCACCTGGTGTGCCCTATCCCCACCCTTCCCTCTGGAAGGTCGCCTTCCAGGGAGAGGACCAGGCTACGCAGCTTGCCGGGGGCTTTTCTCACCGTTATCTCGCCGCTGGAGGCGAGCACGGCGATGCCAGCGCTATCGTATCCGCGATACTCCAGGCTGGCTAGGCCCTCCAGGAGGATGGGTGCTGCCTCTCTGCTGCCGGTGTACCCGATGATGCCGCACAAGTCTACTTCACCCGCCTATCTACCTCTCCACCACCCACTGATAAAGGGGACTCCCCCTTCAGGGCGTATACACCTCGGTAGCTTTCCGGAAGCAGGGCTGCCACCCGCTCCATGATGGCGGTGGTGGTGGCCTCCAACTGCTCCCTGCTGAGCTTACCTTTGGGTTTGGGAAGGGAGAAGGGCTGGCCTATCCTTACCCTGAGCTTCCCTGTGGGCAAAAGCACCCGCCACATGGGGCCAAGGCGCTCCGAGCCGGTGATTCCCACGGGCAGAATGGGGGCTCCGGAACGGAGGGCGATCATGGATACCCCTGGTATGGCCTTGCGCATGGCCCCGGGGCTGCGGGTGCCTTCCGGGAATACGCCCAGGACGGCGTTCTGCTGGAGCATCCTCAGGGACCACTGAAGGGCTGCCAGGTCGGTTCCATCCCGATTGAGGGGAAAGGCGCCGTAGGACCTCAGGAAGAGGGAGGACAGGGGGTTGCTGAAGAGCCCCCGTTTTGCCATGAAGTAGATGCGCCTGGGAAGAGCAGCGGCCAGCAATGGGGGGTCTATGTTGCTCTGGTGGTTGGCTACCACCAGGAGCGGCCCCGTGGGAGGCACGTTCTCCGCTCCCTCCACCCTCCAGTCGCCGTAGAGGCGCAGCTCCCCCTTCATAATGACGTTGGACGTGTGGTACACCAGGCCCATCAGTTGTCCTTCGTCAGGGCCAGGATTCGCTCCACCACCTGGGTGAGGTCGATGTGGTCTGTGTCTATGATGTGGGCATCATCCCCGGGGCGTAGGGGCGAGTTGGCCCTCTCGGTATCCAGCTTGTCCCGCTGAAGGAGGTCAGAGAGCACCTGGCTAAGTTGGAGGGATTGTCCCAGCTCCTCCATGTCGCGTTGGCGGCGGCGGGCCCGCTCATTGGGGGAGGCGGTGAGGAATATCTTGAGGGGTGCATCTGGAAGGACCACCGTGCCGATGTCTCTCCCTGCCATGACTATCCTGCCCGGCTGGGCCAGTGTCCGCTGGCGAGCCACCATGGCCTGGCGCACCTGCGCGAATCGGGATATCAGGGCCACGCCCCGCTCCACCTCCCTGGTCCGAAGCTCTTCAGTGACGTCTTTGCCGTCTATCTTGAGCCGTGGGCCCTTCTGGCCGTTGCTGGGAGTCACCTCTATCTGGACCCGCTGGGCCAGGGCTGTCAGCCCTGCCTCGTCCTCTGGCCCCACCTTGTCTCTGAGAGCTGCCCAGGTAATGGCGCGGTACATGGAGCCGGTGTCAACGAAGCGATAGCCCAGGTGGCGGGCCAAGAGCGTACCCACCGCCGTCTTGCCGGCGGCGACGGGGCCGTCTATGGCGATGATAGATGGCTTAGGCAATCCACACCTTCTTGTGCATACGTGATGGCAGCACCCTGTCCGGAGCCTGAGGCCTATTATAGCATATAGCCCTGTCTCCATCCTCCGCAGAGGGGTATAATTGGAGCCGACGTTGCACAGGGGCAGAGGGAGGTACTGATATGCAGACCTTTATCGGCGGCAAGTGGATACAAAAGACGAGCACCCTTCCCGTGGTCAACCCCTACGACGGCACGGTGGTGGACACGGTGCCCCTGGCCGACCTGGACGACGTGGAGACCGCCCTGGCCACCGCCGTCCACGGGGCCAGGGTCATGGGTAAGACTCCGGCCTACGATCGGTATGTGTTCCTGAAAAGGGCGGCGGAGCTCATGGCCGAGCGCGCCGAGGAGCTCTCCCGCACCATCACCCTGGAGGAGGGGAAACCCATCGGCGAGGCCCGTGCCGAGGTGCAGCGGGCCGTCCAGACCCTCACCCTCTCCGCTGAGGAGGCCAAGCGTATCCACGGCGAGACCGTGCCCCTGGACGCGGCCCCCGGGGCCACGCGGCAGCTTGGGTTCACCCTTCGGGTTCCCTGTGGAGTGGTGGTGGCCATAAGCCCCTTCAACTTCCCCCTCAACCTGGTGTGCCACAAGGTGGGGCCAGCCCTGGCTGCGGGAAACGCCGTCATCATCAAGCCCGCCAGCAACACCCCCCTCTCGGCCATCCATCTCACCCGGCTCCTGCTGGAGGCGGGCATTCCTCCCCAGGCAGTCCAGTGCGTCACCGGCTCTGGCGGCACCATCGGCGATGCCCTGGTGCGGGACCCCAGGGTCCGCAAGATCACCTTCACCGGCAGCAGAGACGTGGGTGAGCACATAGTCAGAACGGCAGGCCTCAAGAGGGTCACCATGGAGCTGGGCTCCAACAGCCCCCTCATCATCATGCCCGATGCCGACCTGGACAGGGTTGTCCAGGCCACGGTGACGAGCGGCTACTCCAACGCCGGCCAGGTGTGCATCTCCACCCAGCGAGTCCTGGTCGCCGACATCGTCTACGGCGACTTCCTCGACCTCCTCAAGCCCCAGGTGGAGGCCATCGTTACCGGCAACCCCCTGGCGGAAACGACAAAGATGGGGCCCATGATCCGCGAGACCGACGCCATTCGGGTGGAGCAGTGGATTCGAGAGGCCGCAAGCCAGGGAGCCAGGGTCATCGCCGGAGGCTTTCGGCAGGGGGCCATGCACGCCCCCACCGTGGTGGCCGATGTGAGGCGGGACATGCGCATCTCCTGCGACGAGCTTTTCGGCCCCGCGGTAGCGGTGACCCGTTTCGATACCATCGAAGAGGCCATCGCCCTGGCCAACGATACCCGGTACGGCCTCAGCGCAGGCATCTTCACCCAGAACCTGGATTGGGCCATGAGGTTCGCCCTGGAGGTGGAGTCCGGCAACCTGATGATCAACTCGGGACCCCAGTGGCGTGCCGACCTGATGCCCTACGGGGGGCTGAAAGAGAGCGGCATGGGCAAGGAGGGGCCGCGGTACGCCGTGGAGGAGATGACCGAGCTGAAGATGGTGGTTTTCCACCTCTAGGAGGCAGGGCGTGCCCTGCCTGGCCAGGAAGGGTGCAGGGGGATGGTCGAAAGGGTTTTTCATCATCCTGCTGGGGCGAGTATTCGTAGCGAGGGCTTGCGGCCAGGTCGAGTTGCGGGTACAATGTCCGCGGTCGTAGTTGCCTCTGGATGGCGCGGAGACGCCGATACGACACGAACGATCACGAGGAGGTTGCAAATGAGTTCGCTGCGGATTCTCAACATCGTGATACTCCTCGCGGGTGTCGTGGCGGCGGTCTACTACACAGCCTCGGACAAAGAGGCTCAGGGCGCGGTGGTGGTCCTTCTGGCCATCCTGTACTTCGTCGCCCTTCCTCACGTGACCCGCTCCTGAGCTGGCCTCCCTAGTAGGTTGCTGAAGAATGGGGTGTGCAGAGGGGCGAAGCCCCTCTGACGGGGGTCTGGGGGTGTCCCCCAGACTGGGCTTAGCCCAAACCCACATCTCACAGACCCAGATTTCGGCCTATCTATGAATGCCTCTGAGGAGTGTGGGTGCAGGGCGAGCCCTGCCTGGACGGTGACACCTCTTTGACCCTTTTCTCCAGCAGGCGGCGCTCCATGAGGAGCCTGCGGCCGCATACCGTGCACCGGAGGCCGATGTCCGCTCCCAGACGGTACACCTCCCACAGGTAGCTGCCGCATGGGTGAACCTTGCGCAATGTGACGATGTCGCCCACGCCCAGCTCCATGACCATCGCCCCGCCCCTTATCGGGCCCTGCTTATCTGCTTCCGTAGCTCCTGGGCCGCTCTCCGCGCCTCGCCGGCGAACTTATCGCTGCTCCTGGAGGCGTAGAGGATGCTCCTGGACGCGTTGATGATGATGCCCTCTCCTTGGCTGTTTACGCCGTTCTTGATGGACTCTTCCAGGTCTCCACCCTGAGCTCCGATGCCGGGAATCAGCATGAGCATGTCGGGGCACAGGCGGCGCACCCCTTGCAGCTGCTGGGGATAGGTAGCGCCCATGACCAGGCCCACGTTGCCCCGGCAGTTCCATTCCTGGGCCTTGAGGGCCACATGCTCGTAGAGGGGGCGAGGTGGGCTGCCCTGGACGGTCAGCTCCTGCACCTCCGAGGCTCCGGGGTTGGAGGTGTGGCAGAGCACGAAGATGCCCCTGTCGGCGTACTCAAGAAAAGGCTCCACGGCGTCGCTCCCCAGGTAGGGGTTGACGGTTGCGGCATCGAAGCCCCACTGCTGGAACATGGCCCTGGCGTAGGCCTGGGCGGTGGAGCCGATGTCTCCCCGCTTGGCGTCGCCGATGACGGGGATGTCTCTGGGGATGCGCTCAAGGGTTCGGAGAAGGGCCTCCAGTCCGTCCATGCCCAGGGCCTCGTAGAAGGCCAAATTTGGCTTGTAGCAGCACACCAGGTCTGCCGTGGCATCGATGATGGCCCGGTTGAACTCGAAAACGCTCTTCACCGGCATGAGGGCGGGGTCCGGGTCCAGCCCCACGCACAGGATGGAACTGTTTCTCCTGGAGGCTTCGGCCAGCTTCTCGTGGAAGGTGCTCATGGGACTCTCTCTCAGGCTCCGGATGGGTGAGAACAGTGTAGCGGTGTTGCCCTCAGTAGACAAGCTGCCACGGTGGGCGGGAGATGCTGGCGCGTGGCTCCTCTGCTCTCTGTTTGTGATACAATCGGCCCCGGAGTCTTTGCCAAGGAGGTGCCATGGAGCAAACTACCCCCTCTTCCACCCCGTCCCGCCGCTACTTCGGCGTCAGCCGCAACGTCTTCTTCCTGGGCTGGGTGTCCTTCCTCACCGATGTCTCCAGCGAGATGATCGTGACCATTCTGCCCCTCTTCCTGGCCAACGTGCTGGGAGTGGGCACCGCCATCATCGGCTTCATCGAGGGCATCGCCGATTCCACCGCCGCCCTGATGCGCTTCCCCAGCGGCTGGCTGAGCGACCGGTTGCGGAGGCGTAAGGAGCTTACCCTGGCGGGCTACGGCCTTTCTACCCTGGCCAAGCCCTTCTTCTACCTGGCCACGAGCTGGGGTCTGCTGCTGCTGCTGCGCTTCACCGACCGGGTGGGCAAAGGGGTGCGCACCGCTCCCCGGGACGCCCTGCTGGCGGATTCCACCCTGCCCGCGGAGCGGGGACGCAGTTTCGGCCTCCACAGGGCGATGGACACCGCCGGGGCAGTGGTGGGCCTGCTGGGAGCAGCGCTGGTGGTCCTCCTGGTGCAGCATGGGGGCTTGGACCTGCGGGAGGACGCCTTCCGCACCATCGTCCTGGTGGGGACGGTGCCCGCCATCCTGGCGATGCTGGTGCTGTGGTTCCTGGTCCACGAGACCCGACCTGCTGCCCTGCCCGGTAAGGCTGGCCCCGCCACGCGCGCCGTCTCTCCTTTCCCTGTCTCCTTCAAGCTCTTCCTGGGTATCATGATGCTCTTCACCCTGGGGAACAGCAGCGACGCCTTCCTTATCCTGCGGGCCCAGAACCTGGGGCTTCCCCTTGTCTACATCCTGCTGCTGCTGGCAGCTTTCAACCTGGTGTATGCCTCCCTGTCCGTGCCCCTGGGCATCCTGTCCGACCGCATCGGGCGGAGGCGGGTCATCCTGGGGGGGTGGGTCGCCTATGCCCTCATCTACCTGGGATTTGCCCTGGCGGGGGCCGCATGGCAGGTGGTCTTCCTTTTCCTGGCCTACGGAGTGTATTACGCTGCCACCGAGGGGGTGGCCCGGGCCCTGGTCTCCGACCTGGTGCCCGCCGAGCGGCGGGGTTCGGCCTACGGCCTCTACCACACGGCGGTGGGCATCACCGCCTTCCCTGCCAGCCTCATCGCTGGCGCTCTATGGCAGACCTTCAACCCCAGCGTCCCCTTCTTCTTCGGGGCGGCCCTGGCCGGGTTGGCCGCTCTCCTGCTCTGGCTGACCGTGGCCCCCGCCGCCAAGAGGTAGAGTGCCCAGGGAGGGAATCGAACCCACACCCCCATTTCGGGGAGCGGATTTCAAGTCCGCGGCGTCTGCCGTTCCGCCGCCTGGGCACGGCGATGATAGCTAAGCAAAGCGGCAAAACAGGGGTCACTGTATGCTGGATGTCTTTCTTAACGTAACCATGCCGGTTTTCCTGGTGGCTATAATTGCCGCGGGGTTTCAACGGTGGCGAAAGATACCCGTGGGGCCTGTGAACCAGATAACCCTCTATCTCCTCACCCCGGCCCTCATCTTCACGTTACTGGTGCAGCAGAGGATACCTGCCTCTGCATCCGTGAGGATTGTGGGTGCCATGGTGGTGACCACGGCGCTCATAATGGTAATCAGCGTCCTCCTCAGCAAGGTCCTGCGCCACGACCGCGCCATGGGGGGCGCTTTCATGCTGTCCACGGCGTTTCCCAACTCCGGGAACCTGGCGTTGCCCGTTCTGCTGCTGGCCTTTGGCGAGGAGGGGCTGGCCGTGGGGGTGATAGTCTTTGTGACCCAGGCCATCATGGGGCAGTCCCTGGGCGTTTTCATCGCCGCCGGGAGCCAGATGAACAGGATGGAGTCTCTCA
This sequence comes from Dehalococcoidia bacterium, assembly GCA_015661155.1. Classification (GTDB taxonomy): domain Bacteria; phylum Chloroflexota; class Dehalococcoidia; order Lucifugimonadales; family UBA2985; genus JACVQK01. The sequence goes on along the minus strand of JACVQK010000011.1, from coordinate 50,878 downwards.
AACAGGTCTTCAAGCTGCCGGCCATCTACGGGATCATCGCCGCGCTGCTGGTCAGGCTGCTGGGCGTTGAGCTACCCTTTGTCATCCTCCAGCCCATCAAGCTGCTGTCCCAGGCTGCCATTCCCGTCATGCTGGTGGTTCTGGGATGCCAGCTGGCGGGAGAGCTGCGGCTGGACAGCCTGCTCAGCCTGGCTGCTGCCCTTCTGGTACGCCTGGTGGTGTCGGCGCCCCTGGCCTACGGCGCGACCCTGCTCTTTGACCTGGACGCTCTCTCCCAGAGCGTGGTTGTGATTGTGTGTGCCATGCCCGTGGCCGTTTTCACCACCATCCTTGCCACGGAGTTCCGGGCCAATCCCAGGTTCGTCACCAACGCGGTGGTGACCAGCACCCTCGCCAGTACCTTCACCCTGACCCTGGTTATCCCGGTGGTCAGGAGCCTGATAGGGGGGTGAGGGGATTGGGGGATGTTCGGCGTGCGGAGGCTTGTGAGTCTTCAGCGGCAGCGTCATGTCGCCGGGCTGCCGCTTCACGCGTCACCGTGGTGGTAGTAAACTAGCGTCACCATGGTTGCCTTGCGTCTCATCGGCTTGGCCACGTTTCTGCTCACAGCATTTGCGCTGCAGGCATGTATTCAGATAAATATTGGTGGCACTTCACCAGAGCCCACCCCGACACCCCTCATACCTAGCATACCTGTGCCTTCAACATTCACTTCCGTAAGTCTTGGGCCTGCGATTGTACAGGGGATGTACTGTTGGACTGAATATCCGAGCGGGGAACGCTACATGAAACTAGCGGTATACAATCCTAGTGACAGTAGTCTGAGGATACTTGCCGAGCCTTACGGCTCATTCAGCGTGATATCCAAAGACGTCGCTCTAATGGACAATCTACGGATATCCGAGGGGTCTGCTTGCGAATATAGCCTGGCCCTCGATAGGAACGATGAAGGCAACGAGCACCTTTCTCAGAACTACGTGGTCGAGTTCAGAGGAGTCACGCTGCCCTCACCGGAGGCCGAAGCTCTAGCATTGGTCAACCGCTACCTTGCCGACCTTAAGGTACGCAACCTTGACTCTCTGAGAAGCTATGTGGAGGGCAATCCCACTACACAAACCCTTGTACGCCTCATTGCCTGGAGGGCCACGATTATACCCCTTGAAACATCGATTGAGTCATGTCGCCCTCGGTTTACCTTTGACCCACACCAAACAGATTCCTCCTTCGTTCCAACATGGATATGCCAAGCCAAATCCGTGCATACCTCGTCTCATATCTCCGGAGACTGGCGAGCACAAGTTACTGGCAATCTATCCGACGGCAGCATGAGGCTTAATTTGGAACAGCCTTATGGAAACAGGTAGTCTCTCTACAAGTCATAATCAACCAGCTTGCGCAGCCTCTGACATACGCGACGCAGTCGCTTCATGCCCAGGGAGGGAATCGAACCCACACCCCCTTTCGGAGAGCGGATTTTAAGTCCGCGGCGTCTACCGTTCCGCCACCTGGGCACGGCGATGACTACATGGCAGGGTGCTGAAAGACCCCTTCGACCATCCCCCTGGCCCCCTTCCTAGCCAGGAAGGGGGAAGAATTTGACTCTGGGGGACACCCCCAGACCCCCGGCAAAGTGGGCTTCGCCCCTCTGCACACCTTTTTTCAGCAACCTGCTAATCAAGAGGGCAGAACGAGGAAGTGTACCCCTTCTGCCCTTGCTTTTCATCTCTGGAGGCGACGGGCGGATTCGAACCGCCGAATAGAGCTTTTGCAGAGCTCCGCCTTAGACCACTTGGCCACGTCGCCCCTGGTCTGTATTTTACCACTTTTGGTGCCGAGGAGGAGAGTTGAACTCCTACGGGTTTGCACCCACGGCCCCCTCAAGACCGCGTGTCTACCAGTTCCACCACCTCGGCATGGCCCTCTTCCAGATGCCGCCAGGGGCATCGGGACGCGCGAGGGCAAGCTGAACGCATACATAATGCCATCCTGGGTCATTTCGTGTCAACCATTCGACCATCCCCCTGGCCCCCTTCCTGACCAGGAAGGGGGAAGAATTTGAATCTGGGGGACACCCTCAGACCCCCGTCAGAGGGGGCTTTGCCCCCTCTGCACTCCCCCAGACTGGGCACGGCCCAGACCCACGCCTTACGAACCGTAGAACACGGTCGGACCATGGTCAGACCATGGCAGCGACAGTTGAGTGTGGGTGCAGGGCCCGCCCTGCTAGAGCAGCTTCAGGTCGGCGCCGTGCCGCAGGGTGCGGATGGAGACGGCCTTGGGCAGGGCGAATCGCCGAAGGAACCCTGGCTCCCCAGGGCGTGGGCCTTCGCCGACGCTGATCAGGGCCTTCAGCCACCTCTGCCCCGCCTCCTCCGGTGTAGCGCCGAGAACCCGGTATAGGGCCCGCGTCCGCTCCAGCGCCAGGTCCACCGCGGCGAAGTGGATGGGGCCGGCGGCCAGCGTCTCCGGAGAGACGCCACGCGGCGCCAGGGCCAGAACGTCTCTGGGGACTCCTGCCTGGTGGAGGCAAGCCGCCAGGACCTGGGACACACGCGCCGGCCCCGGGGTGACAGCCATGGTCAGGCCGTTGCCAGCCAGCAATGCCCCGAAGACCAGGCCGGCCAGGGTGGCCGGGTCTGCTCCGTCATCCGCGCCCACAACCCCGATGCCCCGGGGAGTGTCCCACAGGACGGAGTTCGTCTGGCCGGGGATGGCCACCGTGGGCTGAGGCTCCGCCACCTCCGGCGAAGCCGCGAGGACGGTGGAGACGGTCTCCACGGTGCGAGCCGCCAGGGAGGAGGCTTCCACGGAAGAGAGGCCCTTCCATGTGGACACCGCGTCCTCCAGGGCCGGTGTGGCCTCTTTCAGCCTCCGCGCCGCCTCGGTGAGGCGCTGGAGCCGCGTGCCTATCGGCGTAAGCTCCCATGTTCCCACCCTGGCCGGGAAGCCTTCGCCGACGTTTGGGCCTTGGCTATCCTGCAAAGGCTCGCCCGCGGCGCGGAACCCGGAGCGGCGAGTAAGGTATGCCAGGAGATACTCCTCGCTCCCGGCCTTGGGGCCGGTCCCGGAGAGCTGGAATCCGCCGAAAGGCTCGATGCCGACCCGCGCGCCGGTGATCTCGCGGTTGACGTAGATGTTGGCGGCACGGCAGCTTTGCACCATGCGGGCCACGGTCCCGGGGCTGCGGGAGAAGACCCCCAGGGTGAGGGCGTAAACGGTGCTGTTAGCCAGGGAGACCGCCTCCTCTTCCGTGTCAAAGGGGGTCAGGGTAAGGATGGGGCCGAATATCTCCTCCTGGGCCACTCGCGCCGTTCTCGCCTTGGACGCCTCCACCTCGACGATGAGGGGGCCGATGTTCAGGCTGCCCTGCTGGTCACTGTCCAGGGCGTCCAGGAGGACGCGTCCCTCCCGGCGCGCCATCTCCCCGTAGGAGGCGATGCGGGCGCGCGCCGCGGAGTCGATGACGGGGTTGATTATGGTGCCGGGGTCGTCTGCGGGGCCGACGGGAAGGCTCCGTGCCGCCTCCACCAGGCGATGGGCAAGCTGCCCATACACCCTCCGGTGCGCCAGAACGCGGCTGCACGCGGAGCACTTCTGCCCGGCGTGGCCGAAGGCGGAGACCAGGATGCCGGAGACGGCCTCGTCCATGTCGGCGTCCGGGAAGACCACGATGGCGTTCTTCCCGCCCATCTCCGCGATAACACGCTTGAGGCCGCCCTTGCGCAGCGCCACGCGCGAGGCGGTTCTGTGAATCCAGGTGCCCACCTCTTTCGACCCGGTGAAGGCCACCATGTCCACATCGGGGCTCTCTACAAGCCGTGCCCCCACGGTGCTGCCTGGCCCAGGAAGGTGAATGAGGACATCCCTGGGGATGCCTGCCTCGTGAAGGAGCTGGACAAGGGCCTGGGCAACGATGGGAGTGGGCCCCGCCGACTTCAGGATGACCGCGTTTCCCGCCATGAGGGCCGCGCTGGTCATGCCTGCCGCCAGGGCGGTGGGGAAGTTCCAGGGCGGGATGCAGGCCACCACGCCCAGGGGCCTGTAGCTCTCCTCTATCTGGTGGGCCAGCCGGTGGAGTTCATGGGCGTTCCAGGCGATGTGGTCGATGGCCTCCTCCACGTCGGCCAGGGCCTCGGGCCAGGTGCGCCCGCCCTCGTGCACCACCCAGGCCCCCACCTCCTCCTTGCGGGCCCGCAGAATCTCGGCGGCCCGTAAGCCTATAGCTGCCCGTTCAGCCACGGACGTGGCCGCCCACAAGGGCGCGGCGGTGTTGGTCACGGCGATGGCGCGCTCCGTCTCCTCCAAGTTCGCCAGATGAACCCAACCCACCGGGTGGGACGGGTCGGGGTGCGATGGGCTGCACGACGGAACTAGATGGGAGGAGGTCAGCACCTCGCTGCCTAGGTGAAGGGGGTAGGTAGCGCCCCACCGGGCCCGCGTCTCCGCCAGGGCGCGCTGGAACCGTTCCCGTTCGACGGCGTCGAAGAGGCGTGGGGCGGGGGTGTTGACGAATCCCGTCGAGTGAGGCGGTCGCCGGTAGGAGAGGTCCTCGGGGCCGGGCTGGGGCGCTCGCAGGAGCTCTGCGGCATCCTCCCGGAGGCGGTTCCTGGCCAGAAAGCCTGCCTGGGAGGTGTTCTCCAGGATGCGCCGTACCAGGTAGGCCATGCCGGTTATCAGGTCTCCCACGGGAACGTAGTCCCGGGCCACCCAGCCCATCTGGGGCAGGGCCTGGCTCAGCCCCGCCAGGGTTCCGTACAGGGTCTGGTGCTCGACGGCACCCTCGGGCAGGCCCACGGCCTCCCTCACCGCCTCCGCGTGGGCGTGGGCGCGGACGTTATGGCTCGCCACCGCGACCTGGGTGAGAGGCGAGGTCTCCAGGAGGAGACCCAGGATGCGCTGGAAGGTGAGGTCGGTGGCGTTCTTGTCCCGGTAGACCGGAACGGGCCAGCCAGCCTGCTCGGCGACGATGACCTCCTGGTCCCAGTAGGCCCCCTTCACCAACCGGACACGAAAGGGGGTGCCCCGTCGGCGGGCGAAGGCCGTCACCTGGGGCCCGCCGGGCGACATGGTCTCCTGGAAGATGTGCCATGCCAGCTCCCGGTACCGGTACTGCTCGGCGTCTATGGTGACGCCGATGCCGCGCGCCTGGGCGGCAAGGCAGAGCTCCGTCAGGGGTGGCCTCACCCGACGCAGCGTCCCCTCCGGGTCCGCCGGGTTGAACTGACAACTCAGCGAGCTGAGCTTTAGAGAGACTTCAAGGCACGGCGCGCCCCCCGGCGTCCGGCGACGGGCCAGCGGGTGACGGCCCAGCCGCTCCAGCAGTTCCAGGTATCCCGCGCGGTATCGAAGGGCCTCCTCCTCGCCCAGGACCGCCTCGCCCAGGAGGTCGAAGGTGGGGTAACGCCCCTCCTTCGCCAGGCGTCCAAGGCTATTCTCCAGGCTGCCCGGCCCTGACTGGACAACGAATCGTCCTGCGACCAGCCGCGTGCCGCGCCTGAGCAACCAGGCCAACAGGGGACTTGGCACCAGGGGGGAACGGGCCGTCGCGAGAAGGAGCCGCGACCAGCCCGGCAGGTGCCGCAGGTCTGACCCGAAGTACTCGCGAAAGAGGGAGGCCGTCTGAGAGCCGGACAGGTCGTCAGGGAAAACCGCCAGGACGTCCACCAGGCGCAGGAGGCGGTTTCGCAGCGCCTGGTCTCCCATGAGCAGGGCCATCAGCCAGTCCTGGGGCCCCTCGCTCATGAAGGGCCGGTGGGCCTGGAGGCGCGTGTACAAGACGCGCCCCAGCTCCTGGGTACGAGCCTCGACCCCTTCCTGGGGGTGTGCGTTCATGTTCACGCGTCCTCGCGAGGCGAAACTTGCCAGGGCAGATCGCTCCCAAGGGGCGCGCATTGCCCGTGACCTCTGCTCATTGGCATCATAGTAGAGTATCTCAAAGGGATTTTCCAGGGAACGCTTGCAGTGTACACTGGGTTACAGGGGACTGCTCAGCACAGGGTGAGGGAAAGGGGGAGTCCAGAGGGGGCAAAGCCCCTTCTGGTGGGGTCTGGGGGTGTCCCCCAGATACAAAATTTACCCCCTTCCTGGCCAGGAAGGGGGACAGGGGGATGGTCGAAGGGATTTTTCAACACCCTGTTAGGGCGAGGTATCCAGGGGCCAGTTGAGCAAGGGAGCAAAGCGATATGAGTAAACAGAATGGTCATGTTCCAAATGCCGTGGTGGCAACGTGGTTGGCAAAGGTGCGCGGGGTAGCGGTGGCTTTCAACAACACGCCGCGTGCCTTTGGTCTGGTGTGGAAGTGCGGACCTGGAGTAACCCTGTCCATGACGGTGCTCACGCTGCTGCCGGCCTTGCTGCCTGCCGCGCAGGCATGGGTGGGCAAGCTGATTGTAGACGGCGTCGTGGCTGCCATCCGTCAGGAGTTGCCGCCATCCCAGGGGTTTGCCCACGTAGTGCCGTACCTTGGCCTGGAGTTCGCACTGATTTTTGCTGGCACCCTCATAGGGCAGGTGCGCTCCCTGGTGGAGCACGTGATGCACGCACGACTGACCAACTATGTGAACAGCCTCATCATCCGCAAAGCCCTGGCTCTGGACCTGCGATTCTTCGAGGATGGGCAGTTCTACAATAAGCTGGAGAACGCTCGGCGCGACGCGGATACCAGGGCGTTGCGGGTCGTCACCGACAGCTTCGCCCTGGTACAGGGCCTGGTGACCCTCGTCTCTCTGGGCGCGCTCCTCTTCCGCTTCAGCCCGTGGCTGGCTTTGATTCTCTTTGGCGCTACTGCGCCGTCCTTCATCGCCCAGTCCAGGTACGCCAACATGTTCTTCCGCGTCATAAGCTGGCGCGTGCCGGAGTCGCGTCTCCTGAGATACCTGGAGGAGCTATTGACGGGGCAGAGCAGCGCCAAGGAGATAAAGCTCTTCAACCTGGGGGATACCCTGCTGAGGCGCTACCACACCCTGTACTGGAAGTTCTACGCGGAGGACCGTGCCCTGGCGCTGCGCCGCACGGGCGCCAGCCTGGGGTGGGGACTCCTCTCCACGGTGAGCTACTACGGCAGCTACTCCTGGGTGCTTTGGCGGGCCGTCTCGGGGACCATCACCCTGGGCGACATGACCATGTACCTCACCATCTTCCGCCAGGCGCAGAGCTCCTTCCGTTCCATAGTGGATGGCCTTGGACGCTTGTACGAGAACAACCTGTTCCTGGACCACCTCTTCGACTTTCTGGCCCTGGAGTCCACCATGTCCCCTGACGGCGCAGGCCGTCCTGTTCCCGTCTCCATCACCCGGGGCATCGAGTTTGTCAACGTGTCTTTCCGCTACCCTGGCGTGGAGCAGTGGGTGCTGCGGGACATTAGTTTGCACATCAAACCGGGGGAACGCATTGCCCTGGTGGGTTTGAACGGGGCGGGCAAGACAACGCTGGTCAAGCTGCTGACGCGTCTCTATGACCCTACCGAGGGGCAGGTTCTGCTGGATGGCGTGGACCTGCGGGAGTACAGCCTGGAGAGCCTGCGCAGCCGTATAGGAGTGATCTTCCAGGACTACGTGCGCTACCACCTCACAGCCCAGGAGAACATCGGGTTCGGCCAGGTGGATAAGGTGGAGGACCTGCTCCAGGTGATGGCAGCGGCCGAGAAGGGTGGCGCTCATCCCATCATCGAGAGGCTTCCCAAGGGCTATCAAACGCTGCTGGGGCGGCGCTGGGAGGGCAGCGACCTTTCCGTGGGGGAGTGGCAGAAGGTGGCGCTCTCCCGCGCCTTCATGCGCGATGCCGATATCGTTGTGCTGGACGAGCCTACCGCTAGCCTGGACGCCGAGGCCGAGTACGCCGTGTTCCGACGCTTCGGAGAGCTGACGTCAGGTAAGATCGCGGTGCTCATCTCCCATCGCTTCTCCACCGTGCGCATGGCCGATCGCATCGTGGTGCTGGAGGGGGGTCGTGTCATCGAGATGGGCAGCCACGCGGAGCTGGTAAGTCTGGGCGGGGTGTATGCGCGGCTCTTCTCCCTCCAGGCCCAGGGCTACCGATAGGGGACGGTGGCCGGAGAGGCTTCTTGTCGGTAGGGAAACCGCGGAAGCGTAATCTGGTGTTTCCAGCAGGTTGCTGGAAAAGGGGAGTGCAGAGGGGCGAAGCCCCTTTGCCGGGGGTCTGAGGGTGTCCCTCAGATATGAATCCTTCCCCCTTCCTGGCTAGGAAGGGGGCCAGGGGGATGGTCGAAGGGTTTCTTCAGCACCCTGTCAGGAGCTAGATCACCTTAACCTTGAGCCAGCGTCCCCAGAAAAAGTAGGGGACATAGCACATCAGCCGGGCCCCCATGCCTGCGATGGAGGCATAGCCAACTCCCAGGGGGCCGATGCCGAGGGTGTGGCTTAGCACCCAGGCCAGGGGTAGTTCAATGCCAAAGACCGCCACCATGGTAACCACCATGGGGGCAAGGGTGTCCCCAGCCGTGTTGTACGACTGCTGGAAGACCATGGACAGGCCCATGAAAATGGAGGCGATCATCTGGATGCGCAGCCAGACCGACGCCAGTTCCACCACCTCCCCCTCCCGGGTGAAGAGCATGACAATGGCTGCGGGGAAGGTCATGACCAGGAGGGTGATGACCGCCTTGAGCATGCTTACGTACACCAGTGCCCACCCCACCGATTGCCGTGCCCGGTCTGCGCGTTGTACCCCCAAGTTTTGCCCCACCATGATGCCTGCTGCCTGCCCCACGCCCATGCTGCCGAAGTTGGAGAACATCTCCATGCGTCGCGTTAGAGAGTAGGCGGCCAAAGCCACGTCTCCAAAGGGCGTCACAAAGCGCAGGAGGATCAGTTGCGCCGTGGCCCTTTCTGTCCCTGCTATAGAGGCAGGGGTAGCAATCTTGGTCATGCGCCAGAGTAGGGGATAGTCCACCCGGTATCCCCGCAACGTTAGATGCAGACGTGAGGTTCCGTGGAATAGGACGTAGAAGTTGATGACGCATCCGATGAGTTGGGCCAGCACGTTGGCCAGGGCGGCGCCGGGCAGGCCAAGGTAGGGGAACCACCACCAGCCAAAGATCAAGAACGGTGTGAGGACGATGTGTATCCCACGGGTTATCATGGTGGCTTTCATGGGGGTGATCACATCGCCAGCGGACTGAAGAGCCGCCCCGCTGGCCATACGGAAGCCCATGGTCGCCGAGCCTATGAACTGGATACGCATGTACATGGCCGTCTCGGCCTGCACCGCTTGGCTGGCACCAATTACCTTGAGAAGCACATCGGTGAGGAGAAGGCCAACAAGGATCATCAGAAGGCTGTAGATGCCAGTGAGGGCGAAACTCTGCAAGACAATGTGGTTTGCCAGGGGAATATTCCCTGCGCCCACGGCTCTAGACACCATGGCCCTCGAGGATTGATCAAGCCCCTGACGGGCCATCATGCCGAACTGGGTGAAGCTCTGCCCAACACCTACGCCGGCAATGCTGCGAAAGCCCCCAGGCAAGCGGCCCGCCCAGACCAGGTCCACCAGCTGGTCAGCAACACTAAGGATGCCTTCGACAACCTGGGGCCATGCCAGGTGCCACAGATTCTTGGGGATGCTACCCGTGGTGAGGTCTCGGCCAGCGCTCCTTGCTCCCCGCCCACGGTTGCCACGCGATGTCGTGACAGCCTCAGCCCTTGTCTCGACATCATTAGCGCCGTCCGACCCGGGAGCACCCTGGGGATCACTAGACATATGGCCTCACGCGCTCAATCCGTTTCTCCAACACTCTTTGGTGCTGTGCCAGGACTTGCGAGGCGGTCCTCTCGTGGTTCCACAAGCATGTCCTGAGCCTGTCGAAGGTCTCACCCTTGGGAGTCAAATCACCTTCACCCTGGTCCAGCGCCCGGCGAAGAAGTAGGGGATGTAAACTATGATCCGCGCTGAAAAACCCGCTATGGCAGCGTAGGCGATGGCCACGGGGCCAAGTCCAGTGTAGTGGATCAGGCTCCAGGCCAGGGGCACCTCTACCAACCACATCCCCGCAAGGATAACCAGCATGGGAGCCAGGGTGTCGCCGGCGGTGTTGAAGGACTGATTGAAAACCAGGGATAGGCCCTGAACGACGGCTGCGATCATCTGAATGCGCAGCCAGAAAGTGGTGAGCTCCACCACCTCTGGGTCGCTGGTGAAGATCATGACAATGGCCCCTGCGAATAGAGCGATGATTCCCCCTGCCACGGCCTTCATAGTGACGACGTAAACCAGGGCCCAGCCTATGGATTGCCGTGCCCGGTCCGGGCGATTTGCCCCCAGGTTCTGACCCACCATGATGCCCGAGGCGTTTCCCAGGCCCATGCTGGCAAAGTTGGCGACCATCTCCACGCGCCGGGTGATGGCGTAGCCTGCCAGGGCCACGTCTCCAAAGGGCGACACCAGGCCCATGAGCACCAGTTGTCCCACGGCCCTTTCGGTGCCCCCTATAGAGGCGGGGGTGCCGATCTTGACTATCCGCCAGATCACAGGAAAGTCTAGACGGAATCCCTGGAGGCTCAGCTTCAGGCGGGAGGTCCCTTTGAAGAGGGCGTAGTAGATGATGACGCAGGGAATGAGCTGGGCTATGACGTTGGACAGAGCGGCTCCTGCCAGGCCAAGATGGGGAAATCCCCACCAGCCAAACATCAGGAAGGGAGTGAGGATGATGTGGATCACCCGGGACAGCAAGGTGGCCTTCATGGGAGTGATCACATCCCCGGCAGCCTGAAGGGCCCCGCCGCCCATCATGCGAAAGGCCTGGGAAGCCGCGCCGATAAACTGGATTCGCATATACATGGCCGTCTCGGCCTGCAGCGCATCGCTCGCCCCAAGCAACCGGAGAAACACGTCGGTGAGGAAAAAGCCGACGAAGACCATTATCACCGAGTAGGCAGTGCTCAGGGTGAAGGCCTGGAGGGCGACGTGGTTGGCCAAAGGGACGTTGTTCGCCCCCACGGCGCGGGAGATCATGGCCCGCATGGCCTGGTCGAACCCCTGGCGGCCCATGACGGCAAACTGGCTGAAGGTCTGGGCTACCCCCACGGAAGCAACGGAGCGGAAGCCCCCTGGCAAGCGGCCCGCCCACACCAGGTCCACCATCTGATCCGCAACCTGTAGAATCCCCTCTATGACCTGGGGCCAGGCCAGGTGCCAGAGGTTCTTGGGGACACTGCCCGTGGTAAGGTCTCGGCCAGCGCCTCTTGCTCCCCGCCCACGGTTGCCTCGCGACGTCGTGACAGCCTCAGCCTTCACCTCGACATCGTCAGCGCCGTCCGACCCGGGAGCAGCCTGGGGATCATCAGGCATATGGCCTCACGCGCTCAATCCACTCCTCCACCTCTCTCCCCAGGAGCGTCAGCCCCTTGACAAAGGCCTGTCTCTCGGCCGGCGAGAGCTGCGTTATCACCCTTTCCACCACTCCCTGGCGCTGTGCCAGGACTTGCGAGGCGATCCTCTCGGCCTCTGGAGTGAGGCTGACCATCACCTGGCGACGATCCGAGAGGGAGCGCTGCTTCATCACCCGACCACGGCTCTCCAGGCCTGCAACGCACTCCGTGGCCGTGGAGCAGGAGATGCCTAGTCTCCGGGCCAGCTGGCCCATGGTCATGGGGCCATACAGGGCCAGGTCGAGCAGCACTCGAACGTGACTCAGGGGTAGGTGGTTATGGCCTTCTGGCCTGTCAGGAACGCGGGCGGCGTGTACCAGCCAGCGCCTGACGGAGGGCAGGCTCTCCAGAACCAGGGCCACCTGGCGCTGAAGGGTCGCTTCGGTTTCCGAAAGAACCGCCATGCCTACAGTGTATCACCGGGCCAGGGTTTGTCAACAGACCTGAATAGGAGCTTCCAGTCCCATTAGTGATTCTTCGGGTGCTACACCTGTCCAGAAGGAACGCGTCGTAGCACACTCCTGGCCATGGAGAAGAGGGCCTTTGCTCGCCCAGGATCGCGGGCCAGGGTGATGGCCGTGAGGCCCAGGAGCACGTAGGAAGCAACCAGCCGTTGGCCTTCATCCGGGAAAAACAGGTGGGCGAAGAAGAACGCGAGCAGCCCCAGCGCGTGCCAGGGGGTCAGCCGCATCCTGGCAAAGAGAACAATGGCGAAGAGCGAGAGAGAGGCGGTGAGCAGGAACTCCTCCAGTTGCCTCGATCCCAGGGGGAAGGAGTGAGCTTGCCCCAGGGCGAGGCTGAACACCACCGGCATGCTTCCGATGAGCACCGTCATCTGGTTGACCGACGCAGAGATGAGAGCCCTGATGCCGATGACCGGGTTGATCCGAAGGGCGTAGAGGGTGGCGACGATCATTTCCGGCGCCTCTGAGGCCAGGGGCGCCAACCACTGGATCAGCATAAACTCATCTACACCAAGTTTCAATCCGGTGTGGATGAGACCCTCCACGAAGGGCTCTGCGGCCACCACTATGACCGCCGCGGAGTAGACGAACAGTGACAAGACCATGGAACGCCTTCGAAGAGGGGAAAGGCCCCCAATGAGGGCCGCAGGTCCTGCAATCTCCAGGTCTTCTGCACTCTTGCCCCGGGAACTTGACCAGAGATACCAGAGGTAAACCCCAATGAGCACGGCCGCCAGCCACAGTGGCACGGACCGAGTGACGAGAACCAACAGGGTCAGTAGAGTGGCGACAAGCAACACCGTCATCTCAAGAGGGAGCCCATGAACCGCCACCAGGGGATGCCGACGCCTGAGCCAGAAGGCCAGCACCACCACCGGCCAGCCAAGCCCGATGAGCAATCGATTGGCGCCGGTAACGTTGGCCGCCACGTATCCAATCTCAGGGGCTCCGGGGTTCACCGCAAAGGCATTGCCAGCCTTCCATGCCAAAACCGCCTCAACGGAGTATTCAGGTAGAATGGTGATGATGGCCAGGATAGCTATAGCCAGAGCGCTGGGAATATCCACCTGGGCCGCCTCCGCCGCCCAGGAGAGCAGGAAGGCGGCGCCAACGATGGCCACACCGTAGACAAGGGAGGCAAGGGCTGGCTCTACCCCTGCCTCTGAAAATCTCAAGGCCACCGCTGGCAGGCACGCCACCGCGGCCAGGATGACCCATCGCCATTCGCTTCTTGTCCTAGTGGTTCTCATCTATACGGAGCTCCTTCTCGCAACGCTCTGGAGCCAGCCACGGAGGGGCCGCCTGTGGCGTTGCCACTATTGTGCAAAACCGCCCAATGTTACCACGTCGGGACTTGGAATGCACCACGAGGGTTCTTGGGGCAGCTTTAAGGAGACGAATATCTAAGGGACAAGGATATCTTAGAGAGTGTCCCCCAAGCCGCGGAAGGCCCCCATTCTAACCTTCCCCCGCGAGCGGGGGAAGGGATTTCTCTCCCCCGTGCAACGGGGGAGAGTCAGAGAGGGGGCAGACGGTTCGCAATGTGGCGCATCCCTCTGGAAGCACCCTCTTAGTGGAGTACCCTGTTCCGCATCTTCACATAGTCCAGCAGCACGTACTCGCCGAGGCGCTCCGGAGTCACCAGAAAGGCGCGGCCGCGGTTCATCTTGGTCATGAGGCGCACAAAGTTCAGCAGGGCCGGGTCTCGGCCCATCATGAACGTGTTGATGGTGATGTGCTCCCTGGTGCAGCGGGCCACCTCCTGCAACGTCTCCTCCAGCACTCCCGCTCCCCTGCGATGACCCCGCCAAGTGGTGTCGTCGCCCCACCAACCGTTGTGAGTGGTGGGCTGGGCGTCGGTCACCAGGATGATCTGTTTGGTGCCCCCCTCCCCGGCAAGCATCTTACGGGCCTGGCGGAGCATCTCCTGGAGGTTGGTGCCGCCTCCGTACTCCACCCAGTGGGTGTCCAGGAGCATCGAGGGCTTGAGGGGCAGCACGAAATAGGAGAAGGCGGTGACGAAGACCTTATCCTTGGGATACCTGGTGCGAATCAGCGTGTCCAGGGCCAGGCTCACCCTCTGGCCTATCTGAAAATAGCCCGCCCCAATCATCGAATAGCTCATGTCCAGGGCGATGACCGTGGAGCACTTGGTCAAGATGGTGGTACGGTTGACCTCAAAGTCCTCAGGACGGAGGTGCACCGGCGTTCCGGGACCCTCGCGGAGGACGGCGTTCTTCACGGTCTTCAGGCTGTCCAGGTGCAGAGGATCACCAAACACGTAACGTTTCGTCTCTTCCAGGGGCTCAACGCCCATGCCGCTTTGCTCCAGAGAATGCTCTCCAGCGCTCCGCCTTCCGAGCTTGCTGAAGATCTCCTTCAGCGCCCGCTCCCCGATTTTCCTGATCGCGAAGGGCGTCAGCTCCCAGTCATCCCCCTTGCGTCTTATGAAGCCCGCCAGAAGGCGGCCGACCTCGTCTGGGTCGAGCCTGGAGGCATCGTTGGAGCGCATGGCCTCTCTCACCTCTCGCTCCAGCGTCTCCAGGCTGTTCAGGTCGCCCATCAGCTTCAGGGCCTCCTGGAGGGTGATGGGCTCGTCACCGGACAGGGAGAACGGGGAGTGTCTCCTGCGGTCTGGGAAGAGCTTCTCCAGATTCGCTGCCAGCTGCATCAGGTCCACCTGGAGCCGATTGTCTCGTAGAAGCGCCTGCATCATCTCGTCCAGCTGGCGGCGCATCTCGGTCGGCATGGAGTTGAGGAGGGACTCCATCTGGGCCATCTGTCGCTCCAGGTGCTCTGCCAGCTCATCGAAGGTCTCGATGCCCTCGGGGAAGGCCTGGCCCCACTTGGCCATGAAGGAGCTTATGTCCGGGTTCTGCCCCTGGAGCCGCTGCTGGAAGAGCTGGTTCAGGTCGTGAACCATCTGCTGGGTCTGGCGCAGCGCCTCCGGCGTCATGTTCTGGATACCCTGCTCCAAGTTCTGGAAGTAGCTCTGGAGCACCTGCTGTTGCAGCGTCTTCAGCAGCTCTTCGAACTGCTGGCGGGCCTCCGGGTCGAGGAAATCGTAGTCCCTCAGCTCTTTGATTCGCCCGCCTGCGCCGGGAGGCAGACGGTCCAGTTGCTCCAGGTGGCTTTGCGCCATGCGACGGAAGAGGTCTTCCATGGACGGGTCAACGCCATCCCGGCTCTCCTGGCTGGTCGGCATGTCCTGGGGAGAGGAGGCCCTGTCCATCTCATCCAGGCGGCTCTGGATGCCCGCTCGCTCCGTTTCCAGGACGCGCTCAAGCCTCTCCTGGATATCATCGAAGACCGAGGCCAGGTTGTGCTGTTGGAGGTGGCTATCCCTAGCTCCGCGCAGCCGCTTCAGCAGCTCCTGGAGACCCATCATGCGCTGGCCCTGGGGGAGCTGTGCACCCCTCTGGAGCATGCGCCGCAGGAGGCTACTCAGGTCCTGGCCTCTCCATATCTCCTGGGCCATGTGCTCCATCAGCTCTTCAGGGGATGGAGCATCAGAGGACTGGGTGTCATCCCAGCGGGAGTATCGGTGCTGCATAGCGCTCATCCTTCGGATTTCGACCCCAGGGGTGCTGCCTTGATGTCGCTCCAGTAAGTATATCAGATTCCTTGTGAGCTTCCACCAAGGCGTCTCTTCGTCAGGGAGGCGGGTCCGTAGGAAACGGTCAGAGAGATGCGACACATCCCGGCCCCGCCGTCGTGCCCTGCCATCGTCGCAGGCTCGTCACGGTGCGCATGTGGTACAATTCGCCAAAAAGGGGATAGTCTCGGTCTTCCATGTCAACCAGCCCATCACTCCGACAACGCAGGACCCCATGGCACTTGATCCTTCTCGGGGTTGCCATCGGTACGCTCGTCCTCGCATTCTCCGGCGCGCTCCCCCCAAGGGGTTTCGCCCCTCTAACCTCCACCACTGCCCTTGCTAGCCCTCCTGTCAATGTTTCCCAGAGCGAAGAGTGGCGGTTCTGGAAGTACGAGGATGTGAAGGCTCTGGACCCCTGGGGCGACTCGGAAAACGACGCCCGCGACCTGGTAGCCGTCTACTTCAAGCAGACCGGTGTGTTCGTCTACTTTCGGGTGGACCTGCTGGACATGCAGGATGAAAGCAGGCCAAACCTGTACCTTGCTGTAGACTACAAGCCGGGCGGCGAGAGGGCGCTCCGCAAGGGAGACCAGACCCTGGCCGCGGATATCCCCTGGGACCTGCTGCTGTCCCTCTCCGAGGCGGGGCAGCAGAGCGCCTTGGATGCCGACTATGCAGACCATCCGGCATATTTCGCCCGGGTGACCGCTGACACTCAGTTGGACTACGTGGAGTTCGCTCTCTCTCCCGAGGCTCTATCGGGCTGGGACGGCAAACCCTTCGACGTGCAGGCCCTGGTCACCGACGGCGGCTCCACCTCAGTCATCGATAAGACCGTGCCCGCCTCCACGGAGGCCGCCGCGGGCAGGGGGAAGCTGGTCCTGGAGTTCGGCAACATGTTCGCCGGCTACGGCCCCCACGCCGTAAGCTGGTACGATGGCTATGCCTTTCCCCATCCAGAGCGGCCGGAAGAACGCACGGGCCTGAAATACCTCCTCGACGCCATCGAGACCTACGAGCTGCCCTTGACGACCAACGACATGCGCCTTGACGTGCTGGCCGCCAACGACTATCTGGGGATAAACGACCGCCTGCGAAGCCTGGCCCAGCGCGGCCTGTTCGACCCACTTCCCACCCTCACCTACGGCTACTTCATGCCCTGGCAGCCTGCCGATGTGGACGCCGTCGCCTTTGGCATGGCGCGCCAGGCATGGGAAGAGTTCGGACTGCCCCAGGGCCAGGTGTTCTATCCCTACGAAGCCATGCTCACCGCCGGCGACCTGGAGGGGATCAAGCAGGCGGGCTACTCCGCCGTTTTCGCCCTCGACCGCTACGGGTACTGGTTCGGCTGGATCAACGACTGGGGCAACGCCGACGAGGTTCGGGACTGGTTCGTCTCCTCGCGAAAAATCCACCAGGTCAACGGCGTCCTCGTCCTTCCGGGCCTCCAGGGGTTCATGTGGGACCCTCGCTGGAATCAGACGCCCATCGAGTCGGGGTGGCATCTTAACCGATATGACAGTTTCGAGGGTACCGACGGCGGGCTGCATCACGGCTGGCGTCGGGTGCTGCTGGACATGGCCCTGGACCCCGACCAGGAGCAGTACATCACCATGGGCACCGACCTCACGCTGACCTCATGGTACTTGCCAGGGGAGGCCGAGCGCAGCGCCCGCTGGATTGCCAGCCATCCCTGGATCGAGGCCACGACCCTGGATGGTCTGCTGAGAAAGAACTGGACGCCGGTAGACCATGGCGACCTGGGCCTCGGCCCAGACCAGCCACTGGAACGGTATACGGTCGAAGGGGATGGCCACTACAACACCTACTTCTGGCAGTTCTACTACGGCGGCGTCTCGGACGGCCACTCTCCCCTTATCCCGGCGGGGGTGGAAATCGAGGGGTATTTCGACTACGTCCCCTACCTGAGGAATGGACAGCGGATACCCAGCGGCATGAAGATGGGAGACGACAAGACCCCTGGCACCATTGTCTACGAGACCCTGGGCAACCTGCGCGCCGCGCCCGATGGCAACCTGACACGGCTGGCCTGGTATGCGTACTTCCTGAACGTCGCCGAAGGGACTTTCCACGCGGAGTTTCCGTGGAAAGGGGGAGAGGACCCCGCGGGCAATATTGGCGGGGCGTACCTCCACCCCGGCGCGAAGGTTAAGGCCAACCTCCTCCGGCAGGCTAACAAGATTGTGGCTGGTGCACGGTGGGCGGAAGAGGTCGCCCGGGGAGCGTTGTCTCCCAGCACCGAGCTCTTGACCCTGGACATCGACCTGGATGGAGAAGACGAGTATGTCCTGCGGAACGACAAAGTCTTCGCCATCTTCGAGAACGACGGCGGTGTCCTGGAGTACGCCTTCGCCTACGACCCGTCGGTGGGGCCGGTGCAGCTGGTAGGCCCGACCTATAACCTCATACTCAGCGGTTTGCGGAACTACGAAGAGGGCGAATCGCCCATACCCTTCCCCACCGAGGAGACGGCCTTCGAGGACGGGGAGGCCTTCCGCTATGCTGTCTTTGATGTCACCCTGGGCGACCAGAGCGTGAGCTTTACCTCCCCGGATGGACGAATCCGCAAGAACTTCACTCTGGAGGGCAACACGATTCTGGCCCACTACTCTACTAGGGACCTGAGCGAGGTGTATATCTACTTCACCCTGCCCGTTAACCCGTCGAGCATGTTCTCGCAAACCTGGTGGGAGAAGCTCACGCGGGTGGACTCCAAAGAAGCCGTCGGCTGGCAGAACGCCCATGGGGGCTACGCCGCAGTCAATCTTATGGACACGTCCCTCGTGGAGACTCCCTCCTTCCTTGACTTCCCTGCCGGAGAGGAGAGGAGCGAGCGGAGAGACCTGCCTTACCCTCGCGGGCACTGGCTGTTCTTCCCCTATCACACCGTCTTTGTCCGAGGGACTGGGGAGTTCGACCTTGGCCTGACCCTGGCCGCCGTGCCGCCCACGGCTCCTGTCCCAACCCCCACCTCCACGCCTGCGCCGGCACCCGTTGCCACGCCGCCTGGGACGGAAGAGCCTGCCCTGCAACCTACGCCGACAGCCTCGTTGGAGGCGACTTCATCTGTGCCCACACCCTCATCTCAGCCCTCAGGCCCCCAACCTGTACACCTCGCCATCTTTGCCGGCCTTCTGCTTCTCCTGGGCGTTGGAGTCACGGTCGCACTCCGACGGTGGAGACGACGAGAGTAGGCTTGCGTTCCTGTCTCCTCCGGCCCAGCCAGCTAGCCGCATCCCACCGACAGGTATCGCGTGCCTCAAGGAACCTCGGCCCGCCCAATCCTGGAGCAGGTCACAATGCTGCAATGCCGCCCAGTCCCAGGGCGATAGCCAGCGTCAATCCGCCACTCCACAAAACAATGCCGATAGCCATCCAGAACAATAGGCGTCCAGTCCGCGTCCCCAGCGTGACACCAAGCGCAGTTCCCAGTGCTGCACCCGTAAGTAAGGGGGCCAACAACCCTAGTCCTACTACGCCATAGCGGTTCCAGATGCGGTAGATGCGTCCATGTTCCGTATCTTTATGCGTCGCGCTGTGCTTCCTCACCAGCCAGGTTCGTATGGGGTTACCCAGTATCATGACGATAAGCACACCGACCATAGCGCCGATAGCGGCCGTGATGCCTGTTGCTGCCGGGTGAAGTCCCAGGGCAAAGCCAGCAGGGATAGCAGCCCACAGCTCAACTGCCCCAATTCCGAGCACCGTCACCAGTTTTACCACTTCCACTTGTGTCCTGTCCCTAAAGTTCGTCAGGGAAACTCACGGAGGGCTGTCATTGCGAGGCCCGACGAAGGAGGGCCGTGGCAATCTGGGGTGGCGCTCCGCTCTCCCCGCCAGATTGCTTCGTCGTCCTTCAGCCGAAGGACTCCTCGCAATGACAATTTGTGTCCTTTTTCGGGGACATCCCTGTAACAGTCCCTCGCTATTTGTCCTGCGGACTCAGCCCCTGGCGGCAAACCACTCCGCCAGCTCCTGCCGGTTGCGCTCCAGCCACCTCACGTTCAACCGTATGCGCTCCAGGGTCTGCTGGATGGTTCGCTGGGCCGACGGAGCCGGGTGGTCCCGGAAGAACTCCTCCACGTCCTGGGCACGCTCCAGGGTGGTGAAGGCTCCGGCGATGCTCACCAGCCGCATGATGGCGAAGCCGCCACGGCCGTACCGGCGGTCCAGCTCCTCCCAGTTGTCCTTGACGAACTCCCAGGCCAGGTCTCTCCCGTGTCTGTTGCCGCCCACGGAGCCCACCACCATGACGGTATCCTGGGAACGCACCTCGGCGGAGAGGGAGCGCTCCAGGGTCTCCTTCAGGAGCTCCTCCTGGCGGAACCGGGTCAGCGCCCCCAGGAGGCGCAGCCGCTCTTCGTGAAGCTCCGCTCGCCGCTCCAGGTCCCACAGGGTGTCGTAGGTGGCTCTATCTCCCTCTTGGGCCGCCAGGCCGAACACCACGCCCCGAAGGTCGGGACGCAGGGAGATCGGGTCTTTCAGGAAGCGCGCGAATCGGGTCTTGGCCTCTGCCAGGATATGGGGGTCGTCGTAGGCCCCCATTTGCCCCAGGACGGTGCTCCTCAGGAGGGAGTCCAGGTGTCCCTCCCCGGGCCTGGCGTCCCACCCCACCCGCTGGACTATCCCTTGGAACAGCCCTCCGGCAAAGCCCTGGAACCGGGGGAGGCACGGTTCATCGAAGAGGAGACCCTCCAGGCCCCGGAGGTTGGTGGACAGGGCGCTCCACACCGTGGCGTCATCCTCGCTCCTGTAAGCCTCGGCCAGGGAAAGGAAGAGGGTGGCAGGGGCGAAGCCGGCCCGCATCAGGGCATAGGCGTCGCCCTGAAGGCCCAGGCGGTCTGTGGCCGCCAGGTGAAGCCCCTCCACGGCGGCTTGCAACCTGGCCCACTCCTCCCGTGGGTAGTTCACCCGGTAGAACCCCGTCTGCCCCGGGTTTACCTTCACCCAGTCCTGAGCCTTGGCGGTGGGTCTACCATCCAGAGCCAGGCTTGCCTCGTGCCCCCTCATCAGCAGGGCGGCCCTCTCGGAGTTCCCCCCTCTTGTGACGCTGACGGGCACCTGCCACGTAGTGGCGTCTTTCTCACCCTCCCCCAGGAGGTGATCGTAGAGGAACCGCTGCTGAGAGAGGCTCAGGTGCACCCTGGTGGCCTCTCGTCGCGTCTCCACCTGAAGAAGCGGGTAGCCCGTCTGCTTGACCCATGTGTTCATGACCGCGGTGACCGGCTGTCCGGAGGCCGCTTCCAGGGCTGACCACAGGTCCTCGGTTCGGGCGTTGGCGTACTGGTGGGCGGAGAGATAGGCGTGGAGGCCCTGGCGGAAGGTCTCCGCCCCCAGGAACTCCTCCAGCATCCGGAGGATGGCCCCCCCCTTGCTGTAGCTGATGGCGTCGAAGAGCTCCCGAATCTGGTTGGGGTCTTTCACCTCGACCTCTATGGGGTGGGAGTTCCGAAGCCCGTCCAGGCTCAGCCCGGCGTTGGTGTCCTGGAAGACGAACTGGGTCCACATGTGCCACTCCGGGTACAGGTGGTCCACGGCCTTGTCTCCCATCCAGGATGCGAAGCTCTCGTTGAGCCACAGGTCGTCCCACCACTCCATGGTGACCAGGTCTCCGAACCACATGTGGGCCATCTCGTGGGCTACCACCTCCAGAATCCGCTGCCGGGTGTTGGCGGAGGAGTTCTCCGGGTCGTAGAGCAGGGCGGTCTCCCGGTAGGTGATGGCCCCCCAGTTCTCCATGGCACCCGCGGCGAAGTCGGGGATGGCGATGTGGTCCAGCTTCGCCAGGGGGTAGGGGATGCCGAAGTAGTCGTTGAAGAAGGAGAGCAGGCGGACGGCGTTCTCCAGGGCAAAGCGCCCCTGCTCCTCCTTGCCCCGGGTTGTCCAGACTCGCACCAGGGTGCCGCCGGGCGCTGTGGCCTCCACGGAGGCGAAGTCCCCCACGATGAAGGCCAGCAGATACGTGGACATCCTGGGGGTCTCGGCGAAGCGCACGGCCCTCTTATCCTTACCCAGGGGGGTCTCGCTTATTACGGGCGTGTTGGAGATGGCGGTCAGGTCCAAGGGCACCACCAGGGTCACATGGAAGGTCGCCTTGACGGCGGGCTCATCCCAGCAGGGGAAGGCCCGGCGGGCGTCGGTGGCTTCGAGCTGGGTGGTGGCCAGGGAGCGCTGCCCTCCGTCGGGGTCGGTGTACTGGCTGCGGTAGAATCCCCGGAGCTGGTCGTTGAGCACCCCGGTGAAGCGGATGTGAAGGGTAGCACTCCCCGGGGGAATGTCGCGGTCAAAGGTGAAGGTGGCGGTCTCTGAGGCCTCGTCCAGGGCGATGGAGTGGGCTGCCAGGGGGGCGCCGCCCTCCGGGGTCAGCAGCACATGGGATATCTGGAGCTCAGTGGCGTTGAGCGTGATGCGGGTGGTGGGTTGTGTCACCTGGACGAGGATGGTCTCCTCGCCCTGGAAGGTGAAGTCCTCCAGGTTGGGGGCCAGGGTGAGGGTGTATTTCAGGGGCCGGACGTTGGTGGGCAATCGGAAGGCTGTAGCTGTGGTCATTCTCATTCTCCTTTACATAGGTCTAGAGATTATACGCCAGAGTCCTCGTATCGGGGAACCGTGGACAGGATACCCACTTGGCAGGCTGTTGAAAAAGGGGTGCTCAGAGGGGCGAAGCCCCTTTGACGGGGGTCTGGGGGTGTCCCCCAGACTGGGCTAAGCCCAGACCCACACTTTACGAATCGTAGAACATGGTTAGACCAGTGCAGCAACAGTTGAGAGTGTGGGGGCAGGGGATGGTCGAAGAGGGTTCTTCAACACCCACCCATGGTACAATGGGAAAAACCTCGGGGGTACGGCCGTGGTTATGCGAGAGAGCCTCTGGCTGGATAGCGGTGGGGTTTCCCTGGTCTTGGCCCTCTTCACTCCGCCGGGGCCTGGGCCTCATCCAGGTCTGGTGATGTGCCACGGGATGCCGGCAGGCCCGCGCCAGACCCCCGGCGCGGCGGCTCCCGCCGGCAGAGACCCGGACTACCCCGCCCTGGCGGAGATGTGCGCCTGGGAGGGGTTTGCCACCCTGATTTTCAACTTCCGTGGAACAGGGGAGAGCGGCGGAAACTTCCACCCCCTGGGCTGGGCCCAGGACCTGGATGCGGTGGTGTCCTGGCTGCTGGAGAGGCCGGAGGTGGATGGGTCCCGTATCGCCCTCCTTGGCTCCAGCATGGGGGCCGCCGTGGCCATCTACGTGGCGGCGCACCGAAAGGAGGTGGCCGCCCTGGTGGCCTTCGCCAGCCCCGCGGTCACGGGGCCACGGCCCAGGCCAGCCGAGGCCGTGGAGCGGCTGCGTGCCCTGGGCGTCATACGAGACCCGGACTTCCCTCCTTCGCTGGAGACCTGGGCCGAGGAGAGCCAGAGGCTCAGCCCCGTGGAGTGGGTGGGCAAGGTGGCTTCCCGACCCCTGCTGTTGCTCCACGGAGACGCGGATGACGTGGTGTCGCCCGAGAGCGTGTACACCCTCTTTGAGCGGGCCGGGGATCCCAAGGAGCTACGGCTGCTGCCGGGGGTGGGACACCGCTTTCGCCATGAGGGGGCGGTCATCAGCGCAGCCCTGGAGTGGCTGAAGGGGAGGTTCCCCCCCCTAGCAGGCTGATGTACAGAGGGGGAGTACAGAGGGGCAACGCCCCTTTGACGGGGGTCTGGGGGTGTCCCCCGGATTTAAACTCTCCCCCTTCCTGGCCAGGAAGGGGGAGGGGGGATGGTCGAAAGGGTTTTTCAACAGCCTGCTGGTGTCGCCCCTCTATGGGGCTTCTGGAACCCAGGTTTTCAGGATTGACGGTATGGAAGCGCCAATAGTAGCATTCAATGAAGGGCTTAGTCCCTGCACTCTTCTGATGTCAGGTCTTACTAGGCACTATTCCCCGTAAAGGAGCTATCCCTTTGATTACTACTGTGGTGGGAAGCTATCCCAAGCTCTCTCCCGATGCCGGGGCACCCAGCCTCCGCGCCGCCATCTCGCGCCACGACGCGGGCCGGATCACGGTGGAGGAGCTGCGTCGCGTTGAGGATGATGTGACCAGGGAGGTTATCCAGGAGCAGATAGACGCGGGCATCGACCTCATCACCGATGGACAGATTCGCCGGGACGACGGCCAGACCTACTTTGCCCGGGGCATCAAGGGCTTCACCATCAATGGCCTGATCCGATACTTCGATACCAACACCTACTACCGTCACCCCATCCCGGAGAGGAGGCTGGAGTGGCAGGGTGCCATCGGCGTGGGAGACCTGGAGTTCGCGGTGGCCCACAGCGCTAGGCCGGTGAAAGGGGTCATCACAGGTCCCTACACCCTGGCGCGGCTCTCTCAGATGGGGTGCTACAGAGACCTTCGCTCCCTGGTCATGGACCTGGTGCCGATTCTGAACCGGGAGGCCCTGGCTCTCCAGCAGGCTGGGGCAGAGGTCGTCCAGTTCGATGAGCCTGCCATTCTCCAGCACAAGGATGACTTCGACCTCTTCGCCGAGGCGGTAGAAGGGGTCACTCGGGGAGTCACGGCCAGGACTGCGGTGTACACCTACTTCCGAGATGTCTCTGGGATACACAGCCGGCTCTTCCAGCTACCTGTTGACATAATAGGTTTGGACTTTGTGGCGGGGCCTGCCAACTACGACCTTGTCAGGGACTTCCCTCCGGATAAGATGCTGGGCTTCGGCATCGTTGACGCCCGGAACACATGCCTGGAGACGGTGGAGGAGATAGCATCAGCCATTGGACGCGTCTCCCGGGTGGTGTCTCCGGACCGTCTGCACGTCAATCCCAGCTGTGGCCTGGACTTCCTGCCCCGGAAGAGCGCCAGGGCCAAGCTGGCCCGCCTGGTGGATGGAGTGAGAAGGGCCCAGGAGGTGCGCTCATGACCCGGGGGCTGCTGACCACCGCCGTCGGAAGCTACCCCAAACCGGAGTACGTCCTTCGGGCGCGCGCCCGGGTGGCCCGGGGCGAGGTGTCCCCCAAGGAGATGGAGGAGCTGGAGAAGAGGGCCACCGCCCACTGGATTCGCATCCAGGAGGAGTTGGGGATGGACATCCTGGTGGATGGGGAGATGTACCGGGGCGACATGGTGGCCTACTTCGCCGAGAACTGGGAGGGCTTCACCACCAGTGGCCTGGTCCGCTCCTACGGAAATCGCTACTACCGCAAGCCGGTGGCGGTAGGCCCCGTGGGCAGGAGCAGGCCGACAACCCTGGAGTGGTGGAGGTATGCCCAGAGCCTGACCCCCAGGCCGGTCAAGGGCATGCTCACCGGGCCGTACACCATCGTTGACTGGTCTTTCAATGAGTACTATCCCACCCGGGAGGCCTTCCTGATGGAGGTGGCCCGGGCCGTGCACGATGAGGCCGTAGACCTGGCCAAAGCGGGGGCCGAATACATTCAGATCGACGAGCCCGCCATCTCCACCCGGCCCGAGGAGATGGAGATGGCCGCCCGGGCCCTGGCTGTTGTCACCCGGGGCCTGGAGGCCTTCACCATCACCCACGTCTGCTACGGGGATTTCGCCGCGGTCTTCCCTCAGCTCGCTGCCCTGCCGGTGGACATGCTGGACCTGGAGACGGCCAACAGCAACTACAACCTCCTGGACCTTATACGCCAACACTCCTTTGGGAAGTGCCTGTCCATGGGGGTGGTGGATGTCCACCATCACGAAACCGAGAGCGTGGAGCAGGTGAAGGAGGGGATAAGGAAGGGCCTGGAGGTCCTGTCTCCCGAGCGTCTCTACATAGACCCCGATTGCGGCCTCAAGACCCGGACCGAGGAGGAGTCGGTGGCCAAGCTACGGGTGATGGTCGCCGCGGTGAGGGAGGTCAAGGAGGAACTGGGGATAGAGTAACAGGGTGTTGAAAAACCCTTTCGACCATCCCCCTGGCCCCCTTCCTGGCCAGGAAGGGGGTAAGTCTTGAATCTGGGGGACACCCCCAGACCCCCGTCAAAGGGGCTTCGCCCCTCTGTACTCCCCTTTTCCGCAGCCAGTTAGGCAGACTTAGAGTGAGGCCTGCCCATGGATGCCTCTGAAGAGTGTGGGTGCAGGGCTTGCCCTGCCTCGCCCTGCTACCTCTCCCGAAAGGCCCGGGACACCCCGGCGGTGAGAGCCAGGGCCCGCTCCGCGGCCTCCGGCGTCAGGGACGCCAGCCCACAGGAGGGTGTAATCAGGCACTGCTCCCGAAGCAGCTCCGGGTTCAGGCCCTTGGCTGAAAGCAGGGCCATGGCTTCATCAAGACGGCGCAGTAGACTGTCCACTCCTTCCACCGCCAGGGTAGCCCCGTCGCTGGGCACGATGCCCCAGGCGAGGGTGCCACCCCGCTCCAAAAAGGCGGTCACCTCCCGGGGATACAGGCTCAGGGACGGGGCGTAGCTGAAGGCGTCGAAGCTGAGGATGTCCAGGGGTGTTTCCAGGAGGAGGGGCCAGTCGGTGTTGCCGCAGCAGTGGGTCCCTCGCAGCCCGGATATCCCCTCCAGCACCGTGGTGATCAGGGACACCGCCTGCTCCCGGGACAGGGGCACCACGGCGGAGCCGAAGGCGCTGAGGTACGGCTCGTCCAGGAAGAGGATGGTGCGAGGGGACACGGCCCGAAGGGCCCTCTCCTGCCACGCTGCCTGGAGGCGGAGCATCTGGGCGATGGCCTCGGCCAGGGTGTCATCGTAGAGGAGGCTGCGCCGGTCCTGGTCGGTGACGGTGAGGCCCCAGCTTACAGGGCCGATAAGCTGGCCTTTCACCGCCACCGGCGTGCCCTGCCGCCTCGCGGTCTCCAGGAACGAGGCCAGGCCGGCGGCGTAGTCCGCGGTGAGGGCATAGGGCTCGGTGGCCCCGGCCTCGGCGTCGGCAAAGAGCTGGGCCAGCCCCTCTATGAGGTCCTGGGAGCGGTCCACCCACACCCTGTCTGTCCCGGCGTGCACCCCTGGGAAGCCCCGGCTGTACTGGGCATACATGTTCTCCAGGGGAGAGCGGTGGGGAAGCTGGGGCCAGACAGGGATGTCAGGTAGATAGCGCCATATCAAGGCGCAGGCCTCCTGCGGGTCCCGGTGGGGCAGGCTGCCGATGGCGGTGGGCAGGCCCCGTGGTCGGAAGGGCGCTCTAGCGGACATACCCCTCTATCGCTCGTATATCCAGAGAGTGGTTCATGTCGGCTCAGCGTAGCGCCGAGCTTTGGGAGGCCGGACCATCGCCATCAGGACGCCGGCTATGAGGAAGAGGAAGATGAACAGGATGTAGGCCGGCCGGTACGAGCCGACGATGTCGAAGACGGCGTTCATGAAGATGGGACCGGCGGCGCCAAATCCGAAGGCCACCAGGAAGGCCGTGGAGCGGACCATTCCCAGGCTCAGACGGCCGAAGAAGTTGGCCCAGAGCACCTCCTGGACCATCCCCACGGCCGTAAGGCCCAGGCCGTACACCCCCACGGCCAGCCAGAGGAAGGTTGGCTTCCCAGCCAGGAGGAACAGGAAGGACCCTATGGCCAGCAGCACGAAGGGGAAAACGCGGATCTGGACCCGATGGGCGTACTCGGCCAGGAACCCCATGGCTGGGAGGGATATGGCCATGATGGCGGCTCGGAAGGTGACGACTGCGGCCATCAGCGTGTCGTTGTAGCCCAGGTCCTGAATGTACGGGGCCAGGCTGATGTTGATTCCCTGGAAGGCCAGGTTGTCCACGGCAGAGGCGCCGATGAGCATCCAGAAGGTGGAGGTCATCAGCACCTCTTTTCGGCTCCACACAGGCTCTCGCGTAGAGGCCGCCGCCCTTGACTGGGAGGTCTGCTCCTCCCCCGCCGGATTCGCGACTTTGGCGGCGGTGGGTTCTACCCCGTCGGGGTGCAGCCCCATGTCCTCCGGCCGGCGGCGCATGAGGATGGCCGATGGAATCACGACCACTACCCAGGTGAGGATGGCGAACAGGACGAAGACGCTTCGCCATCCGTGCGCGGCGATGAGCCACACGATGATGGGTACCAGGGCCACGTTACTCAGGTTGGTCCCGACGCCGGCGAAGGCGAGGGCCCGGCCGCGCTTGCGGACGAACCAGTTGTTGACGGCCACGGTGGTCACCATGCCGCCTATGAGCATGAAGCCCAAGGCAGTCAGCCCGCCCCGCAGCAGATAGAAGTGCCAGAGGGTGGTCATCTGGGTCACCGCCAGCATGGCAAGGCCGACGATGATGCCACCGACGGGCATCAGCACCCGAGGCCCGTACCGGTCAATGAGGGGGCCGACAATGGGGGCCGCCAGCGCCTCAATCACCCGGGCGATGGATTGGACGGCCGACATGGCGGTGCGGCTCCATCCGAACTCGGCTTTGAAGGGCTTGAAGAAGAGGCCCAGCACAGAGGAGTAGTGCTCGCCATAGGCCAGGTGCGCCATGAAGGAGGCCGCAACGATGTTCCAACCGTAGAAGTAGCGCGGCTTTTTGCGGGTTCCTGCTGTGGGTGGGGGTGTATTCTCAGGGGGCATGGTGTCCTCTTTTCCAGGCGTTATCCAGGTTCCGGACGAGACGCTCTTTGGCGGCGGTTCATGGCTAAAGGCTCTTCGCCTCAGCGTAGCGCCGGGCCTTGGGAGGCCGGGCCATCGCCATCAGGAAGCCGGCTATGATGAAGAGGAAGATGAACAGAATGAAGGCTGGCCGGTACGAGCCGAGGATGTCGAAGACGGCGTTCATGAAGATGGGGCCGGCGGCGCCAAACCCGAAGGCTATCAGGAAGGCCGTGGAGCGGACCATTCCCAGGCTCAGGCGGCCGAAGTAGTTGGCCCAGAGCACCTCCTGGACTATCCCCATGGCCGTAAGGCCCAGGCCGTACACCCCCACGGCCAGCCAGAGGAAGGTCGGCTTTCCAGCCAGGAGGAACAGGAAGGACCCCAGGGCCAGCAGCACGAAGGGGAAAACTCGCACCCGTACCTGGTTGGCGTACTCGGCGATGAACCCCATCACCGGGAGGGATATGGCCATGAGGGCGGCTCGGAAGGTGATGACTGCGGCCATCATGGTGTCTTGGTAGCCCAGGTCCTGAATGTATGGGGCCAGGCTGATGTTGATTCCCTGGAATGCCAGGTTGTCCACGGCGGAAGCGCCAACGAGCATCCAGAAGGCGGAGGTCATCAGCACCTCTTTTCGGCTCCACACAGGCTCTCGCGTAGAGGCCGCCGCTCTTGACGGGGAGCTTTGCTTTCCCTCCGGTGGATTCGCGACTTTGGCGGTGCTGGGGTCTACCCCGTCGGGATGCAGGCCCATGTCCTCCGGTCGGCGGCGCATGAGGATGGCCGATGGAATCACGACCACCACCCAGGTGAGGACGGCGAACAGGACGAAGACGCTTCGCCAGCCCTTGTTGGCGATGAGCCACACGATGATGGGTACCAGGGCCACGTTACCCAGGTTGGTCCCGACGCCGGCGAAGGCGAGGGCCCGGCCGCGCTTGCGGATGAACCAGTTGTTGACGGCCACGGTGGTCACCATGCCGCCTATGAGGGTGAAGCCCACGGCAGTCAGCCCGCCCCGCAGCAGATAGAAGTGCCAGAGGGTGGTCATCTGGGTTATCGCCAGCATGGTAAGGCCGACCATGATGCCCCCGATGGGCATCAGCACCCGGGGCCCGTACCGGTCGACGAGGGGGCCGACCATGGGGGCCGCCAGCGCCTCGAGCACCCGGGCGATGGACTGAACGGCCGACATGGCGGTGCGGCTCCATCCGAACTCGGCAGTGAAGGGCTTGAAGAAGAGGCCCAGCACGGATGAGACGTGCTCGGCGTAGGCCAGGTGCGACATGAAGGAGGCTGCAACGATGTTCCAGCCGTAAAAGTAGCGCGGCTTCTTGCGGGTTTCTGCTGGGGGTTGGGGTATATCCTCTTGGGGCATCGTGTCCTCTTTTCCAGGCGTAGTCCAGGTTTTGGATGAGACGTGCTTTGGCGATTGTAGTCCAAGGGGGCTTCCCAGTCAAATGATTTTCAAGCGGCCTCAGCGGAGGGCCAGGGATATCTCCTCCCTCACCCCTTCGTTCACCTCCGTGAGCAGGGACTCCGTTAGCGACTTCATCGCCTCCTGGCCCCCGATCCTGCCCAGGGCCCAGGCGGCGTGCCCCCGGACCAGAGGCTCACGGTGGCCGAGGGCTTCCATGAGGTACGGCACGGCCCTGGAGTCGCCCATGTTGCCCAGGGCCACGCACACGTTGCGCAAGAGTCCCATCCCTTTGGCCCGCCGGATGGGGCTGTTGCGGAAGGTCTTCACGAACTCCTCTTCGGTGATTCTGAGAAGGGGCAGAAGCTGTAGGGCGGTGAAGCCGTGCTCTCCTGGTCGAAAGGCAGGCTCCCGGGTGAACCTGGCCTTGCGGTTCACGGGGCACACCTCCTGGCAGACGTCACACCCGAAGACCCGGTCTCCCATCAGGGGCCGCAGGGAGTGGGGTATGGGGCCGCGGCTCTCGATGGTGAGGTAGGAGATGCACCGGGCGTTGTCGATGACATAGGGGGCGACGATGGCTCCTGTGGGGCACTTGTCCATGCACAGGGTGCATTGGCCGCAGGTCTTTTTCAGTGGTTTGTCCGGCTCCAGCTCCAGGTCTGTGATCACCTGGCCCAGGAACACCCAGGAGCCGTGGTTGCGGGTCAGGATGTTGGTGCTCTTGCCGAACCATCCGATGCCCGCCCTCTCGGCCACCGCCCGGTCCAGCATGGGGCCTGTATCCACGTACACCCGGGCCTGGACGGCCCGCTCCAGTCGCTCCGATAGCCCGCGGACAAAGGCCTGGAGCCGCTGCTCCATGACTTTGTGGTAGTCCTGGCCCCGGGCGTAGCGGGCGACTTTACCCCCCAGGGTTTCATCGTATGAGGGCGCATCCTCCGGGTAGTAGCTCATGGCTACGGCGATGATGGAGCGGGCGCTGGGCAGGATGTCCTGGGGATGGCAGCCGCGCCGGACGCGCGCCCGGTGGAACCAGGGGAGGCCGTCCATGAGGCCCTGGCGCATCCGCTCCAGGGTGATGGCCTCTTTCTCGTGGAAAGGCTCCGCGGAGGCTATGCCCACCAGGTCGAAGCCCAGCTCCCGCGCGTAGGCTTTGGCGATTTCCGTGGCCCTGGCGGTGTCTGGGTTGGCGGTTGATGGCATGGCATTGTATCAAAGCGCAATTACGCCTAGCAGGGTGCGGGAAAAGGGGGGTCCAGAGGGGGCGAAGCCCATTCTGGCGGGGGTCTGGGGGTGTCCCCCAGATTCAAATTCTTCCACCTTCCTGGCCAGGAAGGTGGCCAGGGGGATGGTCGTAAGGGTTTTCAACACCCTGCTAATATCGCTGGAAGAGCTGGCCCCATCCCGTTTTCATGGCCGCCTTGACACGTCGATTGCCGATGAAGCGGAGCCAGTACTCGTTGTGATACAAATTGGAGGCGAAGAAAGCCCAGGGTGCTATGGGACTCCTCAGCAGCAGGTTCTCCAGGGGCTTGAGAGGCCCCCAGTAGATGAGCTTCTGGCCCCGGCTGGCAAGGGTGTTCTTTGTGCCTTCAAACCGCCAGTTCACCCCCGATATGTCCTCTCCCACCACCTCTATCTGGGAGGTGTCGCCGCAGCCCAGGCCCCTCTCGTGGGCCAGCCGGATGAACTTGATGGACATGGGGTCGAAGCCCATCATCCTGGCGGCCACGGCGTCGATGGCCACCTGGTCGGCGCTGGCCAGGAAGACGTTCTTCTCGTGCCACCGCATGGCCCTGGGGCCGGGGCCGTCCCCGGCGAAGGTCCCGTCCATAACGGCGAAGATGCCCGGGTGTATCTCCTTCTGGATGGTGAGGAGGTCCACCAGGGTCTCGTGGATGACCGAGTGGGTCCAGTGGCGTTTGCGGTTCAGCAGGCCGCCGAAGGCGTTTTTCATGGCCCCGGTCATGGTGGTGAAGACGTGGGTCTTCATGGTGGGCAGGTGGAGCACGTTCTTGCCGGGGAATATCTCCGGGATGGTGAGGCCCTCGGGGAATATCTTGTCCAGCACCAGCATCTCACCCTTGGGCTGGTAGGGAATCCACCGGTTGGGGGGCACGTCCAGGTGGACGCTGGGGAGACCGTACTTCTCCTGCACCGGCCTCTGCTTGTTGCGCACCTCCCCCTCGAAGGAGTCCACCACCACGGTGCCGTTGTGGGCGGCGATGAGGTCGCGGTAGCCGTCCTCCTTCATGGCCTTGATCACCCCCTCAAGCTGCCAGGGAGAGGTGGAGCAGGCGGGATAATAGTGCTGCCAGGAGATGTTTATCTTGAGGAGGGTGGGGATGTTAGCCGGGAGGTGGGCCTGGTACTCCGCCAGGCGCATGGCCCTGCCTATGTCCTCCAGCACCGTCTCCGGCCTGGTATATACCACCGCCACTTTGGGGTGGGAAGCCTCCCTCACACTGGAAGGATGGGCCTCCCCCGTGGGCAATGTCATGGCGCTATCCCTCACTTGACCTCGAAGAGGAGGTTTTCCACCAGGATGCCGTTGAGGAAGAACCTGACGACGTAATCCCCTGTGTCTTCGGGGGCCTCAAGAAAAATATTGTAAACCCCCGGCCTGGTTACTAACGAGGCCAGGGAAACCTCCTCCTTGCCCTCCCCTTGATACGCCCTCTTGTCCAGCCGGTAGGAAACCAGCATGCCGGGGACAAAGGCATCCGTGGTATCGAAACGAATGGCTATCCCGTCCTGCTGCGTAAAACTCTCCACAGGGCTGCCCGAGAACTGGATGAAGCCCTCTCCCGCGGCCGACGTCCACTGGGCGCCGGTTTTTCCCTCGGGCGCCTTCCACAGATACACCGCCTCAAAGTAACGGTCCCTGACCTCGGTGTTCTTCGTGAGCCCGGGCAAGGGAGTGAAATCCGTAATGGCGGGGACGCCTGGCATGGAAGTGGGGATGGGGATGGTGGTAGGGGTGGTGGGCTCACCACTGCACCCTATAGCGCCCAATAGGAGTGCCGCTACAAGGACGAGAGCGTACTTCAAGTTTGTCATGGGTCGCTCCTCCTGTTCAGTCTCCTGGCGGGGCCGGGTCTGTGGGCCTATCGTCGCCTTGAACTGGGCCTGCCCTTGCCTGAGGGTCTGGCCTTGCGGCCAACGGCCCTCCGTACTGCTGCTGCTACCTTTTCGGCGGTAAGGCCGTACTTCTCCAGCAGCTGCTCTGCCCTGCCCGACTCGGCGTAGCGGTCCAGGGCCACCATCTCCAGAGGCACTGGGCAGTGCTCTCCCAGCACCTGGGCAACGATGCTCCCCAGCCCTCCGTGGCGCAGGTGCTCCTCCGCGGTGACGATGGCCCCCGTCTCCCGGGCCGCGGTGGCGATGGCCTCCGCGTCCACGGGCTGCAATGTGGCCATGTTGAGGACGCGGCACCGAATGCCTTCCTGGGCCAGGCTCTCGGAGGCGTCCAGGGCGGCCTTCACCATGATGCCGCAGGCGATAATCGTCGCATCGGGGCCATCCCTGAG
The DNA here is from genome assembly GCA_015661155.1 of Dehalococcoidia bacterium. GTDB lineage: Bacteria > Chloroflexota > Dehalococcoidia > Lucifugimonadales > UBA2985 > JACVQK01. The sequence continues at coordinate 17,953 of JACVQK010000011.1, read as the reverse complement.
CTGCTCTGCCTTGCCTATCTGAAAGGAGTAGTCGTTCTGGTGCACCACCGGGGTGGCAGACCTGGAGAGGCGAATGTAGAAGGGGCCGTAGGTGGCGGCGGCCTCGCGCACGGCCCTGGCTGTCTCCGGGGCGTCCGCGGGGACGATGACGGTGAAGCCGGGGAGGGCGCACATGAGGGCCAGGTCCTCGATGCTCTGGGCCGACATGCCGTCATCGCCGGCGGTGATGCCCGCGTGGGTCACGACTATCTTCACGTTGAGGTGGGGTTGGGAGATGCCGATGCGTATCTGGTCGTAGGGGCGTCCGCTCCCGAAGACGGCGAAGGTGCTGGCAAAGGCCGTCTTGCCCGAGCTGGCCAGTCCTGCGGCGATGCTCATCATGTTCTGCTCCGCCGGCCCCATGTCGAAGAAGCGTTTGGGGAACTCCTGGGCAAAGAGGTGGATGAAGGTGGACTTGTTGAGGTCGCCTCCCAGCACAACTATGTCCGGGTTCTCCCTTCCCAGCTCAAGAAGGGTCTTGCCGTAGGTCTCTCTGGTGGAGGCGGCGGTGGTCATTCTCTGCATCCCATTCTAGCCGGCCAGCTCCCGGAGGGCCTGCTCAAGCTGCTCTTTGTTGGGGGCTTTGCCGTGCCACTCGGGGTTGTTCTCCATGAAGCTGACTCCCTTGCCCTTCACCGTGCGGGCGATGATGGCTGTGGGCTTTCCCTTGACGGTCTTGGCCTCCTCCAGGGCTTCAAGGATTGCGGGGAAGCTGTGGCCCTCTATCTCTATGGTGTGCCATCGGAAGGAGCGCCACTTATCCGCCAGAGGCTCCGTGTCCATCGCCTCTCTGGTCGAGCGGTCGTTCTGGAGGCCGTTGCGGTCTACTATGGCCACCAGGTTGTCCAGCTTGTAGTGAGGGGCGGCCATGGCCGCTTCCCATATCTGGCCTTCGTCGCACTCCCCGTCCCCCAAGAGCACGTACACCCTGGAGTCGCGGCCATCGAGGCGCGCCGCCAGGGCAGCGCCTATGCCGAAGGAGAGGCCCTGGCCCAGGGAGCCGCCGGACATCTCCACGCCGGGGGTCTTGATGTGGGCGTGGCCCTGAAGTCGGCTGTTGATTTTCCGGAAGGTGCGCAGCTCCTCCCGCGGGAAGTAGCCGCAGTGGGCCAGCAGCGCGTACAGCACCGGGCAGGCGTGGGCCTTGCTGAGGATGAAGCGGTCTCTCTCCTGCCAGTGGGGATTGGAGGGGTCATGCCGCATCACCCTGCAGTAAAGCGTGGTGAGTATCTCCACAGCCGATAGCGATCCCCCGGGATGGCCGCTCTCCGCTTGGGCCGTCATCTCCACGATGTCCCGGCGCACTTTCAGGGCGATGCCCTTCAACTCATCTAACAACAGGTGCTCCTTGGAGAATGTCGCTTTGGAATAAGGAGCCTCGGCAGTCGCGCTATGTGCCGAGGACTCTCTGGTCTGGGACGATGTGGTGTGGTCAAGGGTCTGCCTGACCAAAGGCCCCGCTCCTCCGTAGGCCAATTATAGCAGCCGTCACAGGGGCTGTCCACAAACTGCTTCAAGAAACGGGGTCTTTCGATTTTCCAAATACCGGCTCTTGCCCGCTCATGGTGAGCTTAGTTTACCCCTTCGGTAAACTCAGGGCAGGCTCTGAGCGAAGCCGAAGGGAACCATATGAGCGGGGAAAGGTCATGCCCCCATCCTGGTCTTCCCCCGTAGACGGGGGAAGGGATTTCTCTCCCCCGTGCAACGGGGGAGAGTGAGAGAGGGGGAAACACCCTCTAAAAGACCCCGAGGGGCAGGGGGACAGCAGAAGGTTACGGTGCATTGCTACCTGGCGCTGATGGCGACGCGATTAGCTGCAACTATTCCAACCTCAATAGCTCTGCTGGAGTGACTAATTCCACCTCAATGCCTTCAGCTGTTTCTATCTCAAACTTCCTTCGCCTCGCTCCATCGTCAAATCCAGTTTGTGATACTGCGCGGACTTTCTTTACAGGCTGCGGCACAGTTGGATGGTACTTTACGTCCGTGATGAACTGGCTCAACACGGTGTATTTGATTTCGTAGGTTTTGGCCTGAATAGGGATACCGTCATGGGTGATTCCATCTACACCCCGATCCGGTGAAGGCTTTGTAGCCCTGTAGAACTCGTTCACCCACGCCTCAAAAGCGCGGCCGTCCATTTCCATAACCTCACTAAGATCACGTGTGATGTACTTGGCTTGCTGAAATAGCGAGTGACTGCGGTTTGAAATGACCTGGAAGGCCGTGGGAAGCTGCCCCTTCTCCCGTGGGGAAGTATCAATGTCTATACCTATCCATTCCCTGTTTAGCTTGCTGGCTGCAATAACCGTTGTACCACAGCCACAGAATGGGTCTAAGACAACATCCCCATCGTTGCTGCTGCTTCTAATAATACGTTCCAACAGTGCCTCTGGTTTTTGTGTTGGGTAGCCTGTACTTTCATTGAATCCAACCCTGATTGCCGAGATGTCGGCCCACCAATCTCCCAATGGCTGGCCCTTGTTCACATCAATCCAAACAAGGTCAAGGTCATCAGGAACCCCTTTTAGTTTCCGGAAAACACCAGGGTTTGTTTCCTGGAGGCGTCGGTATGTTATCTTACCTGTGGCATCGAGATACTTCCCATAGCGTTTGATGGTGCTTGGCGAAAGCGGTTTTGTAGGGGCATGGAAGGTCGAGCGCTTATTAGACTTCCGATAGAAAAAGATAGAGTCATGTTTCCGCTTGAAATATTTGACTGCCCTGCCCCCGATGTCTTCATAGCACCAGATAATCTCGTTCAAAAAGTTCTGAGCCCCAAATACTTCGTCAATGACCATCTTTAGATAGGTAGAGGCTCGCCAATCACAGTGAAAATAAATGCTTCCGCTTGGTTTTAGCACGCGATGCATTTCTTGAAGCCTGACCATCATATACCAGAGATATGAGGCAAAATCAGGCTGTTTCAAAGCTATGTGCTTGAGCCATTCAGGTGCTTTCTCACGCATGGCTCCTGCTCTGTCAGCCCAGAATTGACGGGAGTCATCGTAGGAAATCTCCATAGCCCCAGGTTGCCATGTCCCGCGTTGTACCTTGCCTGTGAAAAAGGGCGGGTCAAGATAGATAAGGTCTATAGACTCAGGCGCTATATCGTGCTTCAGGACAAAGAGACAATCGCCATGATAAAAGGTACTCACTTGGCAACCCCCTTCATGCGGCTTCAGAGGTGAGTATAGCCCATTATGTCACTCTTAGCCCAGCCCTCAGCACTGACAATTACGCGCCCCCTCCCCGTTGCCCTCCCCCCCCGTAGCTGCTACAATCCCTTCAAAGGGCTAGTGGCTGTGCCACCAGCCCCGTTAGGCGTTGGAGGTGGCATGAGCCTGGAGGGGCTGTTTCCTCTGCTCTCCCAGAGCGCACAGCACCGGGGCCTCCTTGAGCTGCTGAGGCAAGGGAAGCCCCCGGGACAACTCACGCTGCCAGACGCCGCCCTCCCCTACTGGGTCGGCGCTCTGAGGAGCGAGCTTGACATCCCCATCCTGGTTCTGGTGAGCAGGCCGGAGAGGGCCCGTCGGCTGTACGATGACCTCCTGGTGTGGTGTGGAGAGAAGGCAGAAATATACCCCTTCCCGGAGGGGGAGTCTCTGCCCTTCGAGCGCCTCATGGCCGACGACGCCACCACCCACGGGCGCATACGGGCGCTCTCGGCCCTGCTGAAGCCGGACGAGCGTGGGCCAGCACGTCAACCTGGGCGACCTGATGGAACGGTGGCAGCGGATAGGCTATCGTGTGGAGCGGGCCGTGGAGATCCCCGGCACGGTGAGCAGGCGAGGGGGCATCCTGGATGTCTACTCGCCGGGGGCGGAGCTTCCCGCCCGCATCGAGCTGTCGGGAGACGTGGTGGAGAGCATCCGCCTCTTCGATCCCGCCTCCCAGCGCTCGCTCAAGCCGGTGGAGAGGGTGTTCATCCTGCCCGCGCAGGAGGCGCTGCCGGGCATGACCCCTCGGTCGGAGGTGGAGGAGCGCTACCGCCATCTGGACCTCTCCAACTGCCCTCCCGCCACAAGGGAACGTATTAAGGAGGAGATGGCCTTGCTGCTGGCAGGCCACGCCCTGGAGGAGCCGGGGTTCTACCAGGGGTTCTTCTGCGGCGGAACCATCCTGGACTTCCTTCCCCAGGATGGACTGCTGGTGGTGGAGAGTCCGGAGGAGGTGGAGGGGGAGGGCCTGAGGATGGAGGAGAAGGCCAGGGCGCTGAGAGAGGCCAAGGAGGAGCGGGGGGATGTGCCCCGCGCTTTCCCATCGCACCAGATGCCGTGGCAAGAGGTGAAGGAGGGTGTGTCGTCGGTATCCCGGCGACTGGATACCGTCCCCTGGCCCCTCGGCCCCATCCACGACGGCGGGACACGCCTGCATGAGATGGGCTTCACTCCTCCCCGAAGCTACTGGGGCCGCCTGGACACCCTGGTGGAGGATGTCCAGGGCTGGCGGCGGGATGGAGACCGGGTGGTGGTGGTGTCCCATCACGCCTCCCGATTGGCCGAGCTCTTCCAGGGGCAGAGCGTTCCGGCAGAGGTAGAAGAGGGAGTCGCCCAAGGCCCCGACAAAGGCTCCGTCACCCTGGTGCGGGGCTCCCTCTCTGAGGGGTGGAGCCTTCCCCTGGGCGATTCCATCCTCCACCTCCTCACCGATGGGGAGGTCATGGGGCAGGCCAAGGAGCGTCCCTTGCTTCTATCGGGGCTGGAGCCGGGGAGCTACCTGGTGCACACGGAGCATGGCATCGGACGCTTCACCGGCACCCGCGCCATGGGGGTGGGCGACGGCGAGAAAGAGTATCTGGTGCTGGAGTACGCCGAGGGCGACAAGCTCTATGTGCCCACGGACCAGCTTGACCGGGTGTCACCGTACATCGCCCCCGGGGAGCGCGTCCCCACCCTCACACGCCTGGGCACCCAGGAGTGGAGCCGCTCACGAGAGAGGGCCAGGGCCTCCACCAGGGAGCTGGCCCAGCAGCTCCTGTCCATATATGCCTCCCGAGAGGTGGTAGAGGGGTTCTCCTTCTCCCCCGACACGCCGTGGCAGCGGGAGATGGAGGACTCTTTCCCCTACGAGGAAACCCCCGACCAGATGGAGAGCATCCAGGAGGTGAAGAGGGACATGGAGCGCCCCCGGCCCATGGACCGTCTGGTGTGCGGCGACGTGGGATACGGCAAGACGGAGGTGGCCCTTCGAGCAGCATTCAAGGCGGTGATGGATGGCAGGCAGGTGGCGGTGCTGGTCCCCACCACGGTGCTGGCCCAGCAGCACTACGTCACCTTCTCCCAGCGGCTGGCCCCCTTCCCATTGCAGGTGGAGGTGCTGAGCCGCTTTCGCACACCGGAGGAGCAGCGGGATGTGATAGAGAGGCTGGCCTCGGGCAAGGTGGACATCTGCATCGGCACCCACCGGCTGATCCAGAGGGACGTGGCCTTCAAGAACCTGGGCCTGGTCGTTGTGGACGAGGAGCAGCGCTTCGGCGTGGCCCACAAGGAGCGCCTGAAGGAGATGCGCCAGGAGGTGGATGTCCTCACCCTGAGCGCTACTCCCATACCCCGCACCCTTCACATCGCCCTCTCGGGAATAAGGGACATGAGCACCATCGAGACCCCTCCTGAGGAGCGACTCTCCATCAAGACCTACGTGTCGGAGTACAGCGAAGAGGTGGTACGGGAGGCCATCCTCCGGGAGATGGACCGGGGCGGCCAGGTGTTCTTTCTCCACAACCGGGTGCGAACCATCGAGGAGACCGCGGAGAAGATACGCGACATCGTCCCCGAGGCCGCGGTGGCCGTGGGCCACGGGCAGATGTCCGAGGAGGGCCTGGAGCGGGTGATGGCGGAGTTCGCACAGGGCGAGCACGACGTGCTGGTGTGCACCACCATCATCGAGGCGGGGCTGGACATGCCCAACGTCAACACCCTCATTATAGACAGGGCGGACATGCTGGGCCTGGCCCAGCTCTACCAGCTACGGGGGCGAATAGGACGGGGCGCAACCAGGGCCTACGCCTACCTGATGGTTCCTCGGCAGCGTCGCATCACCGAGACCGCGGAGAAACGCCTCAAGACCATCCTGGCAGCCACGGAGCTGGGGGCGGGGTTCCGCATCGCCATGAGGGACCTGGAGATAAGGGGCGCGGGCAACATCCTGGGGGCCGAGCAGAGCGGGCACATCCACGCCGTGGGCTACGAGATGTACTCTCAGCTGCTGGCCCAGGCGGTGGAGGAGCTGAGGGGCGAGAGAGACGGAGTGTCCCCGGATAAGGCGGCGCGAGACCTGGAGGTGAAGATAGACCTGCCTATATCGGCGTACATCCCAATGGACTACGTTCCCGACCTGACCACCCGCCTGGGGGTGTACCAGCGCCTGGCCCGGGCGCGGCAACGGGAGGATGTGGCGACCCTGGGCGATGAGATTCGGGACAGGTTTGGCCCCCTGCCAGCGGAGGTGAGGGACCTGCTGTACGTGGTGGAGCTGAAGGCCCTGGCCCGGGAGGTCGGGGCGGAGTCCATTGCCCAGGACGGCAAGGTGGCGGTGATACAGCTCCGGGAGCCTGTGGGGGGAGCGCGGCTGGCACTTCAGAAGGCCCTGGGCAGAGTTGCCCAGGTGGGGCACAGCCAGGTCCGGGTAACGCTTCAGGATGGGTGGCAGGGTGCTCTCATGGAGACCCTGGACGGCCTGGTAGCCTTCAAGGCCCAGGTTATGGAGATGGCGGGGAAGGGGTAGGGGGCCTTTGACAACGGTACAACAGTAGAGGAAGGTTGTCGCCTCAAACTGGTTATGAAGGAGCAACGGTAGGAGAAGAGTATGGCTGACAAACCGAAAGATGGTGGAACAGGAGTTTATGAGGTGGCAGCGTGCACTCCTGGCGAGTTGTCGAAAGCGGATCTGGCGGCATGCCTTGCCATAATCAGGGATGGCGGCGCGGTTGATCCAGAGTCAGCGGCAGCAGAAATACCTAAGGGGAGAGTGCTGGTGGTTGTGCGCAGTGGAAGGGATGTTGTCGGAGTGGGCGCGATCAAGCGGGTCCGCCGTACGTACGCTTCGGGTGTTGCAGGCCACAGTGGCGAACCCTTCCCTCCTGACACGCCGGAACTTGGTTATGTCGCCGTAGACCCCAACCATCGGGGGAAAGGTCTTGCTCCTTGCATCGTGGCCGCGCTTCTATCGAAACATACAGGTGGGTTGTTTGCCACGACCGATAATTGCCGGATGAAAAGAACGCTCGCCAAGGCTGGATTTGTACAGAGGGGTGCGGAGTGGGATGGTCAAAGAGGACGCCTTTCCTTGTGGATAAAGGGGTAAGGTTTCGTAGGGTGGGTGAAACCCACCTTGATGGCTGGCATGTGATTTCGTGGGTCTCGCTGCGCTGCACCCACTTATTTACGGAGGCCATTTCCTTTGCGCTTTTATTCTGCTAACCTCTGCTATAATAGTCGTGGTTCCCTGGAGAGGAGATACAAGGCGTGAAGACCTACCGATTTGCTGTGGTGATGGAGAAAGACCAGAACGGGTATTTTGTATCTTGCCCCCAGTTGCAGGGCTGCTATACCCAGGGGCAGACCTTTGAGGAAGCCCTGGAGAACATCAAAGATGCCATAAAGCTCCATGTCGAGGATAGACTAGCCAACAAGGAGCCTATTCCTATCGCAGACGTGGTGAGCCTCTCTACTCTAGAGGTAGCAGTTTGACGGGGAGGTTGCCCAGGATTACCGCCGACGAAGCAATTCGTGTCCTGGAAAGAGCCAGCTTCAAGCTATCCCGTCAAAGTGGCAGCCACAGAATCTATAAGAACCCCGCAGGCAGACGTGTTACGGTGCCTTATCACAGCGGTCGAATCTTGCATCCAAGAGTTCTGGCCAGCATTTTGGAAGATGCTGCCCTGACCCAGGAAGAGTTCGTGGCTCTCTTAAGGGAGAGGTAGTCTCGTAGGGTGGGGGAAACCCACCACCTGGCTATGCTCCACCCGCCCTACCAGTTTCTATCCTGTCCCCCCCACCGTTCTCTGCGCCGTTAGCCAAGGGAGCACTCTCTTGCATCTGACTTCGGGTTTCGCGATCCACCGCGGCTACTCGTACCGCAGCGCCTCCGCGGGGTAGATGTTGGCCGCCTGCCTCGCCGGCAAGTAGGTGGTGAGGAGCGAGGCCCCGTAGGCAACCACCACCACCAACGCGATGTTGAGCCAGGGTATCCGCAGGGTGATGCCCTCCAGGTCTGTGCCCATCGAGTCCACCACCTGGGGCGCTACCCCGAATCCCAGGGCAATGCCTATGGCGATGCCCAGGAGGGCTATAAAGGAGGACTCCAGCAGAAAGGAGAGCTGCACCATGCTCTTCTGGAAGCCCAGGGCCCGCAGCACCCCGATCTGCTGCCGGCGCTCCACCACGGAGCGGGCGGCGATGACCCCCAGGGCGGCGATGCCCACCACCAGGCCCAGGCTCATGAAACCCTGAAGCAGGTTGTTTATCATCACCGACGTGCTGCCGCCCTTGCGAATCTCCTCCGCCAGCGCCTCCGCCTGCATCCCGTTCCGCAAGAAGCTCGCCTCAAGGGCCCTGGCCGTGGATAGGGCGTCCACCCCTGCCTTGAGCCGGAGCATGTATGCCTGGGAAGGCACTGGCTGAGAAAGCAGGGCGTTCAATGTGTCCTGAGAGGTGATCACGCCCTCGGCGTAGACGGCGGTCACGGTCAGCACCCCGATGACCCGAAGGCTCTGCTCCTTCCCGGTGCGGGGGTCCCGGGCCTGAATGTACACCTCCGGAATGGTCTCGTCCCCCAGCCAGAACCCCTCTAGGCGGAGGGGGGGGGTAAACCCACCCACGTTGTAGTTGGTCTTCGTGGGCACCAGGTAGGAGGAGACCACCGCGGTTCCCGGCTCTTCCTGAAGGGCCTGCCACACCCCCCTGGGCAAGCTGTAGCCCTCCGCCGTCATGGTGAACTTGTAGGTGACGGTGTCGGTGTAGCCCTTGTCCACGCCCTGGAGGTAGAAGTCCGCGAACTCCTGGTTGGTAGAGAGCTGCTTCATCTCCACCCTGGCCCCGGCAAGGCTTCCCACAGCCAGGATGTCGCCCGGAGGCACGTCCTTGACCTCTTGCAGGGCGGCCTGGATGTCCGGGATGGGGTTTGCGTAGCTGGTGGCGGCCCGGACATGGAAGCCACCGGCTAATCGCTCCGTGTCCTCAAACATCCCGGCCATGGAGTGGATGATGAAGGCCATCACCATGAGGGTGAACACCACCAGGGAGAACATGGCCAGGGTCACGCCGGTGCGGAACCGGTTCTGCATTGGGTAGGAGACGGCGGTCTTGAGCACCGGCGGCAGACCCCGTATGCGCCCGAAGAGCAGCACCATGGCCCTCAGCAGCAGGTCCGAGTTGTAGATGACGGCCCACACCGCTCCTAGAACTAGCATCATGCCGGAGAGAAAGAACATCTCTATGCCCATCTTCATCTCCGGCAGGATGGGGTCCAACACAGAGGCAGGAAGAAGCCACCAGACCACCAGTCCCAGCCCTGCTGCGGTAAAGGTGGCCCGGTCTGGCAGGCCCAGGCGCCGGGCCAGCAAAGGCACGCCGATGATTACCAGAGATACCCCCAGCATGAAAGGCCCCAACTGCTTACTCTGGAGGCCAAGACCCGCCAGGAGGACTCCCGCCAGGGACAGTAGTATGGTTAGAATCAGGCCCTTGAGGCTTCTCCTGTCGATGCGCGGCTCTGGAATGTCCCTTATGGCCCGCACGATGTTGAGGCGGCTCACCCGCCAGGAGGAGACCAGCACCACCGCGAAGGTGAACACCATTCCCAGGGTATAGGCGATGACCACGCTGCGCCAGCTGAAGGCGAAGGTCAGCTCCAGACTCCTCTGTCCAAAGGCCACGGCTAGGATACGGACCATTCCCCATCCCACCAGCACTCCCAGGAGGCTGCCCACGGCCGCGGCCATGAGGGCATAGGCGGCCCCCTCTAGAGCGAACATGCGTACCACGTGGCCCTGCTGCGCGCCCACGGCCCGGGCGATGCCCAGCTCCCTTTTCCGCTCCGCGGCCAGCATGATGAAGATGAGGAAGATGAGCAGAATCCCCGCGGCGATGGAGAACTGCCCGAAGAGGAGGAAGATGCTGGAGAACATGCTGCCCACCTGCTCGGCCTGCTGCAGGGTGTCCTGCTTCACCGGGTCGGCCTCAAGCCCGCTCCCCTTCAACAGCGGTTCAAGGCTGGACGTGACCACGTCGGTGTGGGCCGCGCCAGAAATAGCGCCGCCCCGATTGCTGATAAGGATTTCATTGATGCGCCCCTCGTTGCCCGTCAGCGCCTGGAGCCGGGCAAGGGGCATCACCAGGGAGAGCTCCCCGGCGGGGTTGGCCCCCTTCTGGTACACGCCCGCCACCTCCAGAGCGGTGGGCTGCGCACCCAGGAACATCTCCAGGGTATCGCCCGTGCCCACCTCCAGCTTCCGGGCGATCTCGCTGCTCACGTACACCTGGCCTGGGGCCAGGGCACTGATAGACAGGGTGTTCCCTTCTCCGTCCACCAGGCGGTCAAATCCACCCATCCACTCCTCGTCATAGCCGAGGATATCCACCTGGGGCTCGCTCTGGCGGGTGGCCGGCGCCAGTATTGGAGTGGTCTCGGAGGCCAGAGGCGCAATGCCCTCCACCTCAGGCACCACCGATAGGTGCTCCCGAACCGTCTCAAAATAGGTCTCATCGAAGTAGGCCATCCGGCCCGACGCCGCTCGCGCCTCTTCCCTCACCACCATGTCCACCTGTCCAAGCCTGCTCACCGCGGTGACCCGTATGCTATGAGACAGGGTATCCCCGGTGGCGAAGGAGGCGGAAAAGAGCAGAGTGGCCAGCATCAGCCCCAGCACAATGAGGGCCGTCTGCGCCCGGCGACGGGGGATGTTGCGCATCGCCATCTTGAGCATCACCCGGTTTTGCAGGGCAACCACGGCCATGGCGGCGACCCCAAGGCCGAAGATGATCAGTAGAGCGACCATGAGTTGATTGATGGGCACACCAAACAGCTTTTCCATTATCTACTCCCGTGGTTGGCCTGGTCGCTCTCGATGACACCATCCCGCATATGCACGATACGGTCCGCCCTGTGGCCTACGGCGAGGTCGTGGGTGACCACCACAAAGGTCTGCCCTTTCTCCTTGTTCATCCGGCACAGCACATCCATGATCTCGTTAGAGGTCTCGCTGTCCAAATTTCCCGTAGGCTCGTCGGCCCACACAATGGCGGGTTCGTTCACCAGGGCCCGGGCTATGGTCACCCTCTGCTGCTGGCCGCCGGACATCTCCGCGGGGCGCTTGGGCGCCTCCCCGTCCAGACCCACCAGGGCCAGGGTCTCCAGCGCGCGCCGCCGGGCATGACCCGACTTCACCCCCGTCAGCAGCAAGGGGAGCTCCACGTTCTCCACGGCGCTCAGCACCGGCAGCAGGTTGAAGGCCTGGAAGATAAAGCCCATCTTCTCGGCCCGGTACTGGGTGCGCTTCCTGTCCGACATGGTGTGAAGGGGAGCACCGTCGATTATCACCTCACCCTGGTTGATGTCATCGAGCCCCGACAGGGTGTTGAGGAGCGTCGTCTTGCCGCAGCCGGAAGGCCCCATGATAGCCACCATCTCCCCCCGTCGGACCGCCAGGTCAACGCCCCTGAGGGCGTGCACCTCTATCTTGCCTGTGTTGTAGGTCTTGTAGATGCCCGTGGCCTTGATGATGAGTTGCTCCATCGATTCCTCCTGAGCAGGGCGAGCCCTGCACCCACACTCTTTAGTGGCATTCATAGGCAAGCTGAATTCAGGGTCTGTGAGGCGTGGGTCTGGGCGAAGCCCAGTCTGGGGGACACCCCCAGACCCCCGACGGGGGCTTCACCCCCCTGCACCCCTATGTTGACATAATAGTCTAGCTTGGCTCTAAGGCACCTCCACCTCTGAGGTCATCCGCACCAGCTCCAAGAGCTCCATCAAACCCTCGATGCGCGGGCACTCCTGCACCCGGGTGCTCATGCCGTCCCTATCCAGGAGCACAGGGTGAATGCCCACAGCCATGGCTCCCTTCACGTCGGACTCGTACTGGTCGCCCACATGCATAGCCTCCTGGGGCTCCACCTGGGCCCTCCTCAGAGCCTCCAGGAAGATGGCCGGGTGGGGTTTCTCCGAGCTTACGTCCTGAGAGGTTATGACGAAGTCCAGGTACTTCGCGAGCCCAAGGTTTTCACACACCTTCTCCATGTCCCCTCCGATGTTGGAGATGAGACCCAATTTAAGCCCCTTTCCCTTGAGGGCATCCAGGGTTGGTGAGACGTCCTCAAAAAGGGCGTAGTCATAGGAGATCTGTCCAAGGCGGTCGAAGATCTCCGCCGCTGTGTTCAGGGATACCTGTACCCCGGCTCCCTGGAGGATGAGGCGCTGGTACTGGGCGAAGAAATCCCTCCGGTCTCGGGGAGCCCGCTCCCGCAGGGGGAGGCGAGCCACCTCCCTGGCCATAAAGGCATCGGCCAGAAAGTACCCGCGGGTTATGTTCCTGGGGGAGGTGCGGATGCCGAACTGCCCGCAGGCAACGGCCTGAAGCTCCTCTCTTGGCGGATGGAAGCGGGCCAGGGTGTTGTAGAAATCGAAGAAGACGGCCCTGATCATGGCAAAGGCAACCCCTCTTGCGGTAACATCTATTGCAGGGGTAATCTTAGCACACTGAAAGAGGGAGCGAAAGTTGAATCTGCTAAAAGGCGTCCCACGCCTGGCGTCGGCGTCCCTGGACCTGCTCTTTCCTCCCAGGTGCGTGGGCTGCGATAAGGATGGGCAGCTCCTTTGCTCCCCTTGCCGTGCCTCCCTTTCTCACCTGCCTCCTCCCTACTGTCTGCGCTGCGCCCAGCCCATCTCCTACGGCGATACGTGCCAGCGATGCATGGCGTCGCCCCTGGCCATAGATGGCATACGGGCTCCCTTTCTCATGGAGGGAGCGATCAGAGAGGCCGTCCACCGCCTGAAGTACTACAACCTCCGGACCCTGGCTCCCCTCCTGGGAGCGCTCCTGGCAGACTCTCTGATCTCACAAGCGGTGCCCGTCACAGCCCTGGTGCCGGTGCCCCTGCACCGGCGGCGCGAGAGGCAGCGGGGGTACAATCAGGCATGCCTCCTCGCCCGAGAGGCTGGGAAGAGCCTTGGACTTCCGGTGATTCCCCATGCCCTCTCTCGCATAAAAGACACGTCCCCCCAGGTCAAGAGCCCCGGAGCGGAGGAGAGGAGGGCCAACGTTCGGGACGCCTTTCGCTGCCTGCACCCCTCCCTGGTGGAAGGAATGGCGGTGGCGGTTGTTGACGATGTTTGCACCACAGGCGCTACCCTGGAGTCCTGCGCCATGGCCCTCAAGGAAGCAGGGGCCGCCTCCGTATGGGGTGTGACCCTGGCCCGAGAGCCGTTGAGCCGTTCCCACGGCCTTCTCCGGGGCGAGCCCCCCTCGGGAGTGTGAAAGGGAGGGTTTGCGCCGACATCCAAGGGGATTCCATTGAAGGAAACCCCGTGTTGAAATAGAATGTAACCGATCGTGCTATTAGATCAACAAAGGGGGGTGCAGGGGGCGAAGCCCCTGCCGGGGGTCTGAGGGTGTTCCCCAGACTGGGCTTGGCCCAGACCCACACCTGACGAACCGTAGAGCATGGTCAGACCAGCGCAGTAACAGTTGGGTGTGGGTGCAGGGCACGCCCTGCCATCTTCACGCTGAAAGAGGAAGAATGGAACCAGTAATACGGGGAAAGAACCTCGGAATCTCCGAGGAGACCAGAAGCTACATCGTCAAGAAGCTGGACCGGCTGAGCCGCCACATCAGCAACATAGGCCAGGTCGATGTGGAGCTGACCAGGGAGAGCACCCGCTCCCAGCAAGAAAGGATAGTGGCCCAGGTAACCCTGAACTGCAGCGGGACCATCCTCCGGGGTGAGGAGAGGGCTCCCACCATAAACGCCGCCATCGACGCTGTGGTCGAGGTCCTGGACCGGAGGGTGGACAGGCTCAAGGGCAAGCTGTACAGAAGTGAGCAGTCCAGGGAGTCCGTGAGAACCTCATCCATGGCGCCCACGGCCCCAGAGGAAGGAGGAGAGGAAGACCCCCTGGCGGCTCAAGGAGTTGTCCGGATGAAAAGGTTCCCCATGAATCCCATGTCCGTGGAAGAGGCTATCGACCAGATAGAGTTCCTGGGCCACGGTTTCTTCTTCTTCTTCAACAGCGCCAGCGGTGAGTACAATGTCCTCTATCGCCGCGTAAACGGAGGCTATGGCCTCCTGGAGTCGGAGCCGATGTAGGACAACCCCTGGGAAGACCTCTCACAACAGACTGCTATCGGCGCTCGGCCGCTCCCTACCGTTGACAGGCCCAGGGGTATTGCCTAAACTAGCAGGGTGTTGAAAAAACCCTTTCGACCATCCCCCTGGCCCCCTTCCTGGCCAGGAAGGGGGCAGGGCAAGCCCTGCACCCACACTCTTCAGAGGTATTCATGGGCGGCAGGCTGAAATCAGGGTTTGTGAGATGTGGGTCTGGGCCACGCCCAGTGGGGGACACCCCCAGACCCCCGGCAAAGGGGCTGCGCCCCTCTGCGCTCCCCCTTTTTCATCAGCCTGCTAGGCCACAGCAAGAGCAGTGGTGCGCCCGTCTCTTCCATATACAGCATATACGGGTCACGAAGAGCAATCTGGTCTACCTGAGGAGGGCTACGGCAGTATAGCTCTCCCCGGGATTGAGACCTTCCAGAGTGAGGATAAGGAGATCCAATGGGTGTCTTGGCGGACAGGGACCCGGAAGTGGCCCTGGCAATTGACAAAGAAGCTGACAGACAACGGCGGAGCATTGTTCTCATCGCCTCGGAGAACTTCGCCAGCCGGGCGGTGCTGGAGGCTCAGGGGTCCCACCTGACCAACAAGTACGCCGAAGGCTATCCGGGACACCGCTACTACGGCGGTTGCGAGTTTGTGGACATCATCGAGCAGCTCGCCATCGACAGGGCCAAGGCCCTGTTCGGGGCGGAGCACGCCAACGTGCAACCCCACAGCGGCTCCCAGGCAAACATGGCGGCCTACTTCGCCCTCCTGGAGCCCGGAGACCGGGTGATGGGGATGCGACTGGACAGCGGGGGCCATCTGACTCACGGCAGCCCGGTGAACTTCTCTGGAAAGCTGTACAACTTCGCGGCCTACGGGGTGGACCGGGAGACGGAGCGGATAGACTATGACCAGGTGGAGCGACTGGCCAGGGAGCACAGGCCCAAGCTCATCCGCGAGTTCGGCGTTCGCCCACGTCTGCTGGTGCAACGACGCGGCGGGTGGCGAGGGCAAGTCGACGGCGCCGGTCTCATAGCCGCGGGGGTACATCCATCCCCCTTGCCCTATGCCCAGATAGTGACCTCCACAACCCACAAGACCCTGCGGGGCCCGCGGGGGGCATTCATCATGTGCAACGAGGCCCTGGCGCGACCCGTGGACCGCTCCGTTTTCCCCGTTACCCAGGGCGGCCCTCTGATGCACGCCATCGCTGCCAAGGCTGTGGCCTTCGGCGAGGCGGCGCAGCCCCAGTTCCGCGAGTACCAGCGCGCCGTGGTGGAAAACGCCCGAACCCTCGCTCAAGGGCTGATGGGGGCTGGCCTGAGGGTGGTTTCTGGAGGGACCGATAACCACCTGATCCTGGTGGACCTGACCTCCACCGGAGTCACCGGCCAGGAGGCGGATACCGCCCTGGGAAGAGTGAACATAGTGGTGAACAAGAACACCATGCCCTTCGACCCTCGCCCTCCCCAGGTCACCAGCGGCCTCAGGTTTGGAACTCCCGCGGTGACCAGCCGTGGCTTTGGCCCCAGGGAGATGAGAGACATCGCCACTCTTGTAGCCAAGGTGCTGAGCAACATGGGGAGCAAAGCGGTGGAGAAGGAGGTGAGGGAGGACGTGGAGAAGATGACCGCGCGATTCCCCGTCCCAGGTCTGGACCCTTAGCAGAGCTTCGATTGTCGCCCCGTAGGTACAAGTGCTATAATGTCCCCACATTGCCCGGGGGATAGGAGAGGACGGCCTTGAGGTACTACGAGCTAATGATGGTGGTGACGCCCCAAGTGGACGAAGAGGGGCTGTCGGCAACCCTGGAGACGGTGAACCGCCACATCGGTGAATGCGGCGGAACGGTAGTCCGGCAGCAGCGTTGGGGAACCGTGCGGCGGCTAGCCTACCCTATAAAGAGCCACAGAGAGGGCAGCTACGTGCTCACCTACCTCCATCTGGACCCCCAGAATACCGGAGAGCTGGAGGCCAGCCTGAGGGTTTCAGAGGACATCCTGAGACACCTTCTGGTCAAAGTGGATGCGATTCCAGAGCTTGCAGAGGCCCAACCCCGTGCCGGCATTGTGGCAGAGGGGTCTCCCGTATCCCCAGACTCCCCTGTAGCAGGGGCGCAGGCTGTCCCCGTAGCGGAGGAGTCGGAAGCCAGCCTTTTGGTAGAAGACCCCCCGAAGAGGGCGGGGTCTGGTTAGCAGGCTGCTGAAAAAGGGGAGTACAATCCCACCCCCGACCTGTCGGGGGTACGGTCAGACCAGGACAGCTGAGTATGGGTGCAGGGCACGCCCTGCAAAGGAGCGCCGAGATGGTTGGGTTGAATAAGATGATGGTGATAGGCAATCTGGGGACAGACCCCGAGATGCGCTATACCCCCAACGGCAGCCCGGTGACCTCCTTTCGTCTGGCCACCACCAGGACCTATACCACCGATGGCGAAAGGCGACAGGATACGGAGTGGTTTACCGTTGTCGCCTGGAACCAGCTGGCGGAGCTGTGCAACCAGTACCTCAGCAAGGGGCGTCGCGCCTACGTGGAGGGGCGGCTTCACAGCAACACCTGGGAAGGACAAGATGGCAAGACCCGTTTCCGCAACGAGATCGTGGCTGAACGAGTGCTGTTCCTGGATCGGGCGTCCGCTGGCCCATCCACCACCGAGGGAGAGGGAACGGGAGCGGCTCCGGAGCCTGTACAAGTGGAGGACCTACCTTTCTAGGAGGGGATTTCCGTTGACCGATATCGAACAGTTCCTGACAGCGAGGCAGACTCATGGTTAGCAGAGGAAGGCAAGGCGGCGGGCAAGCTGGCGCTAGACCGCGTGGCAGACCCAGGTTTTTCACTCGGCGCAAGGTCTGCTCCTTTTGCGTAGACCACGTGACCGACATAGATTACAAGGACGTTTCCAGGATACGCCGCTACATCTCTGACAGGGCCAGGATGGAGCCCAGGCGAAGAACTGGGACATGCGCCAGACACCAGAGGGTGCTTTCCACGGCGATCAAGAGGGCCAGGCATCTTGCCCTGCTTCCTTTTACCCCGGATCACATTCGCCAGGCATGAGGGATACCCTTCCGGTTTCCACCGTCCCCCCCCCCCCCGGAGGGGTGGTGAAGCGGTAGCTGCCCCGGACAAACCTTCTCAAGCAGAGCTGGAAAGAGATATGGCAAGAGACAGGAGACCCGCAGTAGTTCGCCCCAGTCAGAGGCGACAGCAGTCCAGGTGGCAGAAGGAGAAGGCGAGACAGCGGTCCATCATCATCGCCGGGGTCGTCGCCATCCTCTTCATACTGGCTATCCCGGCCTATGGCTACTGGTCCACCTTCGTTGCTCCCCCCAGAAGCGTGGTGCTGCAAGTCGACGACTCCCAGTACACGCTGGGCTACATGCTCCGTTATTTCAAGGGGCTCACGGCGCAGGGTGCGGAGCTTGACATGAGCACGGAGCCTTTCAACTTCCTGCAGATGCTGGAAGAGAGCGAGATCATCAGGAATGGAGCCCTGGGCAAGGGCATCCTCCTGGAGCCTCAAGCGGTGGATCAAGAGATCAGAGTGAGGGTCCTGGGAAGCCAGGAGAGTCTGGTCGACGTTCCTCCAGATCAGCTGG
>JACVQK010000062.1 GCA_015661155.1 Dehalococcoidia bacterium | reverse complement strand
GGAGCAGACGTGGTGGCTCCCTCTGCCATGATGGACGGCCAGGTAGCGGCCATACGGCGTGCCCTGGACGGCGGCGGCTACCCCCTGGTTGCCATCATGGCCTACTCTGCCAAGTACGCCTCGGCCTTCTACGGGCCCTTTCGGGCGGCGGCGGAGTCCGCGCCCCAGTTCGGGGACCGTCGTGGATACCAGATGGACTCCTCGAATGCCCGGCAGGCCCTGCGGGAGATGGAGATGGATATCCAGGAAGGGGCCGACATCATCATGGTCAAGCCGGCGCTCCCGTACCTGGATATCATTGCCCAGGCCAGGCAGTCCTTCCGCCACCCCATAGCCGCTTACAACGTCAGCGGCGAGTACTCCATGGTGAAAGCCGCCGCCGCCAACGGCTGGGTGGACGGCCAGGGGGCAACCATGGAGATCATGACAGCCATAAGGCGAGCCGGCGCCGACATCATCATCACCTACCACGCCAAAGAGGTGGCTCGCTGGCTGGCCGCCGGGGGGTAGGGCTTGAGAGGGTGCTGAAAAACCCTTTCGACCATCCCCCTGGCCCCCTTCCTGGCCAGGAAGGGGGAAGGAATTATATCTGGGGGACACCCCCAGGCCCCTGTCAAAGGGGCTTCGCCCCTCTGCACACCCCTTTTCAGCAACCTGTTAGAAGGTAGCAGAAACAAGGGAGTGTAGTCCCAATGTGTTGGGATGGCTGGAAGTCTGATGGGTGGGGTAGGGCCGCCCTGCTAAGTGGTGGATGCGGTCTCCGCCACCTTCTCCAGCTCTGGAGCCGGTGAGTTGAACAGCTCCTCCAGCTCCTTGCCTTCCACCGTCTCATTGGCGATGAGATAGCGAGCGATCTGCGCCAGCTTGGCCCTGTGGGTGGACAGCAGGTCTGTGGCCGTATTGTAGGCCGTCGATATGAGGTTGTGCACCTCATCGTCGATCGCCTCTGCGATCTTGTCGCTGTAATCCCGCTGCTCCGATATCTCTCTGCCCAGGAACACCAGCTCCTCTTTCCTCCCGAAGGTTCTCGGCCCCAGGCGCTTGCTCATGCCGTAGCGGGTTATCATATTGCGGGCCAGATGGGTAGCGTTCTCCAGGTCGTTGCTGGCACCCGTGGTGACATCGTTAAAGGTGATCTCCTCGGCCACTCTGCCTCCCAGGGTGGTGGTCAGCATATCCTCAAACTGGGCTTTGCTCATGAGATAGCGGTCCTCGGCAGGGAGCAGGCGGGTGTAGCCGCCCATGCTGCCCCTGGCGATGATGGAAATCTTGTGCACCGGGTCGGCATTGGGGAGCAGGCGGGCTGCCAGGGCGTGCCCCGCCTCGTGGTAGGCCGTGATCTCCTTCTCCTTGGGGTTGATGACCCGGCTCTTACGCTCCGGCCCGGCTATAACCCGGTCTATGGCCTCGGCGAACTCACTGGGGCTGACGTCCTTCCTCCCTCGCCGGGCCGCCAGGATGGTCGCCTCGTTGACCAGATTGGCCAGGTCCGCTCCGCTGAAACCGGGGGTCTGCTGGGCTATGGTGTTCAGGTCAACGTCTGGGGTCAGGGGTTTCCCCTTGGCGTGGATGGTGAGGATGGCGTTGCGGCCTTTGATGTCCGGCGGGTCCAGGACCACCCGGCGGTCAAACCTGCCTGGCCTTAGCAGGGCGGGGTCGAGGATGTCGGGGCGGTTGGTGGCGGCGAGGACGATGACGTTGATCCCCGTATCGAAGCCGTCCATCTCCACCAGAATCTGGTTGAGGGTCTGCTCCCGCTCATCGTGGCCTCCTCCCAGGCCGGCACCCCGCTGGCGTCCCACCGCGTCTATCTCATCGATGAAGACGATGCAGGGAGAGTTGCGTTTGGCCTGGTCGAAGAGGTCCCGTACCCTGGAAGCGCCCACCCCCACGAACATCTCCACGAACTCGCTGCCGCTGATGGAGAAGAAGGGCACTCCCGCCTCTCCCGCCACCGCCTTGCCCAGCAGGGTCTTCCCTGTCCCCGGCGGTCCCACCAGGAGAACCCCCTTGGGAATCTTGGCCCCCAGGGCGGCGAAACGCTCGGGAAATCTGAGGAACTCCACCACCTCCTGGAGCTCCTGCTTGGCCTCTTCCACCCCCGCCACGTCGGCGAAGGTAACGGTGGACTTGTTGCCCACGAACATACGGGCCCTACTGCGCCCGAAGCTCATGGTCTGGTTGCTGCTACCCTGGGCCTGGCGCATCATGAACAGGATTATGGCGCCGAAGAAGATGAGGGGCAGGAAGCTAAGGAGCACACTGAAGATGTTGCCGCCCCAACTGCTGGCCCCTTTCACCTTCACTTCAATGGAGGCAGAGTCCGTTCCTGCCTTTTCAAGGATGTCGAAGATGCTGGAGCCTTTTTCCTTGCGGGAGCGGTAGGTGAGACCCGAGGTGTCGGTTATCTTGAGGGATTCCTCGCTCACCTCGATGGTTCTTATCTGCCTGCTCTTGGCCATCTCGATCACCCGGCTGATGGGCACGTCCTCGGAGCCTGAGGGGGTCCGGAAAAAGGTGAAGAAAATGGCCACCACCGCCACTATGATGAGGAGGTACACGAAGCTATTTCGCATCCACCGATTGCTCATTGTCCGCCTACCTGGGAGGCACTTTCTCGCCTCTCCAATCCAATATTACCGCAAAGCGCAGGGGAAAGCAAAGGATGCGCTTTATTCTCCGTGAATATCCGACATCGGCTATCCTCCATGGGTGTACCCGGACTGGCGGATTTCTACCCAGCATTCCGCCAGCTTGACAATACATGGAGCCTCTAGTAACATCATTCACAGCTTCGAGCAATGGGGGGCACACGATAGAGGCCTGTCCGTAATGGGCCGGCCTCTCTTGCTCAGTGGACAATCGTGGATGGGGGAGGCGTTTCGCCGGTGTCTTACGTAAAAGGTCTGTTTTGCAGAGAGTGTGGCCGGGAGTATCCCGCGGAACCCCTTAACGTATGCGACTTCTGTTTCGGCCCCCTGGAGGTCACCTACGACTACCCTGCCATATCCAGGGACATCAGCCGCGAGGAGATATCCAAGGGGCCCCTGAGCATATGGCGGTATCATCACCTGCTCCCGGCGGATGCGTCCAACCGAATAGACCTCAACGCCGGTTTCACCCCCCTCATCAGGTCCAAGAACCTGGCCCGCTCTCTGGGGCTGGAGGAGCTGTACCTCAAGAACGACAGCGTTAATCCCACCTTCTCCTTCAAAGACCGGGTGGTGGCGGTGGCCAGCACCAAGGCCCTGGAGTTCGGCTTTGACACCCTTGCCTGCGCCTCCACGGGTAATTTGGCGGGAAGCGTGGCCGCCCATGCTGCCAGGGCAGGCATGCGGGCCTTCGTCTTCATCCCTGCGGACCTGGAGTATGGGAAAATCCTGGGCGCGGCCATATACGGCCCCACTGTGATAGCCGTGGATGGAAGCTACGACCAGGTGAACCGCCTTTGCTCTGAGCTTTCGGACACCTACAAGTGGGCCTTTGTCAACATCAACATGCGGCCGTACTACTCCGAGGGGAGCAAGACCCTGGGCTTCGAGGTGGCGGAGCAGCTGGGATGGAGGGCCCCGGACAACTGCGTGGTGCCCGTGGCCTCGGGGTCGCTTTTCACCAAGATTTGGAAGGGTATGAGGGAGTTCTCCTCCCTGGGACTGATTGGCCCGGTAAAGACCCGCATGTTCGCCGCTCAAGCGATGGGATGCGCCCCGGTGGTCACGGCCTTTGACTCCCACATCTTTGATATTCGCCCGGTGAGGCCCAACACGGTGGCCAAATCCCTGGCCATTGGCAACCCCGCCGACGGGTACTATGCCCTCAAGGTTCTGGAGGAGTCCAAGGGGTACGCCTGGGCTGTCCCCGAAGAGGAGATTGTCCAGGGAATAAAGGACCTGGCAGAGATGGAGGGGATTTTCACCGAGCCTGCCGGTGGCGTGGTGGTGTCGGCGCTGAGACACCTGGTGAAGTCAGGGCGGATAAAACCCTCGGAGACGACGGTCGCCTTCATCACCGGTAACGGGTACAAGACCCAGGAGGTGGTGGCGGACGTGGCCAAGCCCGTGCTGATCAAGCCTACCATCGCCTCCTTCGAAGAGGCGGTAAGCGTGAGGCGATGAGAGGCCTTTATGTTTGTAGCTTGCCTATCGTAGGGGGTGGCTAATGGCAAAGCGGCGGGTCAAGTTCACCTTCCCCCAGGACCTGGTTACCCAGTCGGTGATCTACGACCTGGGACACAAGTTTCGGATAGTGACCAACATACGCCGGGCCGACGTGCGGGAGAACATGGGATGGGTCATCCTGGAGTTGGAGGGCACCGAAGAGGAGATCGAGCACGGGCTGAGCTGGGTCACCTCCGTAGGGGTCAGGATTGACCCGGTAAGCGGGGACGTGGTGGAAAGCTGATAGAGCTCTGGTATACAATGGCTCATTGGGTTAAGAAAAGCGGAGGAAGCTGACGGTCGTTCTGAGTCCCTACGACATTGGGGCGAGGAAGGGGCCCTTCGACAAGCTCAGGGTGAGGGGGGGGTTGCTCCGCTCGTGGTGGGTGGGGTGTTTGAGCTCCGTTCGTGGTGAGCGGGCATTGTTTCTCCGCTCATGGTGAGCCTGTCGAACCATCAGGGTGACAGATGCTACTAGTCAAGAGTGCTGCGGGGCACAGGAGGTTTGTGAAATGAGTCTAGTGGTCCGGATTCCCACTCCTCTGCGCCGGGTGACCAACGGCCAGGAGAAAGTCGCGGTAGAGGGAGGCACCCTGGCCAAGGTCATCGACTCCCTGGAGGCCCAGTATCCCGGCATCAAGGAGCGCCTGTGTGACGAGACAGGGGATTTGCGCCACTTCGTGAACATCTACATCAACGGTGAGGACGTTAGGTTCCTCCGGGGCCTGGAGACCAACACCAAGTCCGGAGACGAGATAAGCATCGTGCCGGCAGTGGCTGGCGGGTCTTAGTACCTGGCTTGAAACAGAGCGTCGCCGTTGTTCCGCTCATGGTGAGCCTGTCGAACCATACGAGCAGTGAGAAACTCCCGCTCATGTCCTTCGACAAGCTCAGGATGAGCGGGAACTCAGGTTGTACCCTTCCTCCGCTCGTGGTGAGCTTGTCGAACCATCTGCACATCCATCGCGTAAGGGCGATTCATGAATCGCCCTTACTCTTGCGTGGTTTCACCTGCGCCTCAATCCACCTCTCCTTCTGAAAGCGCCTCACCTCCTCATCGGTGACCCTGTACTCGCTAAGAAAGCGCTCTCTAAAGGGGGCGAAGGCCCCCGCTGCGATGGCGCGGCGCATCTCCTCCATCAGGCGAACCACGAACCTCAGGTTGTGGATGGTGGCGAGGCGATAGGCCAGAAGCTCCTTCGCCCTGAAGAGGTGGTGCAGGTAGGCGAGGGAGAAGCTCCGGCAGGTGTAGCAGTCGCAGCCATCCTCGATAGGCCCCGGCCTCTCCCTGAAGGGGGCGTTGTCCACGTTGAGGCGTCCCCGTCGGGTGAGAAGCCCACCGTTGCGGGCGACCCGGCTGGGTAGCGCGCAGTCGAAGAGGTCTATCCCCCGGGCAACACACTCCACCAGGTCCTCGGGGGAGCCCACGCCCATCAGATACCGGGGCTTGTTGTGAGGCAGGGTCTCCCCCATCAGCGACACCACCCGGTACATGGTGGCCTTGGGCTCTCCCACGCTCAGACCTCCCACGGCGTATCCATCAAAACCCATGGACACCAGGGACGCGGCGGACTCAAGGCGTAGGGCAGAACTCACTCCACCCTGGACTATGGCAAAGAGGGCCTGTCCCTCCGGGCGGCGGACCTCCTGGCACCGCCTTGCCCAGCGATGGGTCACATCCATGGCATGGCGCACCTGGGCCTCTTCCACCCCGTAGGGAGCACACTCGTCCAGGACCATGGCTATGTCCACCCCCAGCCTGGCCTGGTACTCTACAGACATCTCCGGGGAGAGGAGATGCGAACTGCCATCGATGTGAGAGCGGAAGAGGACCCCCTCTTCGGAGACTCTCTGCAACCGACCCAGGCTGAAGGTCTGGAAACCACCGCTATCGGTGAGGATGGGGCCCTGCCATCCCATGAAGGAGTGGAGACCCCCCAGTCCATGAATGACCTCGATGCCGGGCCTGAGCATGAGGTGATATGTGTTGCAGAGGAGTATCTCCGCCCCCAGGGACATCAGGTCGTCGGGAGCCAGGGCCTTGACGGAGCCCTGGGTAGCCACGGGCATGAAGGCGGGAGTTTCAACCTGGCCGTGAGGGGTGCGCAGCAGCCCCACCCTGGCCTGGCCATCCGTGGCCTGTACCTGGAACAGGTTGGGCATGATCTTCGTTGACCCTCCCATGGGTTGGATGCTCAGGATTGTGGTCTACAACCTCTCGGGACGCCCTAGAGCAGCCCGCCCCTCAAGAACGGATTGGTCAGCCTCTCCCGGGCAATGGTGGAGTCCGGCCCGTGTCCCGGATACACCCTGGTCTCCGCCGGCAGCACCATCAGCTTCGTGATGATGCCGCGGAGCAGCAGCCGTCCATTCCCCTCCGGCGGATCGAAGCGCCCAATGCTTCCCTGAAAAAGGGTGTCCCCCGTGAACACCACACCGCCTCCGTAGTAGCACACTCCCCCACGAGTGTGCCCCGGCGTCTCGATGACCGTGAGCTTGATATCCCCCACCTCGATGATGTCACCGCCCTTGACGTACATGTCCGGCTCAGGGGGCAGCCTGAAGTCCGACACCACGCGCATCGCCCAGGGGGCGCTCCGTCTCAGCAGCGGCACATCCCCCTCGTGGATGCCGTAGGTGGCCCCGGTGGCATCCTTGATAGCCGCCACCCCCCCGATGTGGTCGCCGTGTCCGTGGGTATTCAATATCACCTTCACCGTCAGCCCCAGGCGCTCCACCTCCTCCAGGATGCGGCCCGGCTCCGCGCCCGGGTCGATGACGGCACACTCCCCCGTCTCCTCCGAACCCACGATGTAGGCGTTCTCCGCCAGGGGCCCCACTACCATCGGCTTCACTATCATCCATATCTCCTCGAAGAGTCTTCGACTTATGAATGGGCTTCCCCCTCCATTGTTGGAGGATACCTCACGGCTGTCAAGAACTCTCCCCACCGAGCGCGGCCCAGGCCCACATCTTGCAAATCGTGAACCTATCCCAATAACCCTCACCCCCTGTGTCCCCCTCTCCCTTGCCCAGAGAGAGGGGGAAGAATTTGAATCTGGGGGACACCCCCAGACCCCCAGCGTGGGCTTCGCCCCCTGCACCCCCATATGCCGCTCTAATAACCTGATGCGACACCAGGGATACCTCTGGGGAGTATGGGTGCAGGGCCTGGGTTCTGTTTGCTTCATGGTGGTGATAGACTTTAGACACAAAATAGGCTGGTAGCAAAAGGAGACACGATATGAAGGTTGTCATAGTGCTCGGAACTA
>JACVQK010000061.1 GCA_015661155.1 Dehalococcoidia bacterium | reverse complement strand
CACCTCCTCCGGGGTGCCCCAGTAGAAATCGGGGTAAGGCTCCATGGAACCCACAAGGACCGCCCCGGGGCGAGTCCCGGACTTCCGGAACGTCATGTAATCGTCCCGATCTATGGCCAGTTGCATCGCCTGCCTCACCCGCCGGTCATTGAAAGGGGCCCTGTTCATGTTGAGGACTACTCCATAGGGGAAGGTGTGCAGGGTTGAGTGGAGCACTATCTTGTCTTTGAAGTCCCGCTCCGCCTGGGCCACCTGCCCAGCCAGCATGCTGGAGCTGCCGGAGCCGTACCAGTGGATCTGGCCCGTGGCCAGGGCCGTGAACCGGGTGGTGGCGTCCTTCAGGATAAACGCATCTATGCCGTCCAGCAGGGGCAGGCCCTCACGGAAGTAGCTGGGGTTCCGCCGCAGCTTCGCTATGATGTCCGGCTGGTGCTCCAGGGGCACCATGGGCCCCGTGCCGGTAAACAACAGGAAGGTCGAGGGCGTGGTCGCGGCCAACTCATCGAAGTGGTTGGCGACATACCATGGGATCCACTCCTTATCCAGCATGGAGATGTCCTTGGTCAGACCCACCAGGGTCTTGGCCAGCACCTGCTTGAAGCTTATCACCGCGGTGTAGCCCTTGGCTCCGTCGGGGCAGGAGACACCCGTGATGTGCCCCATCTCATCAGTGCCCTTGGCGCGCTTCGGCTCCGGCGGGTACAGGTAGTAGTCGATGGTGGCCTGCACGTCCTCGCAGGTGAAGTCCGCATTTCTCAGCCCCGCCGGCAACACCGGGTTGTCGTGGAACTTCACACCCTCCTCCAGCTTGAGGGTCAGGGCCAGGCCGTCGCCGGAGAACCCCCAGCTCTTGGCCAGGTCTCCGATTATCGATTTCATCCCCACCCACGGGTCGTACCGCAGAAGCTGGTTCGTGACGGAGGCGCACATCGGCCCATATATGGCGCTCACACACCAGCTGGGCGGCCGGTTCGTGGTTGGCTGCTGGGGCATCCCCAGCTTCATTATCCCGCCCCTCTGGGGCTGCCCCCACTCCGGCTTGTACCCCGGAAGCTGGGTGAGGCTAGAGGCGGACTGTCTGGGCGTGGCCGTGGGCGCCGCCGTGGCCGTGACTGTGGGCACCGCCGTGGCCGCGGGCACCGTCGTGGCCGTGGGCGTGGGCACTCCCGGCACCAGGGTTGCCGTGGCCGTGGGCACCAGAGTCGCCGTGGGCGCTGTGGTAGCTGTCGCCGTGGGCGCAAGGGTGGCCGTGGGCGGCGAGGTGGGCGTCGCCTCCTCGCCAGCGCACGCCAGGCCCACTCCCAGCATGGCTACTACGAAAACCGTCAAAATGGACTTGCCTTTTGAAGGTAACAGCAGCTTCATCTCGAACTCCCCACCCTCTCGCGATAAATTATCAGCCAGCCTAGCACAGGCAGGACATGCTTGTCAATATGTGGTAGTGGTTCAGCTTCGATTGTCCAAGGGTGAAACCACCTCTTCGATAATCCCAAACTGAACCACTGCCCAATATGTTGTGTTATGCACCCGCTTATGTTATACAGCATCTTATGCTACTATAGCACGGGTGGAGCTCTCCGGTAGTATGGGAGGTGGTGAGTTAAGAGTTAAGAACACATCTGCCCAAGAGGAGGTCACCCAGTTGGAGAGTAGCACCCTTCGGCGGAGCTCGTCATGAGTCCCGACACATCGGAACGAAAGGCTCAGGGCAGGCTCCCTCCTCAGATTCTGAAATGAGCTCTTCAGCTCATGTGAATCGCCTTCGCAGGGCAGACAAGCACGCACACGGAGCAGCCGTTGCAACGCCCCCCGCTGAGAAAGGGGACATCATAGGGGTCCTCTTGCCACAGGGCCTTCACCGGGCACTTGATGCGGGCCAGGCAGATACCCCTGTCGCATCTTTCAGGCTGACAACGTTCCACATCCAAAACGGCGTTGGGCACAGATTCATCCCTCGCAGACCGGGTTAGAACCAGCGGCGGAACCACTCCTTCTCAAACAGCATCTTGGCTGCGTGCCAGTGCCGGCCAGGCTTGTAGAGCTTGACCGCCGGCCTGGGTTCAGCGTAGAAGTTGCCTCGACCAAGGCCGGCTCGCCCGCCTCCCACCTCAATAAAGCACTCGCCATGGCCGTCGAAACTTCCCGGTTCTCCTCCCCCCAGGACCTGAGCAGCTATGCTCTTGGCCACAGCCTCGCCCTCATGGTGGGCAAAGACCCCGGCTTTAGGAAGGGGAAGACCCATGGACAGGGGGATGCCCGTCACATCGCCGATGGCGTAAACGCCGGGGTACTTCGTCTCCATGGTGTGGCGATCCACCGGCACCCAGCCGCTTTCCCCCACAAGCCCCGCCTCCCGCACCACCGTTGGCGCAACGTGAGGCGGCACGTAGACCAGGAGGTCGTAGCGAGCCTCGGCATTGTTGGAGAAACGCAGGGTCTTCGTCCCAGGGTCAACCCCGGTAAGCTGATGCTGGGGATGGTAGGCGATGTCCCGCTCCTGGAGGAGGTGTCGGACCGCCGCGGAGACCTCCGGACCCGCCACGCCCATGGGCCCCGGCTCTGGGGAGTAGAGGGCGACAGAGACCTGTTCTCGCGCCTTCCGCTTGCGCAGGTCGTGATCCAGAAGCATGGCCGCTTCGTAGGGCGCTGCCGGGCACTTGAAGGGCGTCCTGGCAACCAGGACCACCAGCGCGCCTGCGGTAAGCCCTTTGCGCGTGTCCCGGATGGCCGTGGCCCCATCCAGGGTGTAGAGGTTGTGCCCCGCTTGAGGAAGGCCGGGAACCTGCTCTGGAGCCAGCTGGGCACCCAGGGAGACCACCAGATAGTCCGCCTCCAGCCTCGCGCCGTTGACCTGAACCGCCCTTCGCGCCGGGTCAATCACCTCCACCTGGCCCTTTATCACCTCGATGCCCTTCTTCTGGAGAGCCGCCAGGTCCCTGACCATCTTGTCGGACTCTCTCAGACCCACCTGGAGCCACAGAAGAGAGGGCCAGAAGACGTGCACACCCTCCCTGTCCACCAGCACCACCCGGTGCTCCGGGCCAAGCCGCTGGCGCAGCTCGTTGGCCGTCACCAGTCCCCCAACGCCGCCGCCCAGAACCACTACGGTCTTTCCTGCCATCTAACCCATCTCCTTCTGCATGGCCTCGTTGCCAGCCTTCTCACCCAGCATGGCTATCACCTGTATGAAGCAACTCCTCCAGGAGAGCGATGCGTTCCTTCAGCCTGGCCTCTCCCTGCTCAAACTGGCGGCGGGCACTCGTTAGCACGGCCATCCCGATGTGCACCCCGGTTTGCCCCATAAAGCCGCGCCTTAGCTCCTCCAGGTCCTCCAGTCCAGCCAGGGCTTTGTCCAGCTCTGTCCTGAGCTGCTCCCGGTTCATGGCTAGTAACTCCGCCTCGGTCTGCAAGAGACGTTCTCCCTGATTCATCGAGCCAGTGCCTTCTTCAATGTCCGCTCTAGCCCTCGTCTCAAAATCACTTCATGCCGATGAAGACCCCATGCCAACTGTGGTACCACACACCCTTTGTATAGCCATTGACGCTCAGCATTCCCTCGATTTGTCCATCCTTCAGCGTATGCAGGGTGTAGTAACCGTAGAAGGCGTCGGGCTCTCCAGCCTGGAGTCCAGTGCCGTTGGCATCCAGGAACTGCTGTGCCAGGGCCTCGGCCTGTTCCGGGGTAACGGGCATGGCGGATGTTGGCGCCCGACCGAAGGAATAGCTGCCCATCATCCGGCTCATAGGCCCATACTTGGTATTCCACATCATATTTGGACCCGGTTCAGGGGAGACCTGCCCGGTGTACTTGTCCACCAGCAACTCCATGGCGTGGATGCCCGTGGATTTCTCCTCCACCTCGGCGTAGAAGTTCCAGTCGAACTCCATGACCTCTTTCAGCTCCAGGTCGCCTCCGTAGGCGTTGAGGAAACGGGACACCGCTTCATTGGCCTGCTCCAGCGTGAGTGGTTGGGCATTGGGACTGTAGCTTCCCCAGCCCCCCATCATTCCCGGACCCATCATCCCGCCCATCATGCCGGAGCCAGTCGTTCCACCGGGCCCATACGGGTAAGGCTGCTGGTAAGTGCCATCCTGTTCACCCGTGGGATCACCCTGGGCTGTCTGTCCCACTCCAGTAGAACACGCGGCGAAGGCCAGCACGGCCACCAGCGCGATGGGGATGATTGCCAGAGACGTTCTTCTCATCGAGGACCTCCTATCTGCTCAGACCAGATCGCGTTTCTTTTCCTCGTATTCCTCTTTGCCAATGTCGCCCCGGGCGTACCTCCTCTTGAGCACCTCCAGAGCCGAATCAGGGCGGTCAGAATGCGAGTCGTGGTCGTAGCCCCCGTGCTGCATCCCACCACCCATCATCGCCATCATAGCCCACATGACCAGCACCATGAACACCACCCCAAACCCCATGCCGAACCCTCCCATCATTCCGGGCCCCATCATCCCCCAGCCACCACCTTGCCATCCCGAAGAGCCGCCCCAGAGCAGGGATACGCCTAACAAAATGGCAATAGCAACACCGCCGATAACTAGCGCTGTCCTGGTATTCTGTTTCATCTCCGTTCCTCCATCTCTCGAAGTCTGGCGGCTTCCTGCGCCGCTTTTCCTAGGATACCAAATGCTTTTGAAGAATTTGTGAAGGAGAAGGGGCATCGACTTACGTTCCCATCCCCTGGTCTCTTAGGTAACTGCCCTAAGAGCCTGTTCCATCGAAAATGCGTGCATGGGACAGGTGTCAATGCATTTGGAGCAACCGTTGCATCTTCCCCCAAGGCAAGGGACACTATGGGGTTCCTCCTCCCAAATGGCCTTCACGCAGCGGTTTTTATCCAGGACGGCCCTAGAAGGTCACAACCTTTTCCGCCCACCGGGTCCAGGAGGCCAGCTCCTCCATGGAGCCCCGGTGCACCCCTTCCATCAACTCGTCGACGCCAATGCCACGGGCGTCCAGGCAGCTTCCTCAAGCGCCTACGGACACCCCCTGTCGAGAGGCCACCTTGAGCATTCGCTCCAGGTTGTAGAACCCGTTGGGGGTCTGTTGCCCCCCCTTGCCACAGACAACGGCATCGCCTATAAGGAACACCCGCACCTCGTCCTGGGGGTCTTTGCTCAGGGCGTTGGCCAAGCGCAGTCCGTTGTATGAGCGCTCCGTGCCGTAGGGCGGGTCGTTCAGTATGATCAGGGTCTTATGGCGGGTCTCCTGGTTCATGGCCGTTCCTTTCTTCTAGCGATCTCCTTACGCCCTTTCGCGTTCAAGGCGGGAGTACTCCCCCACCCGCTCTAGCTGCTCCAGCAGGACCTCCCGCATGAGCCGAAAGGCCGCCAGTATCTTCGGATTGGACAACCGGTAGTACACATGTCCACCCTCGCGGCGAGCCTGCACAATGCCATTCTCCCTCATCATGCCCAGGTGCTGGGAGACGTTGCTCTTGGAGATGCCTAGGGTCTCCACGAGCTGGGAGCCGCTGAGCTCCCCTTCGCCCAGGGCTTCCACGATGCGCAGACGCCAGGGGTTCGCAAAGGTCTTGCAAAGGGAGGCGTGCATCTCGTACAGGGTGTCCCGCTGGTCGAAGGGAGCCATCTTCTGCCTCGTGGAGGAGTTTAGAAACTTCTAAACCTATTGTACGCGAGCCAGAGGTGGCTGTCAAGGCAGGGCGAGCCGCAGGGAAAGGACGGCAAAGGGGCGATGCCCCTCTGCACTCCCCTCTTTCAGCGTCCTGCTAGAAGTGTGGCGCTCTCGATGATGCCGCCGCCCAGAACCTCGTCCCCCTGGTAGAAGACCACCGCCTGGCCGGGGGTGATGGCCCGCTGGGGCACGTGAAAGCGAACCTCCACCCCGTCGCCCTGGGGCGTGAGGGTGGCCCGGGCCTGGGGGAAGTTGTAGCGGATTTTCGCCTCCACCTCCAGAGGGCCATCAGGAGGCTCGCCGGAGACGTAGCTCACCCCCGTGGCCCGGAGGGTGTCTTGCAGCAGGCCCTCCGCCGGCCCGACAACGACGCGATTGGCCTCCCCATCCAGGGCCAGGACAAACAGGGGCCTCTGGGCATGAACCCCCAGGCCACGGCGCTGCCCCACGGTGAAGAGGTGGATGCCCTGGTGATGCCCAAGGACAGCTCCGTCGGCGTCCACTATGTCCCCCGGCGTGGAGGGAAACCTCTCCGCCAGGAAGGCGCGGTAGTCGTTCTGGGGGATGAAACATATCTCCTGGCTATCGGGCTTGTCGGCCACCGGCAGGCCCGCCTTTCGGGCCATGTCCCGTATCGCCATCTTGGCGTACCAGCCCACGGGGAGAAGGAGGTGCTGGAGCTGATGGGGCCGCAGGTTGAACAGGGCATAGGACTGGTCCTTCCGCGGGTCTACCCCCCGAAGGAGCCGCGTGGGGCGGTTGGAGGAGTCCAGGCGGGCGTAGTGGCCGGTGGCCACGTACTCCATCCCCAGGGCGTTGGCCCTCTCCATCAGGAAGTCGAACTTGATCTTGTCGTTGCAGGCCAGGCAGGGATGGGGCGTGCGGCCCCCGCGGTACTCGCCGACGAAGTAGTCGATGACGTGGGCCTGAAACTCCCGCTGGAAGTCCAGGACGTAGTGGGGCACGCCGATGATCTGGCACACGCGGCGGGCGTCCTCCACGTCCTCGATGGAGCAGCACCCCTGGGAGTGGCGGGGCGCTTCGGCGTTGGCATCGCTCCACAGCTTCATGGTCACGCCCACCACGTCGTAGCCCT
The DNA here is from genome assembly GCA_015661155.1 of Dehalococcoidia bacterium. GTDB lineage: Bacteria > Chloroflexota > Dehalococcoidia > Lucifugimonadales > UBA2985 > JACVQK01. The sequence continues at coordinate 5,653 of JACVQK010000061.1, read as the reverse complement.
GGGACTGCAACAGGCAGGCGGCCACGGAGGAGTCCACTCCGCCGCTCATGGCTACTGCGACCCTGCCCTTACTCAAAGAAAAGGAACCTCCGCACACTATCTACAGGAGTTGTACTACAGGGACAGGGGCCAGTCAAGGGCATTGCCTAACAGGGTGTTGAAAAACCCTTTCGACCATCCCCCTGGCCCCCTTCCTGGCCAGGAAGGGGGAAGAATTTGAATCTGGGGGACACCCCCAGACCCCTGGCAAAGGGGCTGCGCCCCTCTGCACTCCCCCTTTTTCATCAGCCTGCTACGGTAAGAGGCACATTATACCCCTTGCGTATGTTGTAATAATGTGGTATGCTCTGCCGCACTAAAGACATACGGAGATAGCCATGCGAATTGGAATAAAGGTGGCAGATGATATTCTCAAGAGAATGGAACCCTTCAGACATTTGACCAATGTGTCCCAAATCTGTCGAGATGCAATCGAAGCCTGGGTTGACTCTTACGAACGCGCCAGGAACCGAGCCCGTGAAGATGGGATGGAGGCAGTCGCAGCCAGGTTGCAGTCAGAACACGCGGAGCAAACGGTCGACTGGGAGGCGCTAGGCCATGAAGACGCCAAGTTGTGGGTGCAAATGGCTACTTTGGAGGATTTTGAAACCCTCTTCCACAATCTCAAGGTTAAAGAACGTCAGGGAAGGTCGTCTGAGAACTGGATCCCCCACCGTCACATGAACTCGACTATGAACTCGGCGAGAAAACAGACCCCATCGAAATGGCCGAGACTAAGTACAATCGCGCCTGGCTATTCTACGTGACTGCGGTCTGGCAGATGGTGAGAGAACGCATTGCGGCTGATTCGAACACTCGGCTCGAAGCTCTCATGCACAAGCAGGCTAAAATAGAGTTGCCAGAGCATTTGCGTTGACCCCTCCGTGAGAAGGCGGTACACTAGAGGCGAATGAACAAGAACGCGATAGAAGCCGCGGAGGGAGCTCGCCTGGCAGTGGAGGTGGCCTCGGAGAAGCAGGCCGTCGACATCGTGCTGCTGGACATGCGCGAGCTCTGCAACTTCACCGACTACTTCGTCATCCTCACCGGCGAGAGCCGCCGCCAGATGCAGGCGCTGGTGGAGGACGTGGATATGGCCCTGGATGCCGCGGGGATGCTCCTGCACCACCGGGAGGGGAGTCCGGAGGGGGGATGGGTGCTGCTGGACTACGGCGACCTCATCGTCCACGCCTTCGGCCCTGAGGAGCGGGAGTTCTACAGCCTGGAGCAGCTATGGTCTCAGGCTCCAGTCCTGTTCAGGGTCCAGTAATCCACCTGTCCACATCCCTCTCGTAGCTCAGAATCTCCTCTGGAGAAAAGAAAAGCCGTATCTCCTGGGCCGCGGACTCCAGGGAGTCGGAGCCGTGAACCAGGTTGTGGCCTATATCCACCCCCAGGTCGCCGCGGATGGTCCCCGGCTGAGCCTGAAGGGGATCGGTGGCCCCCATGGTGCGGCGAACCATCTCCACGGCGTTTTGCCCCTCCACCACCATGGCGATGACGGGACTGGAGGTGATGAACTCCACCAACCCAGGGAAGAAGGCCTTGCCCACGTGAGCGCCGTAGTGACGACGGGCCATCTCTGGAGTCAGGCGTAGCATCTTCATGGCCACGATTCTGAGGCCCCGGGCCTCCAGGCGGGAGATGACGGCGCCCGCGAGGGCGCGCTGCACCCCGTCGGGCTTGACTAAAACCAGGGTCTGCTCCGTGCTCAAAGGCTCCTCCTAACTCAAAGTTGTATCGCTTCGCCTGAAAAGGGTCGGCTTGCCCAGCTCCTCCCGAACCTGCTGCACCAGTCTATCGTACCGCTCCCCTTGCGGCTCCAGCCGGATGAGGCGTCCCGTCTCACCCTGGTAGGTCAGAGTCACCAGCAGGTAGGGTTGCGGAAACACCTCCATGGCCTTGTCCGCCCACTCTACCACGGACACCCCATTCCCTTCCAGGTACTCCTCCAGGCCCAGGTCCAGGACATCGGCCACGTGGTCCAGGCGGTAGAGGTCAACGTGGTACAGGGGAAGCCGCCCCTGGTGAATAGTGACCAGGATGAAGGTGGGGCTTCCCACGTGCTCCTCTATCCCCAGCCCCGTCGCTATCCCCTGGGCGAGACGCGTCTTGCCCGCTCCCAGCTCCCCGCACAGAAGAAAGATATCGCCGGCCTGGGCGTGGCGGCCCAGAGACGCGCCTATACGGCTGGTCTCCTCCGGGGTGCGGCTCATGAAGGATGCGGCGGGCATCTACCTGAAGTGGTCCCAACCACGCTGGTCTATATGGAGCTCCGCTCCGTACCCATCCACCACCCGCACCTCGCCTGGGTGGTCGGCCACTATAGTGCCCAGGACTGATACGGGTATGGCCAGCCGGGCCACCACCCGGGAGACGACCTCCTTGCTGGCAGCGAACAGCAGCTCGTAATCCTCGCCTCCGTCCAGGGCGAGGGAGAGGCAGTCCTGGGGGAAACTCTCCCGCAAGAAGGCGTCCACGGGCACCTGGTCGGCGTAGACGACAGCCCCTACTCCGCTGGCGACGCACATCCTGGAGAGGTCGTCTATCAGGCCGTCGCTGATGTCCATGGCGGCCCGCACTCCCTGCTGCACCAGGACCTGGCCCTCCGCAAGCCGGGGAGAGGGACGGACGTGGGCCTTATGCAGGTGCTTTGCGGACTCTCCTTCGGGACTCTGGCCCTGGAGGAGAGCCCGCAATCCTCCCGCGGCGCAACCCAGGTGTCCCGTAGCGGCGACCACGTCCCCCGGTTGGGCATCGCGCCGGGTCAGGAGGTGTCCCGAAGCAATGCCCGTCATGGCGACGGTGATGAAGGTGACGGGGGAGCGCACCAGGTCTCCCCCGGCGATGCGGCATCCGTACCCCCGGCAGGCGGAGAGCATGCCCCGATACAGCCCTCGCACCTCCTCCACCTCGGTCTCAGGCCGTAGCCCCAGGGTTACCAGGGCGTAGAGGGGCACTCCCCCCATCGCGGCGATGTCGCTCAGGTTCACCGCCACCGCCTTCCACCCCAGGTCATCCCAGGATGTGAAGTCGTGCCGGAAGTGGACATCCTCCACCAGGGTGTCGGTGGTTGCCAGCTCCGTGGCCTCCCTGGATTGCCAGGCAGCGGCGTCGTCACCTATGCCCAGCACCAGGGGAAAGGGCGCCTCCTCAGCAGAAGACTCCTTCTCCACCATCCCCTGGATGACCCGGATGAGAGCGAACTCCCCGATGTCTCGTACCTTCACAGCCGCATTATACCTTCACCCCTCCTGGTCTACAAGGAAAGTGTGGTATATTTGCCCACAGGTAGGGAACAAAGGTGAAAATAGCCATCATGGCCGACATCCACGCCAACCTGGAGGCCCTTGATGCCGTCCTGGCCGACGCCAGGGAGCATGGCGCCGCCGACCAGGTGTGGTGTCTGGGGGACACCGTGGGCTACGGGCCTGACCCCCAGGCGTGCATAGATACCATCCTGGGCATGAACCATGGGGCAGTGGCGGGGAACCACGACTGGGCCACGGTAGGGAAGGTGAGCCTGGCGGACTTCAACCCCTACGCCGCCGCGGCCTGTCGCTGGGGCTTGGCCCAGCTCTCTCCGGAGCACGTGGACTATCTGACGAGCCTGCCCCTGCGAGGGGAGAGAGGCCCCTTTACCCTGGTTCATGGCAGTCCCAGAGACCCGATCTGGGAGTACATCCTGTCTCTCGAAGCGGCCCAGGCCTGCTTCCATCACTTCGCCACTCCCTACTGCCTGGTGGGCCACTCCCACATCCCCTTCATATGCCGCCAGGGTAAGGAGACAGCAGAGCCGATGGAGATGCCTGTTGGCGTTCCCTTTCCCCTGGGCGAGGAGCGACTGATCATAAACCCCGGAAGCGTGGGGCAGCCGCGAGACGGCGACCCCCGCGCCAGCTACATCATCTACGATGAGGAGAGGAGCAGCCTGGAGCTCCGCCGTGTGCCCTATGACCTGGCTGCTACCCAGAGGAGGATGCGCCTTGCGGGCTTGCCGGAGTCCCTGGCGGAGCGTTTGCAGCACGGGCAGTAGCAGGGCGTGCCCTGCACCCACACTCTTCAGAGACGTTCATAGGCAAGCCTAGCAGGCTGTTGAAAAAGGGGCGTTCAGAGGGGCGAAGCCCCTTTGACGGGGGTCTGGGGGTGTCCCCCAGATTCAATCTTCACCCCCTTCCTGGCCAGGAAGGGGGAAGGGGGATGGTCGAAAAGGGTTTTTCAACACCCTGCTAGCTCATGGTCTGTGAGATGTGGGTCTGGGCTGTGCCCTGTGACGGAAGGGGATGCGATAGACCTGGAACACCTCCCGGCTGCGGAGAAAGCCCAGGTATATGACCACCACCCCTACCAGGAGAGCCAGGGCATGAGGGTCAGGAAAGCCAAAGCGGTCCAGAGCGCCTCCCGCGGCGGAGATGAGGGCCCCCAGGAAGATGAGGACGTTGGATACCACCCGGTAAGGCATGGCCCGTCTCAGGGCAAAGACCACGGCGCTGTAGAGGGCGCCTCCCGCCAGGGCCAGGGTTCCGTAGATATTGAGCAGCACGGTCATGGCCACCACATAGCCGGGATAGAAGCTCTCCCCCGTGGCAGGGTTTTTCGAGGTCAGAGGCTCCTCGCTGGTAAGGGCCACCACCACATCTGAGCTGAGGGTTGCCCTGAAGGCCAGGATGCCCCCAATCAAGGTAACGGCCACCAGAACACCCATCATAATGTGCCCCACTCTTCGGGGAGCCAGGAGGTACACCGTGCCCGCTCCCAGGTAGGCCGCCACCAGCATGGCCCCGGTGTAGTACCACAGGCGAAAAGCCACCTCGGTGGTTCCAAAGGCCCCTCTCCAGGCTTCGACTGCCGAGGCCGTGAAGTAGAGGAGCAGCCCTACAGTCCAGACCAGCTGGTAGGGTCTCCGTCTCTCCAGGTACTGGTCAAGCATCGTGAGGGCAAAGAGGAGGCTGGCAACAGCGGTGAGCAGGGAGACTATCAGACCCAAGGGTGAACTCCTCAGAGAGGGTTTCCAGGCCAACGTCTGAGGACATTCTAACCGGGGGGGCGTGCCGGGTCAACAGAAGCGCCCCCCTTTCGTGTTGCCTCCCCATTCCTGCCCCCGATATAATGAGCTTGCCTTCTATGAGTTAGGAGCAGGTTGTTGAAAAAGGGGAGTCCAGAGGGGCGAAGCCCTTTGGCGGGGGTCTGGGGGTGTCCCCCAGATACAACTTACACCCCCTTCCTGGCCAGGAAGGGGGCAGGGGGATGGTCGAAAAGGGTTATCCAATACCTTGTTTAGGAGTTAAGAGACGTACCGTTCAGGAGGTGAAGCATGCCCATCGTCAGAGTGGAGATGTGGTCGGGAAGGAGCCAGAGCCAGAAAGCCGAGCTGGCCCGGGCCATCACAGAGGCCGTAGCAACCATCGCCCGCACCAGTGCGGAGGAGACCATCGTCATTTTCCAGGACATCCCCAAGGAGAACTGGGCCAAGGGAGGGGTGATGGCCTCCGAGCGCTGAGTCCATTACACTCCCCTTAATCTCTCAGGACTTATGGTACAGGTTGATGGCCTCCTTTGGAGTTAGCATATTGATGCCCATATGGGGACGCACAGTGTTGTACGTGTCCAGGAA
>JACVQK010000100.1 GCA_015661155.1 Dehalococcoidia bacterium | reverse complement strand
GTCGGCGTTGCCCGGCGGTCCTCCTGAAGCACGAGCCAGTAGTACACGCTGATGGTGCCTGCCATGAGCAGCGTCCCGATGTTCCACTTGGTCTCCTGAAGCACTTGAGCGGAGAGCTGTCCCTCCAGCAGGTCCCGGAGGAGCATGAACAGCAGCGCGCTCATGTTTCCCAGGGTCACCAGGACAGCGATGCTGAAGACCAGATAGATGAAGACGCGACGGGAGAGGGCGACCCGCTCCTCCATCCCACCGGTTTTCGCCTCTTGCTGCACCCCAAACCAGTAGAACCTCCACAGCGGTGCTCCCACCACTATCAGGGTGATGGCCAGGGTGAGGGGATTCCGCCACCAGTCGGTGCTCACCAGCTTCTCCCTTGCTTCGGGCACCAGCACGCCGAGCACAGTCGAGAACAGGAAAACCAGGCCCGTAGCCAGGGTGGCCAGGCCAAGGGCTGCCATTATGTAGCGGTACACCCGCCGGGCGGCCAGCAGCCCTTCCGGAGCAACGTGGGATTCCTGTTGCACCACGGCCCAGTGATAGCGCCATACTCCGGCGCCCGTGGTCAGCGCCGCAATCACGCCTGGCAGGAACCGGAAATGGGCTGAAGCGGACGCGACATCCGGCTCGCCGATGAGCCACTGGAGCACGTTATAGAGAAGTATGCTGAGAGAGACCACCGTGGTGAGAGCGCCACCCAGGATGGCGAACAGGTAGAGGTACACCCGGCGCAGCACCGACTCCGAATCGCCTCGCGATATCCTATGCCAGTGCCACCACCAGAGCAGTCCCCCCACCAGGGCAACGCTGAGGGCAGTCCGGGTGGCGTTGCTCCAGAGGGCTACACCGGTGGAGGTAAGGAGCTTCGTCAGCATCACCAGCCCATAGAGGGATGTGATGTAGGCGTACAGCCTTCGGACCGAGCGGGTCAGCTCCGTTCTCTGGCCCTCAAGGGTTTCTATCCGCCAGTGGAAGGCCCACACTCCACCCCAGGCGAGGGGAAGCGCGACGTGCGTCCCATTGAAGGCCCCGGCTCCCAGCAGCCAGCGAAGCAGGGATACCAGCCCAAAGGCGACCACCGCCGCGGAGACCCCCAGGACCAGGTACAGGTACACCTTGCGAGCGAGGGCACGGGTCTCCCCAGGGAACAGCCTGGTGGATCGCTGGGCCAGGCTCCAGAAGAAGAGCCAGACGGGCGTGCCCACCAGGGTCAGGGAGAGCGCCAGGGCCAGCTGCATCTCGCTCCCTATCAGCGCCTTGGACCCGAAGAGACGCTCAGCCACATAGTCCACCATATTGGTAACACCGACGGCGGCGACCATCAGGGCCACAAAGGACAGGCCGTAGAAGTACAGTCGCTTGAGGGTTCCGATGCCGGGTTCCTCTTCCTCCGCCTCCTCCGCTCCTCCACGGCGGCGCGCCAGGGCCACAATGGCCGCGATGATGCCACCGATCACCAGGATCGGAACGAGGCCACTGAATACACCGTATCCGTCCATGAGAGACCTCCTTTCAGTAAGGCTCTACCGTCGGGGGTGTCGCGGGCACTGGCTGTTCGAGCTTTCTCTCCAGCCCGGGGCACCATCCCAGGGGCCAGGGGGGAGCGGTGAAGCGCCAGACCTCGCCCTCCTTCTCCAGGATGTACCAGGCGGTGTTGGACGACTCCTGAGGGCCACCAAAGGGAGGAAAGGGAGGAGAAGAGACGTGAAACTGGGTGATGCGTACTTGCACCTCCACCTGTCCATCAAGGGTTTTGGTGCTTTTGGTGTCTTCTATAGTGGCGCTCAGGTCGCCTTCCTCAAGCCAGCGCGCGGAGTCCCGGAGGTTCTGTTGGGTGCAGGATTCCTGGAGCCTGCTGCTCAGGTAGCTGTAGGCCGTCTGGGAGTCCCCTGCATCAATGGCCAGCAGGAACCGCTGGACAGTGCCCTCGGGCGTGTCCTCTGGAAGCGGGGCAGCTTCCCGCTGACGGTTCAAGAGGGTCACGGCAACGCTGAGAACGATTAGGGCCAGTATCGCCAGGGCCACTCCAGCCAGCCATCGGGATGAAGGGTCTTTTAATCTCATAATGCACCCCTCTCTACATTTCTCCTACAGAGTCGCGAGGTTCGGCAGCGTGGGGCCAGAGCTCGTGGTTGAGCTGAATCACTAGCGCATCTCCTGGTCGTCGCGACCGGCGCTCGCCCCCCCATGATAGCCTGTGTGGGGGGAGATGACAATGTGCAAACCAGCCAAGACCCTCCGGGAGGGTACGTACACCCCAGTTTCATGGCACAGATGAGCTACAGGCTGTTCGGAGATGCTGTTCTGGGGGAGTGCAGAGGGGGAGGGCTCCCATCCTGTGGATGGGAATCCCTTCTGACGGGGGTCTGGGGGTGTCCCCCAGATTCAATTTCTCCCCCCTTCCTGGCTAGGAAGGGGGCCAGGGGGATGGTCGAAGGGGTCTTCCAGCACCCCGCTATGGCCTGTTCAGATACTCACTGCGGCGCTGGACGCTGAACACCCCCGAGCCCTTGGACAGGCTCTCCACGGCAGCCCTGGCCGTGTCCAGGGAGGTGAAGCAGGGGATGCGACGCTCCGCTGCCGCCCTGCGGATTTCGAAGCCATCCCGCAGAGGAATCCGCTCCCCGGTAACGGTGTTGACCACCGCATCCACGGTCCCGTCCAGGATTACATCCACCACGTTGGGGTGACCCTCGCTCAGCTTCTTGGTGATCATGGTCACGGGGATGCCCAACCCCTGGACCATGGCCGCGGTGCCCTCGGTGGCATACAGCTTGTTGCCGCACTCCGCCAGTCCCCGGATGAGGGAGAGGGCCTCTGCCTTGTCCTTATCTGCAATGCTCAGGAGGACAGAGCCTCCTGAGGAGAACATCATTCCCCCTGCCAGCAGGGCCTTGGACACCGCCCCGCGGAAGTCGTAGTCTATTCCCATCACCTCGCCCGTGGACTTCATCTCCGGCCCCAGATAGGTGTCCACCCCTGCCAGCTTGGACATGGAGAAGACGGGAGCCTTTACCGCCACCAGCTTCTGCCGCTTCCACAGTCCTCCCCTGTATCCCAGGTCGGCCAGGGTCCTGCCCAGCATCACCTTGGTGGCCAGCTTCACCATGGGCACATCTGTCACCTTGGAGATGAAGGGCACCGTGCGGCTGGCCCTGGGATTCACCTCTATCACGTAGACCGTGGAGGTGATGCCGCTCTCCCGCAGAGTCTCGGGGCTGCGATAGGGACTGCCTCCCGTGATGACGTATTGGATGTTCATCAGCCCCCTGACCCCTAGCGCCATCCCGATACGGGTGGTGTGCTCCACGATGGTGTTGACCTCCTCCTCGGAGAGGGTAACTCCGGGGTAGATGGCCATGGAGTCTCCGCTGTGCACCCCAGCCCTCTCCACGTGCTCCATGATGCCCGGTATGAGCACCGCCTCGCCATCGCAGATGGCGTCAACC
>JACVQK010000060.1 GCA_015661155.1 Dehalococcoidia bacterium | reverse complement strand
TCGGGGCATGAAGCAGAAGCTGGCCCTGGTGCAGGCCCTCCAGCACGACCCCACCTTTCTCCTGCTGGACGAGCCCACCGAGGGGCTTGACCCCCTGATGCAACAGGCCATGCTCCACATCCTCCAGGAGTTCCAGCGGCGGGGACGCACCATCTTCATGTCCTCCCACATCCTTCCAGATGTGGAGCGCCTCTGCAACCGGGTGGGGATTATCCGCCATGGAGCCCTGGTCGCGGTGGAGGAGGTGGAGGAGCTACGCCGCCGCCGCATACGCTACATGGAGGTGGAACTGAGGGCCGAAGGAGCCACCATCCCCCCATCCCTCCCCGGCGTGGTGTCGGTGGAGAGAAAGGGAAGGCGGCTCAGGATCGGCCTAAAGGGCGACGTGAACCCCCTGCTCCGGGAGCTGGCCCGCCTGGATGTGGAGGACCTGACCTATGAGCAGGCCCACCTGGAGGACATATTCCTGGACTACTACAAGGAGGGCCATGCTTCTGGTTCTGATAAAGACCCTCAGGGGTCATAGGCTGGCCCTGCTCCTGATGGGCCTGGGGCTGGTAGGGCTGCAAACCCTGATTCCCGCCACCTATACCAGCTTTGGCCCAGACGTTTCAGAGTACCTCAAACAGGTGCCCCGGGCGTTTCAGGCCCTCCTCAAGACCCAGGGCGACCTGTTCCCCCTCCTGGGCGCGGAGGGGTACATCGCCATAGGATATCGCCACCCCATATACGTCGTGGTCATCGCCGCCTTCACCATCGCGTCCACCTCGGCCCTGGCCCGGGAGATAGAGAGGGGGACCATCTTCCTGCTTCTGGCCCGGCCTTTCCCCAGGTATCACCTGGTGCTGGCCAAGGGAGGGGGGCTGCTGCTGGGTCTCATCATTCTCCTGGGAGCGGGCCTGGCAGGCACGGCCCTGGGGGTGGCTCTAGCCGACATGGACCAGCCTGTCAGGCTGAGCCGCTTTCTCCTGGTATCCTCCAACGCCCTGCTGCTCTTCCTGGCCATCGGGGGATACGGCTTCCTGTTCTCCGCCCTATCGCGAGATGGCTCCAGGGCCATCGCCCTGACCACGGGTTTGACGGTGGCCTTCTTCTTCCTGGACTTCGTCTCGGAGCTGTGGGAGCCTCTGGACTTCATGCGGCCCTGGTCCATCTTCCACTACTACGACCCCATCTCCGTCATCCAGAGCGGCTCCATCCCTTGGAACCATGGCCTGGTGCTGGGAGGCGTGGCCCTGGCCTGCTACCTGACGGCCATAGCCGTCTTCCAACGCAGGGACATACCCTGAGCAGGGCCCGCCCTGCACCCACACTTCTGGACAGGAAGGGGGCTAGGGGGATGGTCGAAAGGGGTTCTTCAACACCCTGCTAAGCGGCCAGACCTACAACCCCCACCAGGGCCAGCAAGCCGATGACGAGCACCACGGCACCGCTTGCCATGGTGACCAGTCCCACGAACTGCTTGGGCGGGGCAAAAGGCGGCCTACAGATGATTACCAGGTGGGTCGTTGCCGCCACCACCGCCAGCAGCAGGGTGACCGCGCCCGCGGGGTAGCTGATGGTTGCCGGGTCTGTCCAGTCGCCGACGAGGAAGTAGGTGCCCAGGAAAAGGGAGACCACCGCCAAACCCAGGGCGTAGCGACCCACCATCCGCTCGTCATACCCATAGAGGTAGGCACCAGCCATCACAGCGCCAGCCGTCGCCCAGGCCAGCATAAGGGTCACCAGGGCTGCTTTTGAGGCTTCGGTGTACATCGGCACAGGCGGGAAAAGCACCAGGGCCAGCAGGACGATCGCCACTACTGCTCCGGCCAGTCCCAGCGCCTTAGCGCCAAGGCGCTCCAGCAGGTAGTCGGAGTGGGCTATCGTGAGCATCCCCACAACTACAAAGAATACTGCCTCCATCCCAATCTCCTTTCACCAGGGCATTTTGACGCCGGGTCGTTATCCTGCTCTTCCGCCAAGGATCGACCCTCTTCCAACCGGTGTGGCGGATGGCCTGCTGCCACGCCGTAATCCTATGCCGCGTCCCCGCCGAAAGTCAATGGGTTTCGGTGTCAGGCATGGCGAGCTCTGCATCCACACTCCTCAGAGGCATTCATAGGCGAGCCGAATTCGGGGTCTGTAAGGTGTGGGCTTGGGCCATGCCCAGTGGCAGCAGAGAACCCCGTCTGGGACGGGGTTCTTAACTCGTAGCCGATGATGGTCGCGAAGGGGCATTGCCCTGGGCCCTCAGGACTGCCGCTTCTCGAAGTCCTCCAGGTCCATGTTGCCGATGAAATCCTTGAAGGCGGAGAGCCGCTTCATCTCATCCTCGCTCATCTTCCCTCCGGCCCTCTGCAAGGACCCCTCGCTCACTACGGGCTTACCGGTCTCCTTATCGAGGGCAACGCCGGCCTTCTCCAGGACCGACTCTTCGGCGTAAATGGGAACCTTGGCCCGCACCGCCAGGGCAATGGCATCGCTGGGGCGGGAGTCCACCTCATAGCTCATACCGTCCACCCGGATCGCTATCTTCGCATAGAAGGTATCGTCCAGAAGATCGGAGACTATGATGTGGGTTACCGAGCCTCCCAGGGTGGTGATAACCGACTTCAGCAGGTCGTGGGCAAGAGGACGGGGGACAACCACATCCTGGAGCTTCACCGCAATGGAATCGGCCTCGGCAGGCCCGATCCAGATGGGAAGATACCTGTCAGCTGCCTTCTCCTTCAGGATAACCACCCTCTGGTAGTTCGTCAGGCTCACTCGGATGCTATCTATCAACATCTCCTGCATCGAAGGCATCCTCCTTCCCACTTACCCTTGTCTCCAATTCTACGGCCAGGCCAACGGGCATGTCAACGTCCGCCAGTCTTGCCTCCTGGGTCTTTCGATTGTCACCCTGAGCCGAGTTTACCCTGAGCTTGTCGAAGGGAAGGCCGTGAGCTGCCTGTTTTCCTGCCACCCTGGGCCACCCTGTCATTCTGAGCGTCGTCACCCATATGTCATTCCGAGGATCCCATTCGCTGAACTCAGGGTAAACTCCGCGACGAGGAATCCAGGGCTTATGTCGTTAACAAGTATGGTAGGCCCTAGATTCCTCACTTCGCGCGCTGCGTTCGGAATGACAAGGCTTTTTCTCACTCGTGGTAAGGCGGCTGCCTCCCGACCCGCTCATATTGTGCCCCGTTTCCTCCCCGCTCATGGTGAGCCTGTCGAACATGCGAGTAGGGGCGATTCATGAATCGCCCCTACAGGATTGTCCGCCACGCCCTTCGACAGGCCCAGGGTGAGCGGACAAGAAACGGCTCCGGGAGAATGGAAAGTCCCTGGCTCGTGGGTAATGCCCTAGTTTGGAGTAGGAGTAGGGATGTGAGGCTTGTGTCAGTTTTGAAGTTGAAGATACTGGTGTAACCACCAGCGTTGACCTGTAGCCCTGAACAAGTGACCCTTCGTACCGCCCTTGTTTAATAACCGCCAGCACGGATTACAGATATACTCAAAAACCTCTCGCCGTTTTCCTGCTTCGTCCATAACCACTAAGTAATGTCCGCTAGGGCGGCGACGACCACACATTCTACATTCGGGCATTACAGACACCTCATTGTTTTTGTTCGGCAGACGATGGCGGCCCTCACCGCCTTCTCCGGCAAGCCTACTGGCTCCTCACGATGCGCGGCTACAAAACCCTGCTCAAGAGATGCCCTTGTTCCGCAGGTCCTTGGCGTCTCGCAGGTATTTGTGAACCATCTCCTCGGGGCGCCTCTCTGTGTTCACCAGCATCATGACGCGGATGCAGAGGGGAAGGCCGTCGGGCACCTTCATCTCGTGGCCGCAGATGAGGGGCACGTAGTCCCATCCCATCTGGCGTGCCGCCACCGCGGGGAACTCGGCGTTGAGGTCCTGAGAGGTGGTGAAGAAGGCGGCGGCCACGTCCTCGGTCTTGAGGTTGTTGGCCTCCACAAGGCGTTCCAGCAGCTCCCGGGTCGCCTCCAGGATCGCCTCCCTGGTGTTATCCCGTGCGGTAGTTGCCCCGCGAAGGCCGCGACAGAGCAGGGCCATGGTCACTCCCTCCCGTGCGTGGGTATCACTCCCCCAAGCCCTGCCACGAACTCTCTTACTGCCCGTGGGCGTTTCTCCGCGGGGGTCTTCTCTATCACCTCAATCAGGGCGCTTCCCACCACCGCCGCCTCTGCCCACGGGGCCAGCGCCTCCACGTGGCGACGCTGAGATATGCCGAAGCCCATGGCCAGAGGGAGACGTGTGTGCTTTCTCACCCGCTGGGTCAGGGCCGGTATCCCAGGGGGAAGGTCCTGCCTGACTCCCGTAACCCCGGTGAGGCTTATGCAGTAGACGAACCCCCCGGCCTTCTCGCACGCCCGGGCGATGCGGACGTCGGTGCTGGTGGGTGCCAGCAGGGGGATCAGGTGAATCTGATGCGGGCGGCATGCACTCTGAAGCGGCCCCGACTCCTCCGAGGGCAGGTCGGCCACGATGACCCCATCCACGCCGGCGTCCCTGGCATCGAGGGCGAACCGCTCCAGTCCATAGCTGAGAATGGGGTTGTAGTACCCCATCAGCACCAGGGGGGTCTCCACTCCGGTGCTCCTTAGCTGCTGGCAAACATGGAGGCACGTGCCAAGAGTGACGCCCTGGGCAAGGGCATGGAAGCTGGCTCGCTGAATGGTTGGCCCGTCGGCCAGGGGGTCGCTGAAGGGCACTCCCAGCTCGATGACGTCCGCTCCTCCCTCCACCAGGGCGCTCACCAGTACAAGGGTCTCTCCCACCGAGGGGAAACCCACGGTGAGGAAGGGGATTATGCCGGTGGCTCCCCTTCTGTGCACGGCCTCGAAGCTGCTTTTCAGTCTGTCCACGGTGATTCCTGCGCTGGCCCTACTCTTCGGTGCTACCCATAAGTAGAAGTGAATATACCACGCCTCTCTTGGGGTAGGCAACATGCTCACTCTCGCAGCTTGACTCCCGTACCTTCCAGAGGTGAAATGAGGCAACACTTTAGCAGGGTGCGGAAAAGGGGGTGTCCAGAGGGGCGCAGCCCCTTTGTCGGGGGTCTGGGGGTATCCCCCAGACTGGGCTTGGCCCAGACCCACATCTCGCAAACCCTGAATTCAGCCTGCCATTGAATGCCTCTGAAGAGTGTGGGTGCAGGGCTTGCCCTGCCTTTCCCCTTCCTGGCCAGGAAGGGGGCTAGGGGGATGGTCGAAGGGGTTTTTGGGCACCCTCTTAGGGCAGCCGAACCCCTATCCAGGCCAGAGCACCCGTGCTATCATGCTAAATGGGCGTGACCCACGCCACAACTAACAGGCTGTTGAAAAAGGGGAGTCCAGAGGGGCGCAGCCCCTTTGGCGGGGGTCTGGGGGTGTCCCCCAGATGCAATCTCCACCCCCTTCCTGGCCAGGAAGGGGGAAGGGGGATGGTCGAAAAGGGTTTTTCAACACCCTGCTAAGAAAGGGCTGACACGATGCAGGGCAAAGAGATACGGCTGACCAGCCTGGTCCGATGCGCCGGTTGAGCCGCTAAGTTCAGTCCAGAGGACCTGGCGCAGGTGCTGCGTCAGCTGCCGGCCTTTGAGTCCCCCGACCTTCTGGTGGGGACGGAAACTGGAGACGATGCCGCCGTCTACCGGGTGAGTGGGGATTTGGCCCTGGTGCTGACGGTGGACTTCTTCCCCCCCATTGTGGACGACCCGTGGCACTTCGGTGCCATTGCCGCCGCCAACTCCTTCAGCGACGTTTACGCCATGGGGGGCAGGCCAATCCTGGCCCTCAACATGGTGTGCTTCCCAGTGGGACTGTCTCTGGACATCCTGGGGGAGATACTGAAGGGGGCTGCCGCGAAGGCCCAAGAGGCGGGGGTGTTGATAGTCGGCGGGCACACCATAGACGACCAGGATCCCAAGTACGGCATGGCGGTTACGGGCTTCATCGAGCCGGGGCGGCAGGTGACCAACGCCTCTGCCCGGGTGGGAGACCGGTTGGTGCTCACCAAGCCCCTGGGCACGGGCATCATCACCACCGCGGGAAAGGCGGGGGTGGCCGAGCCTGCCATCCTCTCTCGCGCCATCCAGGTAATGAGCGCCCTGAACAGGGCCTCCAGTGAGGCCATGATGGAGGTGGGGGTGAACGCCTGCACCGATGTCACCGGTTTTGGCTTTCTGGGCCACCTGCGGGGTATGGTGGAGGCCTCGGGGGTGGGTGCTCGCGTCCACTTCTCCCGTGTGCCCCTTATCGAGGGGACGTGGGAGCTGGTGGAGAGGGGCATTGCCCCTGGGGGGACTCGTCGCAACCTGGAGTCCGTGGATAAGGTTGCCTGGTGGGACCCATCCATTAGCCAGGAGGCCAAGCTGGTCTTGTGCGATGCCCAGACCTCCGGGGGACTCCTGATGTCCGTGTCTTCGGAGAAGCTCCCTCAGCTGATGAAAGCCCTCTCCCAGCGGGGTGTGAGGGAAGCGGTCATCGTGGGGGAAATAGTAGAAAGAGGGGCGTCTGAGATAGAGGTCCTGCCTTAGCAACTTTGCCAAAGGTCTCCCGATCTCTTGACAACTCTTTAAGCTAGAGCCTCACCGTGCGCATGAAACTACTAATAGGCGGCATCGCGTTCCTCACCCTATTAGCAATTGTTGTCCCCTTCCTAGTTGTCTCAGAACCTTGGGGGTATGGGGCGAATCTTCTAGCAGAGGCGGTTGGAATCGTCGGGGCGTTTGCGGCAGCCTGGATTTTCTTCGAACGCCGAGCGCAGAAATGGACAGAGCAAACAATGATTTTGACTGAGCAGATTAAGGAGTGGACAGAGATAGAGAGGCAAAGGTTTGAGGAACGCCAAATATTGGTCGACCGCATATTGGACAGCTTAAGGTATCAGTTCGCTTCGTTCCTCTACACATTTACTAGAATCATGGCCGGGCGTCCTAATATGGGAATCGACAGTGACACCCGCGCTAGTAACAGGGAATACTATGGCGAGGATTGGAAAGTCTTTGAACAAGCAGCAGGCATTGCCGTTTGGAAATACGATAAGAAAGTGACGGGGATGGATGGCCCTGAAGCTAAGGAGATCAGTGAGTTTATGCCAGACATTGAGTCCGTCAGGTCTCTTATCGCTCGCGCACGGCAGGTAAGTAAGTTCCTATCTAACGTAAGCGCAACTCACCCATGGATAGCAACCGATTTACCGGCAATAGAAAGCACGCTTCGGCATTTCTCTCCAGCAATGATTGAGTGGCTTGAGAAAGACCTGTCAAACTGGGTAATTACTGATGACCTACGCTTGAAACGCATATCTCGTGAAGGCAAGGGTAACGTAGCTAATCTGGGCAGGATGGCACTGCACATAGTTGCGTTTGCAGAAGAGAGACTCACAGGCTGGAAGCCCCATGAGTTCACCCGCAGCTTCGCAGGTGTAATTTGGCGAGTGGACTATGGGTCGCCGCCTGTTGCGTAACAATCCTATAGGTGATCCCACTTCAGAAGCGTAAGGGATTAACTAGATCATCGCGCCGTTTTCAGATGTGTGGTCACCGGTGGCTATCTGAGTACAGTCAGGATGTGACCGTGTTAAGCGGGAGCTAATCGAGAAAAAGAGGGAGGCAGACAATGGCAGAAGCGCCCACTATCCTCGATCTCATCCGCAACGGCACCCTCAGCGCCCCCATGGCCGCCACCCTATGGGCGGCCATGGACCAGCGTCTCTCTTTTGTGGTGGTCGCTGTGCCCCGGGGGGCTACCTGGTTGTGGGGGAGTTCAGCCAGGCGCCGGTGCCCCGCTACATCTGGGGTGCCCCCGTGCGCCGGGTTTTCGACACCATGACGGCGGGTTACTCTCTGGCCACGGCCCTGCACGCGCCGGGGCTTGATGAGACCATCGCCGTCATTTGCCAGGGCAACGGGGTTACGGACCAGCAGGCATCCCGTATCGACCTGATGCTGTACATCCGGCGCTTTGGCGGCGGCCCGGATACCTTCTGGCGTCGCCTGGCCGAGGTGCATGAGATAGACCGCGTGCAGGGCGGAAAGCCCAGCGGGCGTCTTCTGTACCGATGGCTGGAGGAGGAAGACCGGTTTGAGGCGGTGGAGCCGGCCAGATTCCTTCGGGGACAGACGAGCGATGTGGATCGGCGGGCGGCCCGGCTGGAGGAGTTGGCGATGGCCGGTCGGACGGCCCCGGTTGAAGTGGCCAGACTGGTAGTGAGACACCTTCGTGGAGATTAGGCAGGGCGAGCCCTGCACCCACACTCCTCAGAGGCATCCATAGGCAAGCCCCCTTCAGGGTCTGTGGGGTGTAGGTCTGGGCCGTGCCCAGGGGGGGACACCAAAGGGGCTTCGTCCCTCTGCACTCCCCTTTTTCAGCATCCTGCCTAGGGCTGGGGGCGTTCCCCGATGATGCTGCGTATGGTGCTGACGAAGTTCCCGCTCCCCCAGCGGTCCAGTCGCCATCTCGTCTCTTCCTCCCTGGTCATACCGTGGGCGTGGAACTGGTAGTACGCCTCCCTGCCCATGAAGCCGAAAACGAGTACCCCTACGCCAGCCGCTATAGCCAGCCAGGAGGTGAATAGCCCCATTTTCGTCATCATCGCTCCCCCGACTACTGCCAGCGTACCGGCGAGCATCATCTTGAGGTGAGGCAGTTTGACCATCTCAACCGAGGTCAGGCGGGCATAGGGGAGCTCCCAGACCTCCTCTTTCCCATCTTTCTCCTGGCAGAGGACAACACGGTGTGAGGTGGCGTAGAAAGGCTTGTGGTCAGAGACGAGCGTCTCCCCCGGTCTCAAGTGGTCTCTGATGCCCATGCCTCTGCACCTCGTGCTGTCAATGGTCTGCCGGGTACCGTGCCGGTGGGGTGTGGTCTCCTCTAACAGGGTGTTGAAAAACCCTTTCGACCATCCCCCTGTCCCCTTTCCTGACCAGGAAGGGGGGAGAATTTGAATCTGGGGGACACCCCCAAACCCCCGTCAAAGGGGCTGCGCCCCTCTGCACTCCCCCTTTTTCATCAGCCTGCCAATCATTTCTGGCGTTGAAGGGCATTATCAACACTTTACAGCTACGAAGGCTTCCGTGTCAAAAAGATGAATTGACACGTCGGGAGTAGAGCCCTAGAATTTCGGCAGGCGGGTGTAGCTCAGGGGTAGAGCGCTTGCTTCCCAAGCAAGCTGTCGTGGGTTCGATTCCCATCACCCGCTCCACTACTCCCCACGCCTGGCAAGGCTGTCCCCCATCGCTATGGCACCACGGCGTTTCTTCTCCGTCGGTTCTAGCAGGGTGCTGAAAAACTCCTTCGACCATCCCCCTAGCCCCCTTCCTGGCCAGGAAGGGGGTGAAGATTGAATCTGGGGGACACCCCCAGACCCCCGCCAAAGGGGCTGCGCCCCTCTGCACTCCCCTTTTTCAGCAGTCTGTTAGTGGGATTATGCACGCAGGGGTATCCTTCAGCTTGCCTCCCTTATGTACTTACGAAGCCTCTCGCGGGTTCAAGGGGGGGCGCTCCTCAGGGCGCTTGATGGTGAGGACGAGGGGAATGACCACCGCCGTAAGCAGCGCCAGGTAGATGAAGACCGTCCGGTAGCTGCCGGTGACGTCGAACATCCAGCCGATGAGCATGGGACTCAGGATACCCGGAACGGAGGAGACGCCCGTCTGGATTCCCGCCAGCCGCCCGAAGACGCTCCGGCCCCAGTACTCGGCCTGGAGGGTGAGGCGGGCTGGGTTTCGCAGTCCCGTCGCCGTGCCCATTAGGGTGGCGTAGAGCAAGGCCATCCAGACGCTGCTCGTCGCTGCGAAAACCAGAACCGCAACTACCTGAAGGGCCAGGGCTCCCGCCAGAACCACCCGTTTGTCAAAGAGATCGGAGAGGAGACCCGACACGAGACGGGCCGGGAGACTGGAGATGGTTTGCCACAGGACGATAAGCCCCACGACGCCCAGGGAGATGCCCATGTTCCTCAGGGCAGTGACCTGGAAGAGTATGACGGCCTGGGCCATATTCGCGAGAGCCATGGCCACCGTGTACTGCCAGAAGCCACGGCTGCGCAGGATGGTGCCCATGGGGTAGACCACATCCCGGGCTGAACCAGGCCTCTGTCCCGCTTCTTTGGGGGCCTCGGCATCGTCGCCATCCATGCGCAGGCCGTACTCCTCGGGCCGCCGACGCATGACCGTGGACAGGGGGAGGCCGACGATCCAGTATCCCAGCCCGGCGATGAGGAGGGTCGTTCGCCACCCCAGGAGGGGGATCATCCATACCCACACCGCGACCAGGAGGCCGGAGAGCCCTGGCCCCAAGAGGACGACGGAGATGGCCCGGCCCCGCTTGCGAGAGAACCAGCTGCTTACGGCCGCGGTGGATGTGACGAAGGAGCAGTGGCTTTGACCAATGGCCGCCAGGAGGAAGATGAGGTAGTACTGCCAGACGTTTTGCATCCGGCTCAGGAGCATGAAGGCGAGGCCGGCGACACAGAAGCCGAAGAGGAGGACCTTGCGCGGGCCGAACCTGTCGGTGTTGTACCCGGCCACAGGGGAAAGGATGCCCGACTCGAGGCGCTGGAGGGAGGGGCCAATGGCCAGGGCCCACAGGGGCCATTGGGGAAAGGCGCGGATGATCTGGTCGAAGAAGACGCTGAACCCGTAGTAGCCCGTGCCATCGGTGTAAAAGGCCATCACCAGGCCCGCCAGGGCCATCCACCAGCCGTAGAAGACCCTGGGCCTTCGCGTCTCGGGCTTTGCCTTGGCGTCGCGCATGGTCTCGGTCTCCCCTCTGCTTCCCCTGACGCGGCCAATTATATACGAAGCGGCCCTTTCCACCAAGCCCATTCTGCCGAAAGACCATGACTCCGGTTCCGTTCCATATTGGTTGACAGCACATAGTGCTACTAGTAGGCTGTCAGGCATGAAATCCACCTACTGCCGCTGGCTGGTTCCTGTTTGCTTCTGGCTGTTTGTTGCTGTCGTAATTATTTGGAACTCAACCGAGGTTGCTATTCACGAAATGGGGCATGCGTTGGCCTGCCGTGTCTTGGGATATGGTGATGTGCAAATCAATTACCTCAACGGTTGGGGAGGAACGAACTGTTTCCGCACGGCAGATGGCGGGATACCCACTGGAATGTATGAAACTATTATTGCATTTGGTGACTATCCCTTGACATCAGGTACTTTGTGTGGTAGACTTATAGCTAGATTAGATATGGAGCTACCGATGCGAAAGTACACACTAACCACCTTCAACGCCCAGTTCCCAGATGATGATTCCTGTCTTGACTTTCTTTTCCGCAAGCGTTGGCCGAGTGGGGTTTTCTGCCAAATATGCCAACGTATCACCAAACACCATCGCATCACGGGGCGCAAGACTTACGGTTGTCAGTTCTGTGGCAATGAAGTCTCCCCAGCCGCCGACACTATCTTTCACAAGTCTCCAACGCCGCTGCGGTCTTGGTTCTACGCTATGTTTCTTATGGCTCAGACTCGCACAGGCATCTCCGCTAAGCAGCTTCAACGGGAGTTGGGAGTCACCTATAAGACAGCGTGGCGAATGTTTACGCAAATCCGCACCTTGATGGCTGAAAATGGGATGTCTTTGTTTGGCAATGTAGAAGCTGACGAAACCTACATCGGTGGCAAAAGGCCGGGGAAGCGTGGGCGTGGGGCAGAGGGTAAGACCGTCGTCTTTGGCATGGTGGAAAGGGGTGGACGGGCTTTCACCCAAGTCACGCCAGATGTGAAGGCCAAGACTTTGCTTCCCATCATCCAGGAGCACATCCCCACGGCCCCAGGCACCATCGTCTATACCGACGAACTCCGCTCCTATGGTGAACTCGGCAAGCTCGGCTATGCCCATGAGACCGTCCAGCACGCCGCTAGGCAGTACGTCAACGGGTCCGCCCACGTCAACAACGTGGAGAGCCTTTGGAGCAATACAAAGCGTGGGATTGATGGGGTTCACCATTCGGTCAGTCCCAAGTACCTGCAACATTACCTCGACTCCTACACCTTCCGCTTCAACCATCGTAATGATAATGCCCCTATGTTTGTGACCTTGATTGACCGCCTGGCTTCAGACGTTTAGGCTGAGCCGCCGCCGTAAGTAGGTTCTCAAACTGCCCTTTGGTAAGTGGCTTGTCGTCTAACTTGCGCCCAGACACAGGGTCAATCTGCAAGGCGTTGGCTATAACGTCTACTTGAACACCGATTGCTCCCGCTAATGACTCAGCGACTCTACGCATTGCCACGAAAGACACATATTCTGTGTCGGCATACTTGTCTAAGTGAATCCGGATAGATTCCTCTGCTATGGTGGTGTAAGCCAAAGCAATGCGGCTAAAATGATCACGGGGGTTCTCCTTGAAGGAGATACCCAAGCGTTCTCGCAACCCATTTACGTCTGCATCAAAGACACCTCTATATACGTCGTTTGTGATAGTGCCTATGACACGCCCGAAAGTCTCTTTCTCCTGGGTAAGATGATAGACACGAGCTACAAACTGTTTTCGAGTGATTACCGATAATTCCCTATCAGCAATCCACCCCTCTGATTGACCCGCCTTTACAGCTTGGTTGCGCCTTGCAATGGCAAGCCGCTCAGAAGCGGTCTCTGGGTCTCGCCTTGCTTCATCAACGAAAACACCAGCCTTAGCCAAAAAGTCCTTTATATCTCGCAGACTTTGGCGTTCCTTAGTTACCCGTAGCATCATAGCTAGTTTGTATAGCCCCTCATCTGTGGTGAAGTCCATCTCAAAGATTCGTCCATCCAAAGCACGGTAGGGAAGGACACGCGAAGTGACTCCCCACCTCTTATCATCAGACCGACGTTTATATGCATTCCAGACCTCTTTAGCCCTGCGCCCCGTTGAACCAGTCAAACCAAATATCCAATCTCGAATGCTGTACCATACAACGCCTTCTCGTTCGTGCCATTGGAAAGGGAATCCCCACTGTTTTGCGACATGCATCGGCAAGGACTCAGAGGGGGAAATGACTTCCCCCATCCCGATAGGTTGCATGGACTTGTTTGTCATAGAGGTAGCTCCATTCATAGATTCCTGCTACCCTTAGTATATCACCTTTTTACCTGACACCAAGGTATACTCACCTTGCATTTTCAGGAGGGGTTCTTGGTGGATTATTCTTCCTGCTCATATCCGTAATCCTACATAGACTATTCGACCATCGCAGTCGCTTCGTGGCTGTTAGTGATATGTTACTGTTCCCATTTGCGTTCATGCTATTGCTAAACGGATTCATGGAAGGTATGTTCCGCACTTGGTATCAATCTCACGCTGAGGTGTCGGGGCAATTTGTATATGTGGGGGGGATTGTTGTACTCCTTCTAAGAGGGGTATCCCTATTTCGGCGAATCCAAGAATCCAAGAAGAAAGACAATGATGATAGTTCCTGCAATGGCCTTCCAATCTAAACCACGCAATGATACTGAAGCCATTTGCCCCTCGACATAACTACCACCTCTTCCTCCCTGTGGATGGTCGGTGCCGAATTCGACGGTGTCGCAGCGTCTCGCGATCACTCAGGTTTGCAGAACGAAATATGGCTGACCTCCCCCTGCCAACCGGTTCGGAACGGAACCATGACTCCGGTTCTGTTTGCTATTGCGTGTCGAGCAAGAGTAGAATCGGGACATGGCCTCTTTGGCAAAGCGGTATGCTGGGCCAGGTATTCTGGCACTCATTGGAG
>JACVQK010000010.1 GCA_015661155.1 Dehalococcoidia bacterium | reverse complement strand
CAGCGAATATCCATGCCGCATAGGTCATTTATAATGACTCCTTCTTTTTAGACTCTCTGTCTCGCTTACCCCGCTAAAGCAAACAGAACCCCTTCTCGACGCCCCTTACCCTAACGTATTTCAGTTTGCGATGCTCCTTGAGCCTCACAAACACGGCCAGGCGCTAATCGTCGGTGACGCCGTGATTCTTGAGATAGGAGATGGCATCCACCACCCTTACCAGGCTCTCCGCATCCTCGTCGGATATCTCCACGGGGTTATTCTCGGTGCTGAACTCATCTTGAAAGGCCAGAATAAGGTCTACCAGGTCCAGGGAATCCGCCTCCAGGTCCTCGGTAAAGGACGCCTCCGGTACCACCGCTGACTCTTCCACCCCCAGCCTGTCCACCACAATCTTCCGCACTCGCTCAAAAACTGTTGCCACCCTGTACCTCCTGAGAACGCTGATTTGCTCGGATCAAATCCCCCGGTCTAACAGGTCGCTGAAAAACTCCGTTCTCCAGCGATGGCCCCCTTCCCCCTGGGGGCGGGGTAAATCTGCTAAAGCTTTGCCGCCCTCATCACCGCTCCTAGAACCCCGTTGACGAACTTGAAGGAGCTTTCGCTGCCGAAAAGTTTGGCCATCTCCACCGTCTCGTTGATGACCACCTTCGGGGGAGCCGCCCTGTCTATGGTTAGCTCGTAGATGGCCAGGCGCAGTAAATTACGGTCCACCGCCAGTAGCTGGGCCACCGGCCAGGATGGAGCGAACTCCGAAATGATGTCGTCGAGCCGCTCCCTGTTGGCCAGAACCCCCTTCACCAGGTCACGGGCGAAAGAGGCGGCTTCGGGGGAGAGGCGCTTCTCATCCAGGCAACGATGGCAGACCTCCTCCCACGGGTGGCCTACGCTGTCCACCTCGTACAGGACTTGCAGGGCCACCGTTCTCGCCCCCCGCCTGGAGGTGACAAAGCCCTCCACCTCCCTCTCCCCACACTCCTGCGTTGCCATTGCTTCTTTGTTAAAGGACACCCTCGCTAGCCCGCCAGGAGCCGTATCGACTCCGCATTGTCTACGTTGGCTACCTCTGCCTCTCCATTGATGCGCTTGACCAGTCCTGTGAGCACCTTTCCCGGCCCTATCTCGTAGAAACGGGTTATGCCGGACTGGGTCATGTGCTCCACCGTCTCCTTCCACCTGACGCAGGAGCACAGGCCCGAGTTCAGCTCCTCTTTCACCTCCGCCACACTTGTCATGGGGCGACCCGTGCAGTTGGCTACCACCGGGATGGCAGGTTTGTGGATGGTGAGCCCCTTCAAGATCGTGGCCATGCCCTCCCGGGCTGGCTCCATAAGCCTGGAGTGGAAGGCCCCGCCCACCACAAGGGACACCGTCCTTCGAGCACCCCTCGCGGAGGCCAGGGCCATGGCCTTCTCCAGGGCCTCAAGGCTTCCGCTTATCACAATCTGGTCGGCGGTATTCATATTGGATATCTGGGTGTCGGTCTCCCGGCACACCTCCTCCAGGATGAGGCTGTCCAGCCCCATGATGGCGGCCATTCCCCCTGGCCGGAGCTCCGAGGCATACTGCATCAGTCGGCCTCGCTCTCTCACCAGGCGCATGGCATCGGCCATGCCCAGGGCCCCGGCTGCTGCCAGAGCGGTGTACTCCCCCAGGCTGTGCCCGGCCACCATGGCCGGACGGGGCATTCGGGCGCTCCCCAGGGCCTCTTCCATGGCCTTGAGACAGGCCAGGCTCACCGTCAGGATAGCCGGCTGGGTGTTGACGGTCTTCCGCAGCTCATCCTCTGGTCCCTCGAAGATGACCCGGGAGATGGGCACTCCCAGGGCCCGGTCTGCCTCGTCAAAGACGGCCCTTGCCGCCGGAGAGCTCTTGTAAAGCTCAAGACCCATCCCTACCGCCTGGGAGCCCTGTCCTGGAAACAGGAACGCCACCCTGGGGTCGGGACCTGCATGACGGGTATCAGCGTTCACGATTCCCTCCTCAGATGATCAGAATGACAATCCAATAGATGACCAGCCCCGATGCATCGGGGGAGAACCGCTGGCCCCTCTATTGCCCCGCGGGACTCTCCACGGCTATCACCTCTCGGCCCCGATAGTATCCGCACACCGGGCAGAGCCGGTGGGGTCTTCTTGGACTGTGACACTGAGGGCAGGGATTCAGCGTGACGACGGAGAGGCGATAGGCGGCTCTGCGGGGGCCCAACCGGGCCTTGGAACGCTTCTTCTTGGGTAGCGGTGCCATAATGTTGCCTTCCTTTATCTCTTTCCAGTGGGGAGGAGGTCGAGCAGGGCACTCCATCGGGGGTCTACCTGGGCAGAGCAGTCACAGCCGCCTTCGTTGAGGTTGGCTCCGCATCTTGGGCACAGGCCGGCGCAGTGCTCCTTGCACAGGGGCTTCATGGGGAGATTAACGATGAAGTACTGTCTCACCGCCTCGGTCAGGTCGAGGATGTGGTGCGAGTCTATGGTGAAAGCCCCGTCCTTCACCTCGGGCACCTCCAGGGGCATTCCACTGCCGAGGTCTACCGTGGGCAAGTACTCCTCCTCCATCCTGAAGCGCACCGGATACTCAATGGGGTTCAGACATCGGCTGCAAGGGCCGGAGGCGTTGGCCTCTATCTTGCCGCTCACCCAGATGCCCTTGTCGGTACAGGTGAGGGTCATGTTTCCCCAGACCCTTGTGGTGCCACTCTCCTGCAAGGCCTCCACGGCCTCGTCCAGGGAGTAGCCC
The DNA here is from genome assembly GCA_015661155.1 of Dehalococcoidia bacterium. Classification (GTDB taxonomy): domain Bacteria; phylum Chloroflexota; class Dehalococcoidia; order Lucifugimonadales; family UBA2985; genus JACVQK01. The sequence continues at coordinate 21,286 of JACVQK010000010.1, read as the reverse complement.
TCACGCGCCCCGACACCCTCCTTCAGCAGCTGTGCAACGTCAAATAGCATATCGCTTCCCCAGGCTCAAAAGCCCTCTCTCCAGCAGAAACGGATTATAGTTGCATACCCCCTCCCATGTCAAGGACGGGGGCAATCGGCCTCCGCTTCCATGTTTCATAACGAACTTGTCTGAAAACTCTCGTAACGGGGAGTGCAGAGGGGGCGAAGCCCCTTCTGCACGGGGGTCTGGGGGTGTCCCCCAGATTTGTTTCCATCCCCTTCTCCCTTGCCAAGGGAGAAGGGGATACAGGGGGTAAGGGTTTTCGGATGAGTTCAATGTAAGAAGAAGCCATAAGTCGCTTGACAGGTGTAAGAGCCAGAGCTAAAGTAGCTTTATAGGTATGAGAGAGACACCGATGCGTCCTTTCACTCTCCCAAAGATGCTGGCCGTATCCGTAGGCTGTTGTTGCTCCTGTCCCTGGGACGGGCTGGAGGAGGGTGCTCTCTCACCCCCGTGATACCTGGCTAGTAAGCCCATCGCCCTGTCTCACAGCAACTGCCCCCCAACACGTCGTGGGCGGTTGCTGTTGTTTCTATAGGCAACACAGAAAGGAGTAGGATGAGCGAACACAACACCGGAAAGGGCGGTGTTATTCAGGGACCGGTTACCGTGGCCATCCGCAATCTGGAGGGAGCGCTTCTGCGACTGCGGCAGGGGGAGATCACCAACGACGAGCTCCGACCCAGCCGGACCATCATGGGGGTGTACGGCCAGCGCCAGCCGGAGCAGTACATGGCGCGGGTGCGCATCCCCTACGGGGGCCTCACCTCGGAGCAGCTCCGCTGCCTGGCCCGGGCAGCCAGGGAGCACGGCAACGGTGTCGGCCACGTCACAACCCGCCAGAACATGCAGCTTCCCTGGCTCAAGCTGGACGAGTCCCCCGATGTCCTGTGGGAGCTGGCAGACGTTGGCCTCACCACCCTCCAGTCCGGGGGCAACTCGGTGCGAACCGTGGGCGCTTGCCCCATGGCAGGGGTGTGCCCCAGAGAGGCCTTCGACGTGACACCCTACGCCAGCGCCCTGGACGGCCACTACCTGGGCAACGACAGGGTGATGCGCCTTCCCCGGAAGTTCAAGGCGTCCTTCTCCGGCTGCCCCCTCGATTGCAACAACAGCCGCATCCAGGATTTTGGGGTCATTGCCCAGGTGCGCCAGGAGAACGGTGCGTTGCGCCGGGGCTTCCAGGTCTTCGTCGGCGGCGGACTGGGGGTTTTCCCCCGCCTGGCCCAGCCGCTTGAGGAGTTTGTGCCCGCGGAGGAGCTGCTCTCCACCTGTGAGGCGGTGATACGCGTCTTTGAGCGGCTGGGAGACCGGAAAGACAAGCAGAAAGCCAGGCTCAAGTTCGTGCTCCAGCGCCTGGGCATCGAGGAGGTTCGCCGCCTGGTTCGAGAGGAGCGACAGGCCCTGCGCGTTGGACAGGAGGAGTTCCCCAACCTTGTCCCCGCCGAGGGGTTCACGCCTCCTCCCGCGGTGCATCCAGGGGGGAGCGCCAGGGGCCCGGCGGAGCCCGACTACCGGCGGTGGCACCGCTGGAACACACAGACCCAGCGCCAGGAAGGGTACACCACCGTGTTCATACCCCTCAAGCTGGGGGACATCACCTCGTCTCAGATGGAGGCGGTGGCAGGCTTGGCGGAGCGGTACACCGGAGGCACACTACGCACCTCCCAGCAGCAGGACCTGGTGCTCCGCAACGTGCACGAGACGTACCTGCCCGCGGCATACGACGCGCTTCGCTCCGCCGACCTGACCGGCATCCGAGCCTCGGGCATAGCCGACGTCACCAGCTGTCCCGGGACCACCGCGTGCAGCCTCGCCATCACCACCTCCAAGGGCCTTGCCAACCAGCTGGTGCAGATGCTGGAGGATACCAGCTACCAGGATGACGAGGCGCTGGGAAATTTGCGCATCAAGGTCAGCGGCTGCCCCGACGCCTGCGGGCAGCACTACCTGGCGGACATCGGGCTCTACGGGTGTGCCGTGCACGTTTCGGGGCGGCTGTACCCCGCCTACCAGCTCCTTCTGGGGGGCGAGGTTGGAGAGAAGGGGACTCGGCTGGCCAGTCCCGTGGTGAAGCTGCCCGCGCGAAGGGTGCCCCAGGCGGTGGCCCGTCTGCTGGAGCACTTCCGGTCTCGTCGCGAGCCGGGAGAGCGGTTCTCGGCCTTTGTGGACCGCATGGGGCTGGAGAGCTTTCGCGACCTCATCGCGGAGCTCGCCCACGTGCCGCCGCCCCGGGAGGATGTCTGGAACTTCATGGACTGGGACTCCACCAGGATGTACATCCTGGAGCGTGGCGAGGGGGAGTGCGCGGTATAAGGCAGGGGTCTGGGGAAAACAGAAGGCTGCTGAAAGAGGAGAGTGCAGAGGGGCGAAGCCCCTTTGGCGGGGGTCTGGGGGTGTCCCCCAGATACTTCTCTTCCCCCCTCTCCCTTGGCAAGGGAGAGGGGGACGCAGGGGGTGAGGGTTTTTGGGATAGATTCTAGAGGCCGGCCAGCTGGTAGTATTTGCCCTCGGTTTTTATGGCGGGGGCAACAACCATCTCCGCCTGGTGCATGTCCCGGATGGTGAAGGCACCGCACATTCCCATGGCCGCCCTGAGAGCGCCCACCAGGTTCTGGGTGCCATCGGTCACCGACGTGGGGCCGAAGAGGAACTGGTTGAGAGAGCCTCTGACTCCCGCGTGGATGCGGGTTCCCCTGGGAAGGGCCGGGTGGAAGCTGGCCATGCCCCAGTTGTAGCCCAGCCCCGGCGCTTCCTCTGCCTGGGCGAAGGTGGTGCCCAGCATCACCGCGTCGGCGCCGCTGGCAAAGGCCTTGCAGACGTCACCGCCGGTGCGCATGCCCCCGTCGGTGATGATGGAGACGTACCGGCCGGTGCGGCGGTGGTACTCCTCCCGGGCGGCGGCGCAGTCCAGGGTAGCTGTAACCTGAGGGACTCCCACTCCCACCACCTCTCTGGTGGTGCAGATTGCCCCGGGCCCAACGCCCACCAGGACTCCCTGGATTCCCGTCGCCATGAGCTCCAGGGTGGCGCTATAGGTAACGCAGTTCCCAACCAGCACGGGGACCCGTATCTGCTGGCACAGCTCCGACAGGATGAGGCCCCGCGTGCTCTTGGAGATGTGCCGGGCCGTGGTGACGGTGGACTGAACCACCAGTATGTCCGCTCCCGCCTCGACGGCGACGTGGGAGAGGCGCTTGGTGTTGGCGGGAGTGGTGGAAACAGCGCAGGTTACACCCCCTCGCTTTACCTCCTGGACCAGTCGTCCTATGAGGTCCTCCCGTATGGGGGCGGAGTACACATTCTGGAGAAGGGCGGTAGCCTGCCCCTGGGGCGCTTCGACGATGTGTTGAATCACGGCCAGAGGATCCTCGTAGCGGGTGTAGATGCCCTCCAGGTTAAGGACCGCCAGCCCACCCGCCTGGCCCAACTTGACGGCAAACTGGGGAGAGGCCACGGCGTCCAGGGATGACGCCAGGAAGGGGATGGTGAAGGTGAAATCGCCCACGGCGAAGTCGATGCAGGTCTGGTCAGGGTTGACGGTCACATCCCCAGGAACGATAGCCACCTCGTCGAAGCCATAGGCCCTGCGGAGTTCCTTGAAGGGAGGTGCTCCCATATACTCTGTCACCTCGGGAGGGATGTTAGGGCGACTATAGCATCGGGTCTGGGGCAAGTCAAGGAGATTCCTGTCGGATTTCGCAACCAACGCGAACCCTTCCCCAGAAGGATGAGAATAGCTCTGCCTGATGTCATTCCGAACGCAGCGCAGCGAAGTGAGGAATCCAGGGCCTACCATACTTGCTAAAGGCATAGGTCTTAGATTCCTCGGTCGTCCTTCAGAGAAGGACTTCCTCGGAATGACACACGGGGTACGATGCTCAGAATCACAGGGGAGCAATGCTGGGCGGCATTTTCGTAGCAATGACATTTCAGTGGCGGTGACAGCCTTGGGACCGGCTCGGCGGCGGACTTTTGAAAGACCCCGCTGACCCTGTACAAGCTGTTGACATGCCTTCCCAACGGGAGTAAGATAGCGTCCGTTGCCAGGGTCCTCTCCCTAGCGTTAGTCTTTGCCGACCAGGGTAAATGGATAAACCAACCCAGGACTCCAACCCCACACCCATAAAGGCTGCCCCCCCGGCGGCCGACCCACTGTCCCCAGGCCAGTCGCGGGGGGGGCGGCGGCGTTCCTCCTACGCCACTCGCGACCTCACCACCGGCAGCATCCCCAAGAACCTCTGGTTCCTGGCTTGGCCCCAGGTCGTGGAAGGGGCCTTGAACTCCCTAGACCAGATTGCCGACCTCTTTTGGGCTGGGAGGGGCGTCGGGGCCCGGGGCATCGCAAGTATAGGAGTGGCGCAAAACTACACTCAGTTCATTCGTCTTGGCCGCCAGGGCATAGACATCAGTATGCGGGCCATGGTGGCACGCTCCATGGGGATGGGAGATATGCGGCTGGGCAACCATGTGGTGTTGCAGGCTTTTAACGTCAATATTCTTCTCGCTTTTCTCACCGTCATACCTGGCGTCATTTTCACTGAGTTTCTGCTGCGTCTCCTGGGGGTAAGCGACGAGCTCGTCGCCGCGGGGACGCTCTACATGCAAATCCAGTTTATCGCCTCCACTACCCAGGGCTTCAGGATGAGCACCGGGGCGGCGCTCCAGGCAGCCGGAGATACGCTGACTCCTATGCGGGCGACCGCTATAGCCAGGGTACTGGACCTGGCGCTGACGCCCATTTTGATGTTTGGTTGGTTGGGGCTACCGGTGCTGGGACTGCCTGGAGTGGCGGTGGTGAACGCCATCTCAGGGCTCATCGCCGCTGGCCTCAACTGCTATGGACTCTTTGCAGGCACGTCAAAGCTCAAGCTCACCTTCAGTGGCTATTCCATGGACTTTCCCCTCATGTGGCGCATGGTGCGGCTGGGAATTCCTGCCTCTATCACCAATGCGGAGCGCTCCCTGGCCCAGTTACTCGTCATTGGAATCGTTGCCACCTTTGGCGACTACGCAGTGGCGGCATGGTCCCTTACCCGACGGGTTGAGCAGTTTGCCAACCTGGGGAACCAGGGACTGAGCAACGCCACGGGCGTCATCGCCGGCCAAAACATCGGTGCGGGGCGGCCTGAACGGGCAAGACAGACCGTGTGGTGGGCCCTGAGCTACGTGTTCGCGCTAAGGGCCGTCATTGGAGCGCTCTTGTTTGCTTTCCCAAGTTTGTTCCTCGGCTTCTTTAGCCAGGAGCCTGAGCTGCTGGAGGTGGGGGTTGTGTGGCTGCGTATTCTGGTGGTTGGTTTCTTCCTGCAAGGGCCAACCCAGATATTCCAGCAGACCTTCCAGATTGCGGGCGATACCCTTATGCCTATGATAACCGTCTTGGTTACCGTGTGGCTGGTGGAGATCCCCCTGGCAGGCATGCTTTCCGGCGTAGTTGGGGGTGTGTCTATCTTTGGATGGCACCCTCCCTTACCTGCTGTGTCGGGTTTGGGGCAATACGGTGTGGCCTGGGCCGTATCCATGGCCCAAGGCTCCCGGCTTGTGTTCTACGTGCCCTACTTTTTCTGGGGCCCCTGGACTAGGAAACGGATATTTGGGGAACGGGCTGAGGGCGGGTTTGGGGCGGCGATGCGAGGCGGAGGGGATTAAGGCGGTACAGGGTATGCTACACACTGGTGCGGTGGACACTCTCCACCATTCGGTTGCGCTCAGAGCTTGTGAGTTGTTCCTCCCCCTTGAAGGGGGAGGACTAAGGTGGGGGTGTAGCTGTAAGGCCGTGACCTGGCCTCCCATCCTAACCTTCCCCCACAAGGGGGGGAAGGGACAATGATTCACAGGCACTCAGGACAGGCGCTGGCCGGCCCGCTGGGGTATGCTCGCGGGGTTTGACACATCTTCCCCACGGTAGTAACATAGCGGCTGTTGCCAGGGTTCTTCTCCCCAGCGCTAATCTTCGCTCACCAGAGTAAATGGATAAACCAACCCAGGACTCCAATCCCACACCCATAGCAGCCACTCCCACGGCGGCTGACCCCATGCTTCAAAGCCCTTCTGGGAACGGGCGAGGGCGTGGCTCAGGCATGGGGCGTAGGCGCTCCGCCTACGCCACTCGCGACCTCACCACCGGCAGCATCCCACGAAACCTCTTTTTTGTGGCCTGGCCTCAGTTTATAGAGGGTCTCTTGCGGGTGGTGGATCAGATAGCTGACCTGGTCTGGGCAGGGTTCCTGGGCACAAAGTCCATTGCCGGCCTGGGAGTCGCCCAGCAGTACACCCAGATGGCCTGGACCGGTCGCCAGGGCATCGATATAGCCCAGCGTTCCATGATCTCCCGGGCCATCGGCATGGGCGACCGTAAATTGGCCACCCACATAGTGCTGCAAGCGTGGACCATGACCCTGGTCTTTGGCACCGTCATGGTTGTGATCGGCGTCATCTTCACAGAGCCTATGCTCCATCTACTGGGGCTGTCGGACGAGGTCATCGACGCGGGCGCGGGCTACATGCGCCTCCAGTTCATCGGCTCCATGGGGACAGCCTTCCAGCAGGTGAGCGGTCATGCCCTGGCCGCCGCCGGAGACACCCTCACCCTGATGAAGACCACGGCGGTAGTGAGAGTAGTGCACATCATTCTAAGCCCGATGCTGGTCTTCGGGCTACTGGGTTTTCCAGAGATGGGCTTGCCTGGCGCTGCCCTGGCTAACATCATCGCCCACGGCATCGCCAACGTCATCCTCTTCTGGGTCCTGCTCAAGGGCACCTCCCGCCTGCACGTGAGGCTAAGTGAGTACCGCTTCGACGGGCCGCTGCTGTGGCGGATGACCAAGCTGGGAGTGCCAGCAGCGGTCCAGGGCCTGGAGCGCAATCTGGCCCAGCTGGTTGAGATCCGTTTCGTGTCCCCCTTCGGTGACCTGGCTGTGGCCGCCTTCGCCGTCACCCGGCGGGTGGAGATGTTTGCCAACCTGGGAAGCCAGGGCATGGGTCTGGCCTCCGGGGTCATCGTGGGGCAGAGCCTGGGCGCCGGGAAGCCGGAGCGGGCCAGGCAGACTGTCCTCTGGGCCACAGGCTACGTCCTGATAGTGAAGGCCATCATGGGCATCCTCATCTTCGCCTTTCCCTTTCTAATCCTCTCCATCTTCAGCCGGGACACCGACTTCAAGGAGCTGGCCGTGGTCTGGATCCGTATCCAGGTCCTGACGTACCTGTTCATGGGCGTGACCAATGTGGCCGTGCAGTCTTTCCAGGGGGCCGGGGACACCTTAGCGCCCATGTTGATAACCCTGGTAGCTCTGTGGTGCGTTGAGATTCCCCTGGCGTACGCGCTGTCCCAATTCACAGGGCTGGGGCAATTTGGCATCGCCTGGGCTACGGTGGCAGCCCAGGTCTTGCGGGCCCTGGCCTTCATCCCCTACTTCTACTCGGGACGGTGGCTCAAGGTAACGATGTTCACCCCGCAGCCTGGGGCCACAGTGTCTTCAGGGACAGGCGCTTCGCCCGCCCCGCCGGCAACCAGGCACTAAAGCCCGCCGGGCTGGGCCGTCGCGGCTGCTCGCATGGTGGCTTTCTGTCGATGACCACGAACAGGGTGCGGCTCAGGCGCGCGAGAAGGTTGACAGGCACCAAAGACCAGTGGTAAACTGCGCCCGTCCCGTTTGGGCCCCGCCGACGGCATGGGGTCAGCCGAAATGGGAAATCCCGGATAGAATCAGCGATCTCTAAGGAGGCATCCATGGGTCTGGTGTGGATTGTCCCGGTGTCAGGGGTTGTAGCCGTGATCTTCGCCATGTATCTGATGTGGGACGTGCTGCGTCGCGATACGGGCAGCGACCGCATGAAGGACATCGCAGACCGCATCTTGGAAGGGGCCAAGGCCTTCATCAGTCGCCAGTACCGCACCATTGCCATCCTGGCGTTATTTGCCGCCGTTGCCATTGCCCTCGTCCTGGCCCTGGTCACCAAGATACCCCCGGACATCAACGGCGATGGCATAACCACGGGCGATAACGCCGACAAGATCGGCCTCGGCTGGCGCACCGCCGTCGCCTTCCTGGTGGGTGCCTTTTGCTCCGGCCTGGCAGGCATCGTTGGCATGTACGTCTCCGTCAAGGCCAATCTGCGCACCGCCGCCGCCGCCACCAGGGGCCTCGGTCCTGCCGTCCAGACCGCCATGCGAGGCGGCGCGGTCTCCGGCTTCCTCATCGTCGCCCTCAGCCTCCTGGGAGTCACCGCCATGTTCTACGCCTTCGGCGGCAATAGCAACCCGGAGTTGGCCCCCTTCCTCATCGTGGGATTCGGCTTCGGCGCGAGCTTCGTTGCCCTCTTCTCTCAGCTCGGTGGCGGCATCTACACCAAGGCTGCCGATATGGGCGCAGACCTGGTGGGCAAGGTTGAGGCGGGCATCCCGGAGGACGACCCGCGCAACCCAGCCGTCATTGCCGACCTGGTGGGCGACAACGTCGGTGACTGCGCGGGCCGCGGCGCCGACCTCTTTGAGTCCACCGCCGCCGAGAACATTGGAGCGATGATCCTGGGTGTCGTCATCTACCTGGCCGTCAAGGACGTGCCAGGCATTCCCCATCCCGAGTACTTCGTCCTCTTCCCCCTGGTCGTCCGCTCCTTCGGTATCTTCGCCACGGCCCTGGGCATCCTCTCCATTGACGCTCCCATCCCCTTCTTCCGCATCAAGGAGTCCTCAGACCCCATGGGCGCTCTGAACAAGGGCTACTTCCTGGCCGTCATCGTCTCCATCGCCTTCCTGGCCCTCTCCACCAACATCATGCTCGGACAGGGCGGCATCCAGTGGCAATACTACTTCTACGCCGGCCTCGTAGGCATCGCCACCAGTGTCGCCTTCGTCTTCATCACCCAGTACTACACGGAGGCCAAGTACCGTCCTGTGAAGGACATCGCCAACGCCGCGAAGACCGGCCCCGCCACCACCGCTGTCATGGGCATCTCCGTCGGCTTTGAGTCCACCTTCTTCACGGCTGTGGTCATCGGCGCAGCCCTCTGGGCCTCCTTCTGGCTCGGCCAGCAGGCCGACATACCAGGCGTCACCGATGCCCGCGCCGGCCTCTTCGGCACCGCCGTTGCCACCATGGGCATGCTCATGACCGCCGCTTATATCCTGGCCATGGACACCTTTGGCCCTATCACCGACAACGCCAACGGAGTCATTGAAATGTCCGGCAACGTAGGCGACGTCCGCAGGGTCACCGACCGCCTGGATGCCGTGGGCAACACCACCAAGGCGTTGACCAAGGGCTACGCCGTCGGCTCCGCCGGCCTGGCCGCCTTCCTCCTCTTCTTCGCGTATGTGGATGAGGTGGAGAAGGTCCTCCGTGTCACGGATGCCGCGGCCATCATGCGAGTAGACCTGTCTGACGTAAAGGTGTTCATTGGAGCGCTCATGGGTGGCATGCTGGTCTACCTCTTCAGCGCCCTGGCCATTCGCGCCGTGTCCAAGACCGCCGGCGCCGTCATCGAAGAAGTGCGACGCCAGTTCCATGAGAACCCCAAGATCATGACAGGCGAGGAACGCCCCGACTACGCCCGCTGCGTTGACATCACCGCCCGCGCCGGCCTCCGAGAGATGGTGCTGCCTGGCGTCATCGCCGTGGCCGTGCCCATCATCGTTGGCGTTGTCCTGCGACATGAGGCCATGGGCGCGTTCCTGATGATTGGCACCATCAGCGGCATTCTGCTGGCCACCGTCCTCAACAACTCCGGCGGCGCGTGGGACAACGCCAAGAAGTTCGTTGAGTCCGGCGCCATGAGGGACGAAAAGGGCCAGGTGGTGCTGAAAGGCTCCCAGATTCACGCTGCAGCCGTCGTCGGCGACACCATTGGCGACCCTTTCAAGGACACCGCCGGCCCGTCCCTCCACGTGTTGGTCAAGCTCCTGAGCACCATCACCCTGGTCCTGGCGCCCATTTTCATATAGAGGGGATGCGCAGGGGCCGTTCAGCGCCGCGCTGCATCCGCGACTAGCGTCGCGTCAGGCTATTAGAGCAACGTATGAGGGTGCAGGGGGCGAAGCCCCGCCGGGGGTCTGGGGGTGTCCCCCAGATATAGTTTCCACCCCCTTCCTGGCCAGGAAGGGGGCAGGGGGATGGTCGAAAAGGGTTTTTCAACACCCTGCTAGTTAAGGGTGCGCTTCTCCTCTGCCAGATGCTCCCATAGCTGGGCCAGCCGCTGCTCCAGGCTCTGCTGCCTGAGGGCGGTGGTCAGGTCTCCCCGGGTGCGCTCCAGGATGCCCCGCATGGCGTCGGTGGTGCGCCTGAGGCCGCCGGTGATGGCCTCGGGGAAGTCCATGGTGAAGAGCTCCGTGTAGATGTGGTCCATGAGGTCCAGAAGCTCTTCGCAGCGGGAGGCGTCGCCGCGGCGGAGGGAGTCCAGAAGGTAGCGACGCATCTCGCCTATGGCCTCCCCTAGGCCATTGAGGTAGGGGGCGTAGGATACCCCCAGGTCTTCGGGTAGAGGCAGGGGAGTGCCTGCGATGAAGGCCAGGGTGGCGTTGGCCTCCACGTACTCCTTCTGGGCGTCCTGTACGAAGCCGGTGTAGTAGATGTCCGGGTGGCTTTCCTGAATCTCCTTCATCTCTGCCACCAGGCTCCTGGCGGACTCCAGGAGGCTGTGGGCCTCGTCGAACTGGTGGCGGTGGGCGGAGCGGATGGCGTTGGCGGAGAGCTGGGTGACGGTACGGGAGAGCCGGAGTGCCCGCTCCCGGGCGGCGTGCTTCTGACCAAAGAAGGCGTGGGCCTTCTCCGCGAGGGTTTTCAGCTCCGTAAGGCGGTCTGGCAAGGTGTGGCTCCTTTGGGCAGGCAGGGCAAGCCCTGCACCCACATCTAGATTATGTGTAATGTTGCTATGCTCGTGATGGCTGAAGCGGCCACGGGGTATAATATCCTACACCGTTGGAAAAGGATAGGGGCGTGGCCGGGTGGGGGAATCGAGCACCAGGCAGGCTGATGAGATGAGATATCCCCACTAGACCAGGGCGGTGAATTTGTGGATATTCAGGTGCTGGTGTTTCTGGGGGCTCTGGTCTTCCTGGTTGCCTTGCTCTATTCGTCCGTCGGCCATGGCGGGGCGTCAGGGTATCTGGCAGTCACCTCTTTGTTTGCTGTGGCACCCCGGGAGATGGCAACCACCGCGCTGCTGCTCAACGTTCTGGTGGCGGGCACGGCCCTGGTGTCCTACACCACCGCCCACTACTTCAAGCCCCGCATGTTTTTGCAATTCACCCTCCCCGCCGTGCCCGCGGCTTTCTTAGGCGGCCTGCTGCATTTGCCTGCCCACTGGTACTCCCTGCTCCTGGCGGTGGCCTTGACCTTTGCGGCGGCACGGCTGTCCCTGCTGAACCGGAGCGCCATGTCGGAGCCACCGACGCGGCGTCCCACATGGCGATGGTCTGTGCCCACTGGGGCGGGCATTGGCCTCGTCTCCGGCATGGTGGGCGTCGGCGGTGGCATCTTCCTCAGCCCCCTTGCTCTCCTGCGCCGATGGGCGACGGTGAAGGAGACGGCGGCAGTCTCGGCTGCCTTCATCGTCGCCAACTCCCTCAGCGGGCTGGCCGGACGGCTCGTCTCCGGAAACTTCGAGACTGGAGGGCTTCTGATGCTGGTCCCCGTTGCCTTCGCCGGAGGGGTGATAGGCTCCTATCTTGGCGCGCGCCGGGCCTCTCCACGGCTCCTCCGTTTCGGGGTGGTCGTTGTGCTGATGGTCGCCGCCGCCAAGCTCATCATAGCCCTGCTCTGAGGGATGATGCCGCCTGCCACCTTTACCTTCGGGAGAGCTTCCTGATCCAGGCAATGGTGGGGGGAAGGAGGCGCGGCATGAAGGGGAGATGAAGCAGGTCACTGTACACGGACTCGGCAGTCCAGGGAGCCATCTCGGAGGTGCGAAACCCCTTGAGGGCCCGGTAGGTGAAGAAGTAGGTCAGGGGGCGTACACCGTTGGCCCACTGGTCGCAAAGCAGGTGAACCAGGAACCCCAGGGTTCCCGCCAGAGCCAGGGGGTTCCAGTCGGTGGCGTAGGAGAGGAGGATGGCAGGGATCAACAGCTCGTAGCTGTGAAGGAGCAGCCAGATGCGATTGCTCTGGTCTAGAATGAACCACCGGTAGAAATCGGGCAGGTGGTCCAGGTCTACCAGCACTCCTGTCAGGAGGGCCACTCCCACGGAGCCGGGAGAGCCTGTGACCAGGTATGTGCCTCCGCCCAGGGCCAGGGAAACGGCGGCATGACCGGCGGGCTTCAAGGCTGCCATCCCGGTGTGGTGGTATCTGTCGATGCCATGCGCTTCTTCAAGTCGGTCAAGGGTGCTCTAGCAGGGTGCTGAAAAACCCCTTCGACCATCCCCCTAGCCCCCTTCCCTTCGGCTTCGCTCAGGGCAAGCTCTAGCCAGGAAGGGGGTGGGAATTGTATTTGGGGGACACCCCCAGACCCCTGCCAAAGGGGCTTTGCCCCTCTGGACACCCCTTTTCCGCAGCCTGCTAGCGGCGACTGTCCCATAGCTTCCACCAGGGCCTGCTGCGGCGATGCCGACGACGTATGTACCTGCCGTCCGCGGCCAGCTTCAGCTTCTCCTGGGTGCGGGCCAGCTCCTCGTTGAGGGATGACACCTGCAACCGGAGGGAGGCGATGAGGTCGCCTCTGCGGCTCAGCTCCTCATTCTTCTCCTCGAGCGCGGTGTCAAGCTCATCTTTTCCGTTGCCCTGCTGGGTCTGCAACCTCTGCTGGAGGTCGCCCAACTCCTTTTCCAGTTGGCCAAGCCGCATCATGGCCTGGCCGTACTGGGACAGCAGGGCGTTCCAGTCCCCTCCTGACTCTACCGCCGGTGTCTGCTCCCCGCGCGTGGGGGAAGGCCGTCTCTCCATGGCTCTCTCCTTTGGTGGCAGGGCGTGCCCTGCACCCACATTGGGCTGGCGTTGCACTGGCCTGACCATATTCTAGTCGTAGGGTGGGTGAAGTGAAACGAAACCCACCTCAAAAAGATGTCAGACCTGGGGTGGGTTCCGCGGCGCTACACCCACCCTACCGATTCTGAATTCAGGGCTTGTGGAACGTGGGTCTGGGCCAAGTCCAGTCTGGGGGACACCTCCAGACCCCCGCTCCTTCGGCTTCGCTCAGGACAGGCTCCGGGGCCATGCCCCTTCTGGACTCCCCCTTTTCATCAGCCCGCCAGTAGCTTGACGCGGCACCGGATAAGGCGTTAGCTGGTGCCCTGGGACTCCTCTTCAGGGTTCTCTCTCCTGCTTCTCTTCTCTGTAGTCGCTGCGTTCTTCCTCCGAAGGGCTGCGCATGAAGTCCCGCAGGCCCCTGGCCAGGCTCCTCAGTCGCTGCTGGACCCGCTGGTTCACGGACCCCTCTTCGAAGGAGCCGTCGGGCTGCTGGGCCCCGGCCTTCACCCCTGTGAGGACCTCGATGCCCTCGTCCACAGTGGCCGCGGTGTAGATGTGGAACAGGCCCTGGCGCACCGCCTCCACCACCTCCTCTCGGAGCATCAGGTTCTGGACGTTGGTGGCGGGAATCATCACGCCCTGCTGCCCGTTGAGTCCCTTGGCCTGGCATATGTGGAAGAACCCCTCCACCTTCTGGTTGACCCCTCCAATGGCCTGGACATCACCCATCTGGTTGACGGAGCCGGTGACCGCTATGCCCTGCCTGATGGGGAGGTCTGCCAGCCGGGAGAGGAGGGCATAGAGCTCTGCGCTGGAGGCGCTATCGCCCTCGATATCATCGTAGCTCTGCTCGAAGGTGAGGCGAGCTGACAGGGAGAGGGGGATGTCCCGGGCGTACCTTTCCGCCACGTATCCCCCCAGGATCATCACTCCTTTGGTATGGAGGCGGCCCCCCAGGCGGGCCTCCCTCTCGATGTCTACGAGGCCCTCCCTGCCCGGAGAGACGCTGACGGTGATGCGGCCGGGCCGCCCGAAGGAGAAGTCCCCCAGACCAATGACGGCCAGGGCATTGATCTGCCCAACGGCCTCGCCTTCAGTGTCGATGGCGAAGACGCCCCGGCGGATCATCTCGGTGATCCTCTCCCTTATCAGGTCTGACCGATAGACCTTCTCATCAATGGCCCGGGTCACATGCTCTCCCCCGATGCAGGTCGCCTCGTCTTTTGTTGCCCAGTAGTTGGCCTCCCGGATGATATCGCTTATCTCCGCAAAGCGGGTGGACAGCTTGGTCTGGTCCTCCGCCAGGCGCGAGCTGTGCTCCACTATCTTGGATACCCCTTCCCGGTCCATCTGCAGCAGGTGCTCCTTATGGCACAGGGTGCAGACGAAGCCGGCGTAGTCCTTCAGGTTCTCCAGGGTGCGCTCCATCTGGCTGTCGAAGTCGGCCTTGACCTTGAACAGCTCCAGGAAATCGGGGTCATTGAGGTAGAGCATGTGGTAGAGCATGGAGTTTCCCAGGAGGATGGTCTTCACCTTCAGGGGGATAGGCTCCGGAATCAGGCCCTTGGTGCTGATGAACCCCATGCGCTCCGCCACGTCCTCCATGATGATCTTTCTCTCCTTGAGGCAACGCTTGAGTCCCTCCCAGGAGAGGGGGTTGCGCAGCAGCTCCTCTATCCTGAGGATGAGGAAGCCGCCGTTGGCCTGGTGAAGGGACCCGGCACGTATCATGGTGAAGTCCGTCTGGAGAGCGCCAAAGTGGGCCTCCTTCTCCACCAGCCCGAAGAGGTTGTTGGGAGTGGGGTTGGAGTCCAGGATCACAGGAGCTCCCTTCAGCTCCGAGTTGTCTATGAGGACGTTGACCTCGTATCGCCGCAGGGTGCGGTCCCGATCCCCGGGGGGTGAAGGGGGCTGGGACTCCTGGGGCTTGCCTCTAAACAGGTCAATGTTCTCCACCACGTCCCTCTCCACCTCCTCCAGGTAGAGGGCCACGTCGGAGAGGGCGTCGTACTTCTCCTTCAGCTCCTGCACCAGGGTTCCCATGGCGTATTGCACCACCTCCTGGTCCATGTGGCGTACGCGTTCGTTGACCTCTCGCTCGGTGTTGCGCACCCGGTTTATGACATGTTTGAGGTCGGTCTCCAGCTGCTCTCGGGCCCGCCCCATCCTGTTCCGGTCCTCGGCGCTGAGGGAGGCTACCTCCTCGTCGCTCATGGGTTTGTCCGCCTGGTGGGGAATGAGAACCAGCCCCATGGGAGTGGCCTGAAGGAGAAATCCCTGGTTTCGAGTGCGTTCACTGAAGCTGTTGAAGGAGTTGTCCCTCTCCCGGCGAAAGACCTGGATCAGCTCCTCCCTTTGCTGCTCATACTCCGCGCTCTCGAAGGCCCGAGTGAGGTCCCTTTTGGCCTGCTCAATCAGGGTCCTCATATCCCGCTGGAGATCCTTGCCCTTGCCCGGGGGCAGTTGCAGTCCCCGGGGGCGGTTTGGGTCCTTGAAGTTGTTGACGTAGCACCAGTCGGGGGCAGTCTCTTTGGTCTTGGCCCGTTTCTCCATAAAGGCGGTGATGGCGGTGGTCTTTCCAGTCCCTGAGGGTCCGGCGGCGTAGATGTTAAAGCCCCTCTCTTCTATTCCCAGACCGAACTCCAGCGCTTGGATGGCCCGCTTCTGGCCTATGATGGATTGCAGGGGGGGTAGCTCTGCCGTGGTCTCAAACTCCAGGCACGCCTTATCACAGACATTGCGAATGGACTCCGCTGATAGCTCCTGCACTACAGACCTCCAAGCTCTGCGAGTTGGGTGACTGGGATATTGTAGCACACACCTTCGCGCCGCGGCACAGGGGCCCTCCGGGCTTCTGCGCCCTGTTGTCGAGCTACCATGGGAAGGTCAGGGGGTTTTGCGGCCCGACGCTATGGTCGCATCAGGCTATCAGCGCAACATATGGGGTGCAGGGGGCGAAGCCCCCGCCGGGGGTCTGGGGGTGTCCCCCACTGGGCAGTGCCCAGTGAACAGCTTTACCAGGCCAGCTTTCTCCTGTTAAACTGTATGGGAGGCTTGAGTAACAGCCAGGAGGTATTGACATGGGTGATCGAGACTACAGTCATCGCGAAGAGAAGAAGTCGAAAAAAGAGGCGAAGAACACCAAGGTGGAGACCCTGACGCCATCCCCTGAGACCGAGGTGGTCAAGAAGGGGAAGACCAGAAAGGGGAAGGTATCATAGGGCTGAAGTGATGGAGGATGTGAGCTTTCAGGCCGTGGTGCGCGGAAGGGTGCAGGGGGTGGGCTTTCGCGATTTCGTCGCGCGAAGGGCCAGGGCCCTGGGCCTGAGGGGGTACGTGCGCAATTTGCCCGATGGCCACTCCGTGGAGACCGTTGCAGAGGGAAGACGGGAGACCCTGGAGGAGCTTCTGCGCCACCTCAAAGCTGGCCCCCCAGAGGCCAGGGTGGAGCGGGTGGACACCTGGTGGTCGGAGGCATCGGGGGACTACGAAAGGTTTCGTGCCATCTTCAGGGAGCCATGGGATGGACCCCGGCACAGCGCTGCTAATACGGTAGCAGAGCGAGATGGTTGAGAGGGCGTCCCAGGGAGGTGCACCTCACATGCTGAGCGTGGAAGAGGCCCAGGGCAGGATTCTCGATCTGTTCCATCCCCTGGAGCCCGAGAGGAAATCCCTGCTGGAGGCCCTGGGGCAGGTTCTGGCCGAGGAGGTTATCTCTTCCCTGGATATCCCTCCCCTGTCCAATGCTGCCATGGATGGCTATGCCGTCCAGCACAGGAGCATTGCAGGGGCTGCTCCCCATGCCTCCAGGGCTCTGCGGGTCATCGGCCAGGTGGCCGCGGGGCAGCTTCCCCAACAGGAGGTCACCCCCGGCACCGCGGTGCGCATAATGACCGGCGCTCCCGTGCCCCAGGGGGCGGATACGGTGGTGCCCTTTGAGGACACCGATGAGTTCCAGGGGAAGAGCACCGGCAAAGGTCCCCTGGATAGGGGGGAGATACGGGTCATGCGGGGTTTGTCCCAGGGCTCCAACATCCGTCCCGCGGGGCAGGACATCGGGCGGGGCCAGGTGGCCTTGAAGAGAGGCGCCGTCCTGAGGCCGTCGGAGTTAGGGGTTCTGGCCTCCCTGGGCAGGGACACGGTGGAGGTGGTACGGCGGCCGGTGGTGGCGATCATAGCCACGGGGGATGAGCTCCTGGAGCCGGGGGAGCCTCCCTCAGCCGGGAAGATTTACAACAGCAACGGCTACAGCATAGCGGCCTCTGTGCTGCGCTACGGTGGCATTCCCCGCCTGCTGGGCATTGCCCGGGACAACCCGGAGTCCCTGAGCGCCAAGCTGGAGGAGGGGCTGACCGCGGACATGCTCCTAACCTCCGCGGGGGTGTCCACGGGAGACTACGATATCGTGAAGGAGCTGCTGGCCCGTCGGGGGGAGGTCGCCTTCTGGTCTGTGAGGATGAAGCCGGCCAAGCCCCTGGCCTTTGGTGTTTTTCTGGGACCGGGGGGCAAAAGGGTTCCTCACATCGGTCTGCCGGGGAACCCGGTGAGCACCCTGGTGGCCTTTGAGGAGATGGTGCGTCCGGCCATTCTGAGGATGCTGGGACGCACAGACATGGAGAAGCCCACGGTGCTGGCGGTGCTGGAGGATGATATCGCCAACAACGACGGTCGGCGGGTGTTTGCCCGGGTCGTCGTCACCCGGAGGGAGGGGCGATACTACGCCCGTTTGACGGGAGACCAGAGCTCGGGAATCCTCAGTTCCATGGCCCTGGCCAACGGCCTGGCCATCTGCCCGGAGGATGTTTCTCGGATAAGGGCGGGGGAGGTGGCCGTGGTCCATATGCTGGACTGGCCGGAGGGGGTTTTCTAGCAGGACAGGGCGAGCCCTGCGCCCATAAGAACCCTCGATACTGCCTATGCACCAGCAGGGTGATGAAAAACTCTCTCGACCATCCCCCTAACCCCCTTCCTGGCCAGGAAGGGGGAGAATTTGAATCTGGGGGACACCCCCAGACCCCCGCCAAAGGGGCTTAGCCCCCCTGGACTCCCCTTCTTCAACACCCTGTTAGACCCACACCCTTCGAACCGTAGAACATGGTCAGACCAGGGCAGCAACAGTTGACTGTGGGTGCAGGGCTCGCCCTGCCTACGGCTCAAGCCGCAGTTTGGCCAGGTGGAAGTACTCGCTGGAGGTGAGGTTGGGGTAGAACTCCTTCACCTGGGGCCACCACACCCACGCGGATACCCTGGTCACGGGCATGAACCTGACCGCCTTGTCCATGGCGTAGCGCTGTATCTCCAGCACCAGGTCTCGCCGTCTCGATGGGTCCAGGGTTGTCGCCTGCTCCTCTATGAGGGAGTCGAGGGTGGGGTCCCTGTAGGAGTGGGTATTCCACGCCCCCCTGCTGTGCAGCACGGAGAGAAGGTACATGTTGGGGGTGGTCATGGGGGCGATGGGCCCGACGAAGGCGCTGTAGCGGCCTCCGTACCATACCTCCTGGGGGTACTCCGTTGGGTTGACGGTCTTTAGGGATACGGTGAACCCCACCGCTTCCAGCTCCTGGGCCAGGCGTTGGCCGTAGGCCAGGTAGGTATCGCCGTAGTCCGCCACGGCAAGGGTAAGGGAGAGGGGCAGCTCCCCAGGGACGGATGCGAAGAGCTCCTTGGAGCTATCGGGGTTGGCCAGATAGCTTCGGAGCTCCTCCTGGGGCAGAAGCCAGCCGGGGTCTGCCACCGGCATTCCCAGACTGACGAAGCCAAAGCCACCCCATATGGTGTCGATGGCGTCCCAGGGGTCCAGGGCGCTGAAGAAGGCCTTGCGTACCTGAAGGTTGTCCAGGGGTGGAGAGAGGCTCTTCAGGGCTATCTCTATCCCGCTTCCCGCCTCTCTGTAGAGCAAAGAGCCTATTTCGGGGTGGTTGCTCTTGAGGCCGCTCAAGCCGCCGGTGGGCGCTTCCATCAGGTCTATCCTCTTGAGGCGGAAGGCGGCGATGCGGGTCAGTTCATCGGCGATCACGTATACGTTGAGGCGCTCAAGGTGGGGCAGCCCCCTCTCGAAGTAGCTGGGATTGGCCTTGAAGAAGTAGCCCTGGCCCTCTCTGGTTCCATCCCAGAGCCAGGGCCCGGTGCCTATGTTAGGCCCCTCCCTGAGGTTGCCGTTGAGGTTCACAGCCTCCGGCGCCACTATCTTGGAGAGGCCGCTGGCCAGATTGGCGGGGAAATCGGCGTCGGGGGCTTTCAGGGTTATCCGGAGGGTGTATTCATCCACCGCCTCCACCCGTTGGATGGAGTTGAGAAGGGGGGCATTGGGGTAGCTGGGGTTCCCCTGCCGCTGGTAGCTGAAGGCTATGTCCTGGGCAACGAGCCCTCTCCCCGACACCGGAGGGATGTCTTGCCAGAGGACATCTCTTCGGAGGTGGAAGAGGTAGGTGGTAGAGTCCAACTGCTGCCAGCTTTCGCAGAGGTCGCACTCGGTGGACATGGTGGGTGTGGCGGTGTCGGGGCCTGAGCGGAAGCGCAGGAGGCGGCTGTAGACGATGCCAGGCCCCCACGCGGCCAGGACAGGGGACGGGGTGAGATGCACGTCCCAGTGGGGGGCCGCTACCGGGATCACCAGGTTCAGCTCTCCAGACCTGGTGGTGGGGGTGGGCGAGGGCAGGGGTGTCGCCGACGGCACAGGAGTGGGGGTGGTGGTCTGGGTGAGGGTGGGGGTAGGAGAGGTGCCTCTCTCACATCCGAGGGCGACCATCAGCACGATTCCCAGGGTGACCAGGGTCCTGATATAGCGTAGACGCACTGTGTGTGACTCTCCTTACGCCTGCTCTGTTGGGGAGCTTCCGCTCCAGCTTTTGGACAAGGACCTCCGTAACGAGCCCATGCCTTCCCTGGGCAGGAAGATCGCGGCCATTAGAATGGGTGGCAGAAAGACAAGCGCGTGCACGAAGAGAGCATAGGGAAAAGCGAGGTTCTTGTCTACACCGAAGATTCCCATGACATAGACCATGACCGCCTCGAAGGTGCCTATGGCTCCTGGGAGAGAGGGAATGGCGGTGGCGAAGAAGATGGTGGACAGGATCACCAGGAGCACTTGCGCCAGGGAGAGGGGGATGCCCATGCTCCGAGCCACTATCCAACCGCTGAGTCCCAGGATCACCCACGCGGCCAGACTGGCTGCCAGAGAGGCCACAAGCCGGTCCTTTCTCTTCTCCATCTCCGCAACGGAGGCGGCGAAAGTGCTCAGCAGGGGCAGCCGTCTCAACAGGGGTAGTCCCCGGCTACCCCAGGACACAAAGCGCACCAGGGCCAGGAGCACCAGGGAGAAGAGAAGGCTGCCCGCGGCGTAGCGGGCCAACTGCCCCGCTGCGCTGTGTATGAAGAGGAGGCTCACGGCCAAAATCAGGCTGTTGGCCCAGATGTCCATCACCCTGATCATTCCAAGGGTGGCCAGGGCCGTGCCCCGGCTCACTCCATCCCTGAGGGTAAGGATGGTGAACTGAGTGGCCTCGCTGGCAATGCGCACGGGGAGCAGGTTGTTCACTCCCTGGCCGATGTTCTCTATCAGAAACAGCCGGGCGACCGATATCCGCTCCTTGAGGAAGAGCAATCGCCATCGGTAGGCCCGGACCAGGTTGCTGATGAAGAACACCAGGAGGGCAAGGGCCACCACGGGCAGAGGCAATCCTCCCAGGGCGTCCAGAGCCTGGCCCCAGCTGAGTCCCCTGCTGGCCAGCCATCCCAGACCCAGGCTCGCGATCCCACCCAGGGCGAACCTGATGAGGCGTGCCTTTCCACTGGTGAGAGCAGTATAGAGGGTGAGGGCTCTCCTCATAGCCAATAGCATATTCACGGGTCTGTATTAGTCTGAGGCATGAGACACCAAGCCAGCCCAGTATACAGCAAGCGGGGAGATGACACCACCAGAACCCCTGTAGCTTTTCTGGCACGGGCAACTGGTTTGTTGCCGGGGTGCCGGAAATAGTGCTCAGGAAGTAGTGACATCTTTCGCCCCTTGTGTTATAATCCTGGGCGGTGGCAGTGTTTTGTGTATCCATACCCGATTTCTGATGGCGTCCTCTGCGCGCTCCCATCGAACCCTGAGCGGTGTCTTTGTGTGCCCACCGGATTGTCCTGATCACTCCTTCGGTATTGGTGACCAGGCTCTTGCCAACTAATAATAGAAAGGAGTTATCTATGAACTACGAGGACAAGAACCTCAAGTGCCAGGACTGTGGGCAGACATTCATCTTCAGCGCAGACGATCAGTCGTTTCACGCGTCGAAGGGTTTCACCAATGAGCCCAAGCGCTGCGCCTCCTGCCGTCAGACACGACGCGGCGAGCGCGA